>CAZEXA010000190.1:910-1568 GCA_964516565.1 uncultured Eubacteriales bacterium | reverse complement strand
GGCATCACAGGTGCGGCTTATGCGACGGCAATCGGTTTTGGGGCAACTTTTATTATCCGCTTTATCCTCGCGAATAAAATCGTCAAAATTCAAAATTCCGTAATTCGGGATATTATCGCCTATATCGCGTTTATTCTATGTGCGGTCATTTATGCCAACGATATAGCATGGAAATACTACCTTGTCGGTTTTATTTTTATTCTGTATGTCGTATTGTATTTCAAAGACCTTCGTTTTCTTCTGAAACAGTTGTATTCAAAAATACCGCGCCGTAATCAATCTGCATGAGGCGCAAGGGGTAACGGATAATGAAAAAAATAATGCTCGTCTTCGGCACGCGCCCGGAAGCGATCAAAATGTGTCCGCTCGTCAATGAACTGAAAACGAGGGGAAGTATCCATACCATCGTCTGTGTCACGGGGCAGCACCGCCAGATGCTGGACAGCGTGCTGAAGGCGTTCGGCGTCACGCCGGATTACGACCTTTCTATCATGAAAGAGAAACAGACACTGTTCGACATCACGACGAATATACTCAACGGAATTAAGCCTGTTCTTGAAGAGGTCAAACCCGACCTTGTACTTGTTCACGGAGATACATCGACGACTTTCGTCACGGCTCTCGCGTGTTTCTATCTGCAGATACCGGTCGGGCATAT
>CAZEXA010000190.1:0-900 GCA_964516565.1 uncultured Eubacteriales bacterium | reverse complement strand
TACGACATCGGCGCGCCGTACCCGGAGGAGTTCAACCGTCAAGCGGTGGGCGTTATTGCCCGTTTTCATTTTTGCCCCACCGAACAAAGCAAAAATAATCTTTACCGTGAAGGGAAAAAAGCCGATACGCTGTATGTGACGGGAAACACGGCGATTGACGCGCTGAAAACCACCGTCCGCGAGGAATACGCGCATTCCGAGCTTTCGTGGGCAAAAGACAGCCGGCTTGTTGTCATTACAGCGCATCGCAGGGAAAATCTCGGCGAGCCGATGTGCCATATGTTTAGGGCTATACGCAGAATTTTAGAAGAATTTCCGGATGTCAAGGCTGTTTATCCCATTCACATGAATCCGCTTGTGCGCCAGGCAGCAGCCCGGGAGCTTGGCGGCTGCGACCGAATCCATATCATTGAGCCGCTCGACGTGCTTGATTTCCACAATTTTTTGGCGCGCTGTTATATGATCCTGACGGACAGCGGCGGCGTTCAGGAGGAGGCGCCAAGCCTTGGAAAACCCGTTCTTGTGATGCGCGACACCACAGAGCGTCCCGAAGGGATAAAAGCGGGTACTTTAAAGCTCGTCGGAACAGACGAGCAGGTCATATACGACAATTTTAAAAGGCTGCTTGTGAATAGAAACGCTTACGAGGAGATGGCTCTGGCAAGCAATCCCTACGGAGACGGCTTTGCGTGCCGGCGGATTGCCGATATTTTAGAGTCTGAAAACCCCCTGTAAAATTATTTAAAAATCATTGACATCCGTTTATATATGTGATATTCTGCAACTGTGATAGTGACACTATCACAGTTGCTGTTTTTTGGAAAGGTGGTGAACGCATGATTCTCCTCGATTACAGCGCCAGGACGCCTCTATTCCTACAAATCAAGGAACAGGTTATTT
>CAZEXA010000189.1:0-1582 GCA_964516565.1 uncultured Eubacteriales bacterium | reverse complement strand
CGTTATGAGCGAGGATATCCTGTTGCTGCCGGATCAGGTCGGATGCAGATATCGGCTCTTTTGGTGCGTCGGGATAATACGGCTGTTCAGCGGCATACTTCTTTTTCTGGTCTGAAATCTGACCGATAGCGTGGCGCTGATTGTACAATTCGGCTTCCTTTTGTTCCAACTCATACAGCTTATCGCCGATGCCTATGATTTGTAAAAGAGTGTTTGCCTTTTCTTTCGAGGACGACTGCATAAATCTGGGGAGATCGAGCGCCAACTGTTCGACGAACTCATTCAGAAGCTGTTGCCCGCCTTTTTGGCCGTCGGGATCGATAACCTTCAGCTCGCTGTTTTTCCCTTTGCGTTCGACGACGAGGCCGTTCGACATAATGATATGAAGATATGGAGGAATAACGGAGCCGTCGCGTTGCGGTTGAGAGGGGCGGTATTTATCGCCGCCGAGCGCCCAGGCGATTGAATCGAGCACAGAAGTCTTACCCTGATTATTTTTTCCGCCGATAACTGTTAATCCGGAGGCGGTAGGTTCGATTTTTACAGCCTTTACCCGCTTGACATTTTCAATTTCAAGCTTATTGATTTTTATCATCTTGACATTCCTTTCTTAGTGTTGTACAATAATTAAAAGTATTTTCTTTTGCCGCTTGTACTGTGCCAGCAGTCAGCGGCTTTCTTTTTCGTTGTCGTCAACCGCCTCCTTGGATTTTAACAGCAGCTTGATATTGCTTTTCAGGAAGTAATAGACGACCGGGAAGAGCAAAAGGAGATATTCGCCGCCATAGGCTATGTACCCGCGCTGCCGAAGGGCGTAAATCTGCCCGAGGCGGAACAGTGCGATGGTTGCAATGATGACAACCCAAAACTCTAAAGCGCGAAGGAGAAACTGCCCGAGGCTGCGAAGGCTGAATGCGAAGCCGTAGCCGTGACCGGCGATACGGATCACCCAATTGTGGTCAAGGGGGCGCCAGATACGGCGGACATTGAATTTTTCCTTCGGACGGCCAGTTTTATAGAAGCGATTAATGTTCTGTCCTACCACGACTTTAAACCAGTCCGTTAGTTCTGTTAGTGAGCGGAAAAATTTGCTCTTCAGCTCATCTCTTTGTGAATCATCCATAAACGGCTTATCCTTCCTTTATCGGATCCGCCCCAACCCACTGAATAATATCGGCCGCAAGAGCTCTATTTTCCGTGGTTGCAGCATACGCTCTTAATGCTTCTACAGCAGCGTGATCGCGATCGGGACGCAGTACGAAACAGTTATATACAGGCGATCCGTCCGATACCTTGAAAACGTCGTACTTAATTTTTAAACCTTCCAGGTTCTTGTTCGGTATACAAAAACACGTCGTGGTTTCTCTGATGCTGCTGTGCAGCGGTTCATCTCTTTGTGAATCATCCATAAACGGCTTGTCCCTCCTTCAATAAGTGTACGGCTTCATGCCGTCGGACTTTTGAGCGCTGTTTCAGAGCCCGTTTCGCAGCCATCTTAGCGGCAATCTCATCCTTGTGCTCTGCATAGTAGGCAGCCATCTTGGCGGCAATCTCATCCTTGTGCTCAGCACGGTAGGCAGCC
>CAZEXA010000188.1:968-1584 GCA_964516565.1 uncultured Eubacteriales bacterium | reverse complement strand
TGTTTATCGAATCGCTTACAGGTGGAATAATAGGCGGCATTGCTGGTATGGCATCAGGTTTTGTTCTAATTATGAATATAGGATATATCTTAAAAGGAATGAATCTTCCGATTGAAATACATCTGAACACATCACTCTTTATATATGCCTTGATAGGCGGCATAGCAATAACAATACTTGCAAGTATTAGTCCAGCCTTGAAATCATCAAAAATGAACATCATGGAAGCTATAAAGTATGAATAATTGCCCGATAAGCAGGGCTAGAAGATATTGAAAGGAGAGGTCGTATTGGAAGCCGCAGTTAAAATAACCGAGCTATGTAAAACGTACAAACTAGGCGATCTAGATGTGGATGTACTAAAAAATATAAATCTTATGATTGACAATGGAGAATTTGTCTCCATAATGGGGCCGTCTGGTTCTGGCAAAAGCACCTTGCTCTACCTTATTGGAGGACTTGATAAGCCAACCTCCGGAAGTGTCAAAATCATGGGTAAAGAATTGTCTGTCATGAAAGACAGGGATGAAAGTATTATGAGACGAAGAGATATAGGTTTTGTCTTTCAATTTTATAATCTCATTCCAAATCTTAATGTAGAAGAAAACATTCTTCT
>CAZEXA010000188.1:0-958 GCA_964516565.1 uncultured Eubacteriales bacterium | reverse complement strand
AGAAGAACTTCTTGAAATCGTTGGGCTGTCCGACAGACGGCATCATACTCCAAGAGAATTGTCAGGTGGTCAACAGCAAAGAGTTGCCATAGCAAGGGCACTTATCAATGAGCCAGAAATTATACTTGCCGATGAACCAATCGGAAATCTTGACAGCAAGTCTGGTACGGAAATTATGCAGCTTCTAAAGACTATCAATGACGAAAAGGGTAAGACAATAATACAGGTAACCCACTCAACAGAAGCTGCTCAATATGGCAATAGAATTATTAATGTAAAAGACGGGAGAGTGAATTAGTTATGAAACGTATATTAATTGCTTTAGCATCGACAATGTTGCTGTTTTGTGCAGGTTGCTCCACTCAGAGCAGTAATGCCGGTACTATGAATACACAACCACCACAGAAGGTTGAAACAGTTGACACCTTCGGAATTGTAAAATCTACCGATGTGACGGATATTTGGTTTGACTTTCCTGCTGTTATTAATGAGGTAAATATTAAAGAGGGGCAAAAGGTTAAAAAAGGTGATGTTTTGCTGACAATAAACTACGATGCCTACTTAAATGAGATAAACTCTAAAACAATTGAACTCAAATCGTTAAAGCAGCAGCTTTCAGATACAGACGTTGAGCTTAATAAGCTAAATAAAGAGCTATCAAAGCTTAAAAAACAGCTAAATGACAAAAGCCATCCAGAACTAAAAAAGCTTATCAACGACCTGGCTGTGGCAAATAAAGCATTTGCAGAATCTCAAAAAGAACAAAAAAACAAGGAATCACTGCTGCTTAGTGGTGCTATTTCTCAAGCTGATTATGACGAGTTTAAAAAGACAGTTGAAGCAAATGAAAAATTGGTATTTGACAACCAGTCTGGCATTGAAAAAATTACTGATTCGGTAAATACCCAAATAGAAGAACATGAATTTTCAATAAAGCAAAAATCAAGCAGCATTAACA
>CAZEXA010000187.1:0-1593 GCA_964516565.1 uncultured Eubacteriales bacterium | reverse complement strand
AGCAAAGGCTTTTGAAAGCTCGGTTACATGTTGAATGAGGCGTTTCTTTTCCTGAGTTCTTTCGTCTTCGGTACGGCCCTGTGAGAGAATGAAATCAGCTCCTTCTCTGACAATCGTAAGTTTTTCTTTTGGAGACGCGGAAAAGATTCGCATATAGTCAAAGCCATAAAAAAGATCCTGCACGATCTCGTACTTTTCTAGCATTAATGCAACAGCCTCATCTTTATAGTCTGCAGGGCTGCCTCGGCCTCCGCTTCGAGTGTAATTTGCCATAGCATACTTCAGGTCGTAGAGAAGGCCCACATAATCAACAATAAGCCCTCCTGGCTTATCTTTGAAAACACGGTTTACGCGGGCTATTGCTTGCATGAGATTATGCCCCTGGAGCCATTTCAGGAAATACATGGTATGCAGGCAGGGAGCGTCAAAGCCGGTAAGCCACATATCGCAGACGATAACAAGTTTTAGGGGATCACTGGGGTCCTGCATCCTGTCCCTAATTTTCATCCTGCGGCTTTTGTTCCGAATATGTGGCTGCATGGTTTCGTCGTCGGCTGCGCTGCCGGTCATGATCACTTTTATCTGGCCTTTCAGGTCGTCTTCGTCATGCCATTCCGGGCGAAGTGCTATTATTTCGTTATAGAGATCGACACAGATTTGCCTGGTCATACAGACGATCATGCCTTTCCCATCCATAACTTCAAGCCTTTTCTCAAAATGGAAGACAATATCGGCTGCAAGTTTTCTTAAGTTATCCTTACTTCCTACCACGACTTCGAGCCTAGACCAGCGGGATTTGAGTTTTTCGGCCTCGTATGATCCCCAGTCTGCAGTTATCTTCGAAAAATCAGAATCCAGTGTTTCTCTTGCTTCTTTGGCCAGATCAATCTTTGAAAGGCGGCTCTCATATGAAACAGGTACTGTAACTTTATCTTTTACAGCCTGTTCAATGTCGTAGATATCAATGTAATCCCCGAAAACCGCAGGCGTGCTCCTATCATCGAGTTCAATGGGCGTGCCGGTAAATCCAATGAAAGACGCATTCGGGAGAGCATCCCGCATATATTTTGCAAAGCCGTAGGATATCTCTGCAACCTTTTCGCCTTCAACTTCCCTTTCCCGGAACTTTGCATCAAAGCCGTACTGGCTGCGGTGGGCTTCGTCAGCTATTACAACAATATTTCTCCTTTCGGATAAGATTGGGAACTGGTCTTCTTCGCCTTCGGGTGAGAATTTCTGGATTGTTGTAAACACAATTCCTCCCGAGGCTACAGAAAGAAGTTCTCTAAGGTGAGTTCTGGTTTCAGCCTGGACAGGTTGCTGGCGCAGGATTTCGCTGCATCGGGCAAAGCTATCAAAAAGTTGTCCGTCAAGGTCGTTTCTGTCCGTAAGCACTACAATGGTTGGGTTATCGAGTTCAAGCGCTAGCTTCCCAGCATAAAAGAGCATTTCAAGACTTTTTCCTGAGCCCTGGGTATGCCAGACAACTCCACACTTTCTGTCTCCGTCTGGCATGCAGGCAAGTTTCGTCTTCTCTACAGCTTTGTTAACTGCGTGGTACTGGTGATATCGGGCAAGCTTTTTGATAACCTT
>CAZEXA010000186.1:0-1603 GCA_964516565.1 uncultured Eubacteriales bacterium | reverse complement strand
GTCGTTCACATTCATCGGAGATAATTCTGATATAATAATTTGTGACAATACTTGGTGGTCCGTAAACGGGTACATTAATAATCTTGTTATGATTATCGATTTGCCCATTTTCAGATAGCTCATAAGCCAACAGATGCATGAAATGGTGTTCATCTGTATTTACCGGGCGGTAGGGATTGAGTTCCCCTTCCAAAATGCTGTAAAATAATTTGTATTTTTCAGCCATATGATATTAAATAACTTATATCTAAAAAAATTAAAATAATTACTTACCTGTGATCAGTTCATTGGCTTTATCAATAACATCATCATCAAAGCTGTCAAGGTAAATTTGTGTAGTTTTTATATCTTCATGGCCCAGGCCTTCGGAAATAACACTAATAGGAACGTTTAAATCTTTGGCGATGGTAGCCCAAGAATGACGGGCCACATAGGAGGTAACTTTGGATTCTATTCCAACACTTTCGGCAATTTTCTTAATCCACTTATTAAAAGTTTTACGTTCATTCATTAGATCCATCATCTGATCCTCCGGGGTTTTGCGCTTAATGATAGGAAAAATGAAATCATCGGGTTTTTTGCCAGGTGTGTAAAGGTCAAGGATTGCTTTTGTGGGCTCAGAAATCTTGATGGAATAGTGTTTACCTGTTTTGGCACGTGTGTATGAAATACGGCCATCAATAAGGTTGTTCATTTTTAAATAGGCAATATCAGCGAAGTTCATCCCAATATTATAGAAGCTAAACATAAAATAATTGTGGGCGTGCCAAATATTTGTACCAGACTCAAATTGTGCATCCCTGATTTTGTCAATGTCTGTTTTTGGGATGGCACGTTTTACAGTTTTACTGTCTTTAATGGAATAAGTGTCGAAAGGATAAATATCCCGCTTAATCATCTTCTCAGCAATAGCTCTGTTAAATATTGCCCGGATGGTGCGAAGATAAAAGCTAAGGCCATTTAAGGATTTTATTTTGGGGTTGGAAAGGTGTTGGGTTTCGAGGTGCTTCAAAAAGTTGTAGTTGATCTGGTCGAAAGTAAGTTTTTTATTGTTGGCATGTCGGTCCACGAAATCAATCGCCTGTTGATATACTGAAGCATTACCGAGTTTATGAGCAGTCTTGAATTCCTTTACCAATTTTTCAGCATATTCCTTGAAATATATCTTAGGGGATTTGCTTTCGATTTTGATTTTGACCTCAGTAGGGGAAAGTTTATTAAGGTCGCCGTATTTCTCCAGGTCCAGAATCAATTTATCTGCATCAGCATATTTGCTGAGCAAATTTCGGTTTATGATTTTTAATTCATCTTTGTTTATCCTGTTAGAGGTTACGGATTTGCTTTTTGAATCTAACTCACCCGGCATTGCATAATATCCGGTAGCAGAATATCGGGTTATTCTTTTGTGAGTAATTCTTAAAACAATTGGGAAAGTGCCGTCGCCTTTTGGCCTACGGTCATCGAGAATGTATTTTAATGTTGTTGCCATAACTTTGAAATTTGCATAACAATTTGCATAACAAAGTTAGTTTTTTTTCACTGCAAATTGCATTTATTTGCATTTTATTTATGAACAAAAAAGCGCTAAAAATGTTGATAAATA
>CAZEXA010000185.1:0-1674 GCA_964516565.1 uncultured Eubacteriales bacterium | reverse complement strand
GCCGGTGAAAACGTCCGTCGGATTGGGTGTCGGCCCGGTCCCCCGACCGGGCGGGATCGGGATCGGGAACCGCGCCGGGTGGGGGCACCCGGCCTACAAGGGGGCGGCGAAAATGTCCGGCGGTCCGATGTAGGCCCGGTCCCCCGACCGGGCGGGATTTATGGATCGGGAACCGCGCCGGGTGGGGGCATCCGGCCGACGTCTTTTGGATTGTTTGGATGCCGGGTTCATGATTGCCTGTTTCGCGCAATGGAACGCAAGGATTCTGATATCCATCGCCCCAAACGGCTCCGCCGTCTCACGCGCGTAGAGGCTTCTAAAGACCGATATTTTCTGACGTTTTGCGTGGACGGACGCCGACCGGCGCTGGCGCGCGTCGAAGTCCAGGAGCGCGTGCGCCGATTCATTTCCGACAGTCTGAAACGCTATGGGGTGTGGGTAGACGCCTATGTGCTCATGCCGGACCATGTCCATCTGATTGTTTCCACGGCGCCCGCCGCGGTCGCTTTGGGCAAGTGGGTTAAAGCCTTCAAAGCCATGGCTGCCCATCGGGAATTCAAATGGCAATCCGGGTTCTTCGATCATGTTTTGCGCAGCGACGAAAGCATGTGGGAGAAATGGGAATATATCCGGATGAATCCCATCCGGGCCGGTTTAGCGGAAAAACCGGAGGATTGGCCATATTCCGGGTTTTTCGACCCCCGAACAGGCCGGGAATTGTAGGCCCGGTCCCCCGACCGGGCGGGATTTTGGATCGGGAACCGCGCCGGGTGGGGGCACCCGGCCCACAAATGCGGATTCGATGTGGGCCCGGTCCCCGACCGGGCGGGATCGGGAATCATTAGGAAAATATTATGGTTTTTCCGTTCTTTTTCTCTTGAAAGAAGTCCGGGGTGGGGTATTCTCACGCCATATAGGTAGGCCTACATAGAAAACGGTTTATCTCCAAGGAGCGGCGGAATGAAAAAGAATCTGTTGATCGTCTTGTGCGCGGCGCTGGTGCTTTCCGTCGTTGCCGCCTTGGCCCAGGAAGTTTTGAGCGCCAATACCATCGGCTACATCAAACGCTCCTTGCCCGCCCAAGGCAAACTCATCACCGTCAGCGTCCCCCTCAACAACATGACCGCCGCCAACAACGTCTTCAGCAATCTTTCGCTGGCTTCCGAAGTGCCGTTCGGTGCGGTGGCTTACTTCTGGAATCCGGTCGCGCAAAAATGGGATCCTGGCACCAAGAAAGTCAAAGGCGGCTGGGATCCCAATGTCAACACACAGATTGTTGCATCGGGCGATTTCTTCTTCATCAAGGGGCCGGCCACGAGCACGGTTCCCACCGAGGTCACGATTGCCGGCGAAGTGCCGGACGTCGCCACGCTGACCCGCGCCATCCCCGGCGGCAACGCGCTGGGCAGCATGGCCAATCCCTATCCGGCGGACTTCGTCTTCGGCACCTCGTCCTTGGCTTCGAATGCCTCTAATGGGTCAGTGGCTTACCTTTGGGATCCGGCTGCTCAAAAATGGAACCCAGGTACCAAAAAGGTGAAAGGTGGCTGGGATCCCAATGTTCTCACCGCGAAGGTTGCCGCGACGGAAGGCTTCTTCCTGAAGGAATTCAGCACGGCAACCATCTGGACGAACGCCAAGCCGTACACCTGGCCGTAGCCGTTCGGTCTTGGA
>CAZEXA010000184.1:829-1680 GCA_964516565.1 uncultured Eubacteriales bacterium | reverse complement strand
GGGACGAGCACGAAATCCCAATTCAGGAGCCGGAAACGGCAGAGGAAAACACGGAGATCTAAAAAAATAAACAAATAGGTGGAGTGACAACGATGGAAAACGACGAAATAATTAAAACGCTGACCGAGGTGGATGCTCGGTCGAAATCAAACTCCCATCGGCTGGATTCGGTCGAAAAACGGCAGGGCGAACTTGATAAAATTGTCGCGGCGGTTGCCATAATCGGCACCAAACAAGACAACATCGAAAGTGATGTACGAGAAATTAAAGCCGACGTGAAAACGCTCAGCGAAAAACCGGTTCGCCGATGGGAAAGCGTCGTTGACAAAGTTATCATGACCATCCTCGGCATTGTTATTTTATACATCATGACACAAGTAGGATTTTGAAAGGGGCATTGTTATGATTAACTGGAAAGTAAGACTGAAGAACAAGGTGTGGCTCATGACGGCCATCCCCGTCGTCTGCGGCGCGATTTATGCCGTACTCGGGCTGCTCGGCATCGTTCCGTCCATTGCAGAAACTGAAATCGAGAACGTGCTCATTACGATTGTCGGTGCGCTCGCAGTGCTCGGCATTGTCGAAGATCCCACCACGGCTGGACTTAAAGACAGCGAACGCGCCATGACCTACGAAACCCCGCACGAGGACTTAAAATGATTACTCGCAACCTGATCGACGTTGCCAACGCGAACAGTGCTATCAACTGGACTAAAGTCAAAGCGTCCGGAATAGATGGGGTTATCATTCGCGCTGGCTATCGCGGGTACGGTACTGCCGGTACGCTTGCAACGGACAAGCAGTTCGCTTTGAATATGGACGGAGCAAAGGCCGTGGGGATGCCCGTGGGG
>CAZEXA010000184.1:0-819 GCA_964516565.1 uncultured Eubacteriales bacterium | reverse complement strand
CTGTCTCAAGCTATCAGCGACGCAGAGGCCGTAGCAGAAGCAAAATACCTTTTAGGGCTATTAGAGCCGCGCAGAGCGCAAATCGCTTATCCGGTGTTTCTTGACAGCGAGTATGGAGAGGCGAAAAACGCCACGGGACGCGCCGACAAGCTGTCCTCGGCGCTTCGGACGCAGTACGGTCTGAAATTCCTTGAGACGGTCAAGGCGGGCGGCTTTGAACTGCTCGGAAAACTGGTTCTCCGAATTCATCGACGGCGAAGCGTTCCGCGACGCCGGCCATAAAATTTGGATCGCCAACATCAGCCGGAAACCGACCGTAGACTGCGACGCATGGCAGCACAGTTGGAAAGGCGAAATCGACGGGATCGGAACGGACGTTGATCTGGATTATTTCTACTGCGAAGAAGCAGACCAAACCGCAAAATTAGAATCCGAAATCACGCGGCTGACCGAGGAAATCAACGTCCTCAAAACGAAGCTCGCAGCCATCCGAGAAATCCTCGGATAATATGAACAACACGGTGCCGCCCACTCCGCGCCGGTTGGATATTTAAGCTCTCGCCCTAATCGGCGGGGGCTTATTTTTTATGCCATAATGCCCTCGGCGTCAGCATGGAGGAGCTAAGGGAGAGGCAAAAAAGCCGACAAGAATTCATACCCAAATACGTACCCAAATGTGGGCGTATTTTAGCGTATTTCAGTGTATGCAATATTTAATATAATGGCTTAGTTATCGCATTTTTAAGGGTATTAAAAGGCATGAAGGGCAGACTGTAAATCTGTTGTCTTACGACTACGGTGGTTCGAACCCACCCGCTC
>CAZEXA010000183.1:0-1689 GCA_964516565.1 uncultured Eubacteriales bacterium | reverse complement strand
ATAGCCGTAAAGCCGCGTCCGCCCGCCGTTACCGTCGAGATGGTGTGGCTGACACCGCCGACCTCCACAAAGCCCGCGAGACCGCATATCGCGCCCGACAGCAGCATTGTGCGGACAATCACTTTTCTGACATTGATACCTGCGTAGCGCGCCGTATTTTCGGACTCGCCTACGACGGCGATTTCGTAGCCGTGCTTGCTCTTGTTAAGGTAGAAGTACATAACCACCACCACGGCGAGCACGATGACGACATTGAGCAGATACTGCTGTCCTAAAATGCTCGGGAACCAGCCCTCATGACCGAACGCGTTGATGATGCCGACGGAATGAGACTGCTTTTTGTCCCAAAAATCGACAAAAAATGAGGTTATTTGTATAGCCACATAGTTCATCATCAAAGTAAAAAGCGTTTCGTTGGTGCCGAACCGAGCCTTAAAAAAGGCGGGAAGTAAGCCCCATAAAGCACCCGCGGCCAAGCTGCACACCATCATTATAATCAACAGCAGCCATGAGGGCAGCGCGTCAAGGTAAAACATACACGCCGCCGTCACTACGCCGCCGACAAGAATCTGTCCCTCTGCGCCGATGTTCCAGAAGCGCATCTTGAACGCGGGAGCAAGCCCGACTCCGATGCACAGCAGAAGCATCATGTCGCGCACGGTAATCCACACTCGCGTCGAGGTTCCGAACGCGCCTTCAAACATGGATATGTAAACGTCAAGGGGGTTGAGCGCCTTGCCCGTGAGCGAGGTGATTCCCATAATCAGCAGACCGGCTACCGTGAGCGCCAGCAATACCGCGGCGGCGCGGAATAGCCACGCTTTCCAGAACGGAACGGCATCCCGTTTTGAAATGCGGATTAACGGCGTTCCGGCCTTAGCCGTCTTAATACGCATCTGAATCCCCCTCCTTTTTGTTGAGCTTTGTCATCAGAAGCCCGACCTCCTCCTTTGTGGCGGTTCTGCCGTCGACAATGCCGTTAACGCGTCCGGCGCACAACACCATAATCCGGTCGGCCAGTTCCAGCAGAACGTCCAGGTCCTCGCCGACGTAGATGACCGCCACGCCCTTTTCTTTTTGCTCGTTCAAAAGGCGATAAATTGTGTAGGATGTGTTAATGTCCAGTCCGCGCACGGCGTAGGCCGTCATCAAGACGCTCGGGGCGTTTGAAATTTCTCGCCCGACAAGTACCTTCTGGACATTGCCGCCGGAAAGGCGGCGAACCGGCGTGGAAAGCCCGGGCGTCGAGACCTCAAAGCGTTCACGCACACTTTCAGCCAGTTTTGTGGGTTCTCGTCTGTTCGCAAAGAGCGAATGTCCGCTTTCATATGTTTTAAGCATCATGTTGTCCGCCATGCCCATTGAGCCTACAAGCCCCATGCCGAGCCTGTCCTCGGGCACGAACGAAAGCGCGATGCCGAAATTTCTTATTTGTTTTGGAGTTTTGCCAACAAGCTGCTTGACTTCGCCGCCCTCCGGCGCATAATAGCCGATGCTGCCCGACGAGACCTTTTGAAGCCCGGCAACCGCCTCAAGCAGTTCCTTTTGCCCGCAGCCGGAAATACCTGCAATGCCGAGAATCTCACCGCCGTAAGCCTCAAAGGAGACATCGTCGAGTCGCTTGACGCCGTCCGCGTTGACACAGGACAGATTTTTAACGCTAAGACGCAGTGTTTTGTCCTTAGACTC
>CAZEXA010000182.1:1010-1758 GCA_964516565.1 uncultured Eubacteriales bacterium | reverse complement strand
GAAATTGCCGGCAACGGCGCAAACATTGACGTTTTGCCCGTCTTGCGTCGTCATTTGCAGCTTCTGCATATCCGACACGCCCTCGTCCGGATAGAACACCGTTATCGCTGTTCCCGGAACATCGGCAAAGCCCTCCAGCGCCGCCTTGCCGGTATCCCCCGACGTCGCGACTAATATATGCGTAATGTCGGTATCGCCGATAATATCCTTTGCCGCCGTAAGCAGCCCGGGCAGAACCTGCAGCGCCATATCCTTAAAGGCGATGGTCGGCCCGTGCCACAGCTCTAAAACATATTCGTTTTCGTTAAGCTCCTTTAGCGGGGCGATCTCATCGCAGTCGAATCCGAGATACGCTTCGTCGGTTATATCGTATAGCTCGTCCTCCGTCATCTCGTCGAAGTATTTATGCAGCACGTCCGCCGCTATCTGCGGGTAGTCCAGCTCGCGGTAGTCCTCTATATCCTCCGGCGTAAGAGCGGGAAACTCGCGGGGCACGAACAAGCCGCCGTCCGGAGCTATGCCCATTGCGACCGCCTCCGGCGCCGTTACCGAAAAAGTATTGTCTCTCGTAGAATACAGTCTCATTTTTAACCTTCCATTTAAAAAGCGGACCTTTGATCCGCTCTTTTTTGTTTGATTTTATGCCACGAAAGTGTAAAAGTCAATCAAATAATATATTCGCGGATAAATTCCGGCATTTTGTCCGGATCGCCGCTGATTATCATGGTAAAGTTTACTTCCGTATCGC
>CAZEXA010000182.1:0-1000 GCA_964516565.1 uncultured Eubacteriales bacterium | reverse complement strand
AAGATCGGTAAAGAACTTCTCCGTGTTTTGAAGATCTTCCTCTATTATCTTTTTGATGCCGTCCATGTATATGGAATGGATGTCATAATCAGACGCTAAAATACCGCAAATGAATCCTACTAATTTATCCTGTGAATCGATTCCGTAATGAGTGATGTCTATGAAACGTATTTGATATTTGATGTCATACCTGGCTCTTGAATCATCGTCGAGATAAACGATGCTTCCTCTTGCTTCCTCTACCTCTTTGTTAGCCGCATCGACAAGCATCTTTGATTTGCCGGTGCCTTTTTTGCCATAAATTATCTTTATCAAGCCGCCCCACTCCCTTCGCCTTTTTTATTATTATATAACACCTCAATCGGGAATAAAAGACATTTCTTTGTTGTTTTCAATTTGTTTATCTGTTAAAATCATTATATGGATATAGAAATGATTTACGGCGAGTGCGCCGAACGGGATCAGCTCGACGACTGCATCAGGGATTACAATGCGCCTAAGTTCGGCGACTTTGAAAAGCTCGCCTTTTTATGCCGCGATGACGGCAGGCTTATCGGCGGAGCAACAGTGCTGCGGTTTGCCTCCTGCCTTTATTTAGACGTTCTCCATATCGATGAGGCATACCGCAAAAGCGGTCTTGGCGGCAGGCTGGTCGCTATGGTGGAGGACTACGCCCGGGAAAACGGCATCCCGCGTATATTTCTCTTTACATACGGCTTTCAGGCGCCCGGCTTTTATAAAAAGCTCGGCTACGAATGTATAGCGCATATCCCCGATTATATCGAAGGACACGAGCTGTTTTACTTTAGAAAAGAGCTTTAGGAGGTCAACGCGTGGATACACATTCCGTAAATAAATTCATGCTGCAGTTGGGCATAGGCGACGCCGAAAAAAAGCAGATCATATCCGCTATGTTCTCTTCGATCGCGCCGCCGAAATTAAAATCCTTCTCCCCGCGCCAAAAGAAAAAGCTGGTCACACTAGACCTCATCGTCCGCCA
>CAZEXA010000181.1:0-1764 GCA_964516565.1 uncultured Eubacteriales bacterium | reverse complement strand
TTTATGCGCGATTTTTGCGGTATATCTCATACAAGCCCTCTAAAATGAGGGTCTTATTGAGAACGGTTTTACGGCGGCACACCGGGATGATCTCCGAGGCGAGGCCGCCCGTGGCGACGACGGTATTGAATTTCTTGCCCAGCTCCTTTTCAAGCACGCCGCAGAGACCGTCAAGCATGGCGGCGGTGCCGAGCACCGTCCCCGAGCGGATGCTGTCAATGGTGTTGGTGCCGATGGCGCGCGTGGGTGCTTCAAGGGCAATGGCGGGCAGCTGTGAGGTTTTTTTGGAGAGCGCCTCCAGAGAGATACCCACACCCGAAGTAATGGTACAGCCTAAAAAAGAGCCGTCCTCGTCGATGACCGAGAGCTTTGTCGCCGTGCCGAGATCCATAATAAGACAGGGCAGGGGATACTTTGCGATAGCGCCGACAGCCCCGGCGACAAGATCTGCTCCCAGCTCCTTCGGGTTGTCGATGAGGATCTTTAATCCGGTTTTAAGCCCCGACTGGACAATCATCGGCGCTGTGCCGACGGCTTTAAACACCGCGTCACGCAGAACGCCGGTCAGCTCCGGTACCACCGAGCTGATGATGGCACCCTGAAAGCTGCCGTCTATGTCGTTGAGGGACAAAACATCCCTTAAATCCGTGGCGTACTGGTCGTCGGTCTTCATGCGGTCGGTGTACAGCCGCGACACCGCGGTTAAATGCTTGTCGTTATAAACGCCAAGCGTAATATTGGTATTGCCGATGTCGGCGGCAAGCAGCATGAAAATCCCTCCCATAATGGTATGTATTATACACTATATTCCCGAAAAAGCAAATATTTTATTGCAAATAACGCGTTTACATGATATATTCTTAAACAGGAAGTGGTACATATTATGTCCGTCAAAGAAAAAGGGTTAGGGTTCATCGGAGAATTTAAGAAATTTATTACCCGCGGCAATGTCATTGACTTAGCGGTCGGCGTCGTTATCGGGTCTGCGTTTACCGCCATTGTCAATTCGCTGGTCAACAACATCATCATGCCGCTCATCAGTCTTTTAACCGCCGGGATGTCCTTTAATGAGTGGTTTGTTGCGCTTGACGGCAAGCATTACGCGTCGCTGGCGGAAGCCGCGGCTGCCAAAGCGGCGGTGCTCAGTTACGGTACGTTTATCGGCGCGGTGCTTAATTTCTTGATCGTATCCTTCGTGATATTCCTGTTTGTCCGTGTCATCAACCGGATAAAGGATATCGGAAAGAAAGAGCAGGCTGAGGAAGCGCCCAAAAATAAAAAATGCCCCTATTGCAAGAGTGAAATCGATATTGAGGCCGTGCGCTGTCCGCACTGCACCTCGGAAATTGAGGAAAAACCATGAAATACGGATTTGTCGGCGCGGGCAATATGGGCGCCGCGCTCATCAGAGGAGCGGTCTGTTCCAAAATCATACCCCCTGCGGACGTCGAGGCATACGACATCAACGGCGAAACGCTTGAGGCATTAAAAGCGGAGCTGTCTGTCGATATCTCCTACAAACTGCCGCGCCTGATTTCCGACTGCGACATCATCGTTTTAGCGGTTAAGCCCAACGTCCTGCCTAAGGTCCTGCCCGAAATGGCGGGGGCGCTGTCGATAAAAAAGCCGCTTGTCATCTCGATTGCCGCTGGGCAATCACTTTCACGGCTCCGGGAAATGATCGGTTTTGATGTGCCGCTTATCCGCGTGATGCCCAACTTAAACGCGGCGGTCGGCGAGGCGATTTCGGCGTACTGTAAGAAC
>CAZEXA010000180.1:536-1778 GCA_964516565.1 uncultured Eubacteriales bacterium | reverse complement strand
TGCCTGATCTTTTTAAAAATCTAAAAATCATATTAAACTACCTTCCAACGCAAAAACTCAAACAAGGCTTCCCCCGTTGGATACGGCTATAATCTCGTCCAAATTATCCAGTAAAAATTGCTGGGCTTCCCTTTTGTAAGTGACCGCGTAGTAATCGTGGTCACCATAAGTGCGCCATTCCGAAACGATGCCTATTTTTATTCCGGCGGTTGTCGCTTTTTTATATTTATTATCATTATGTATTTCTATATTCAAAAAACCTTTATCGACAAGCCATTTGCCAAAGGCGGTCACTTTTAGCTTGTTGAATTTTTCGGTGTCGATCTGACTGTTGATCCTGTCGCAGAGCTTGCTAATCATAAGCGGCTCATCAGATAATTCGATTCGCGCTTTCTCTTCCTCGGAAATCGTAAAAGGCGACAGACTTTGCCTGACCGCCCGTTTCACTTCGCCGCCGTTTTCAATGACCAGCTGTAAAACGTCGGCGACAAAGAAAAAACAGCGGCTGATGCGGACGTTATTGAGGACCGTATCGTCCGGCAAAGATGCGCCCGAGAGCGGGTCAACGCCGTTAGCTAACTGTTCGAGATAGGTTTTTGCGCGCGTCAGCATTTCTAAATTGTTATCCATCGTTTCTGCTCCTTGTTCAATCATTGTTTTTTAGCATATGGCAAAACACTAAGAAATACAATGATTTTCCCTTTTTTGATAAAATATCCCTATTCACCTTGTCGATTTATACCGAAGTTTTTTTATATCGTTTTTCCCATATACCTTTGGACCGGACTGTTCGCCGGGTCGGTGACAGCGGCGACAGCCGCAAAAATTTCATCCTTGCGGTTTACAAAACCGTCGTCGACCACGACGTCCTCGATAATACACGGTCCGAATTTAAAATGACCGTACACCGCGCCGCGAAACGCGCCGTCGATGAGCAGGAAATAAAGGTTGTCGTGCAGAGGGTGCTTATATTTTTTCTTGAGCCAGTGGTTGTTCGAGCGCACCAGAAAATCGTTGCGCTGCATGGCGAAAATGCCGCGGGGAGGCGCGGGCGCGTTTTCGATATCTTCACTGTCAGACGACAAGATATAACCACCGCCGTCCGACAGCAATGTGCCGTCGGTGGCAAGGCTGTCGGCCGCCTCTTTGAGTTCCTTTTGGGGCAGCCTGTAAAACGAACGCGCCATCGGAATGTCAAAACGCACATGGCGGTACGCGAAGCGCGGCAGGACGGCCTTTAGC
>CAZEXA010000180.1:0-526 GCA_964516565.1 uncultured Eubacteriales bacterium | reverse complement strand
GCGCCTCATGTCGCGTATATGCCTTCAAATCGACGCCGGGGAACATCTCATCGAAGCGGTACCAACCTCTGTCCCACGCGCTGTCGTACTGATCCTCATAAATTAGAAACGCCTCCTGTAACCGGTGCAGGATCGGCGTAATTTGCTTGACAAGCAGACCGCTCTCCTCTTTGATTTGCTGAATAGTCAACGGTCCCTGCCGCTCAATGAGCTGGAGCATCTCAAACTCCATAAAGGTCGGTTTACCTAAGGGCTTCTGGCACATACAGGCAAACAATTCGATATCACGGGCGTCAAGCCAGCCGAGGTTCCCCCCTTGAAAGCGTCCTTTAAGAAGCGCGTGTCCCGCCTGTCTTTGTCGGTTGTATTCCACATCGTCAAACAACGCGCGAAACGTCATGCTCGGCGGCTCACCAAAACCGTTCCAGTAGACGTTTTGCCCCGGCTGGGTATCACGGTAGAGCGCGTCGTATTCTTCCTCATCTGCTTTCCGGGTCAAATACTGCCGCTCCATACGCAGGGCGGT
>CAZEXA010000179.1:0-1839 GCA_964516565.1 uncultured Eubacteriales bacterium | reverse complement strand
CGTTCAGATATTGGCGCTGTCGTTCCATTCGGCTGAGGTTTGTACTGTCCTCCAGCTCCTTTCGGGTACGTACATAGGTAAGAGCCTGTTCCCCTTTTAGCGTTACAACCGCGCCTTTTTTCATGGCGGGGTCAAAGGATGAAAAATCATCCTGCATCGTGAGCTGAACCCCGCCGGACAGGTCGTTGATCAAGGTCACGGCATCCATTGTAAAAGAAGCGTAATGATCGATGCCGATGCCATAGAGCAGACCGCTGACGGCCTCGACGGTATTGCGGCAGCTATCTCTGCCTCCGCTGCCGTACGTATGAGCAAGGGCAAGCTGCCCGGTGAAGGAGCCGGCCTGCTCACCGCGTACGCCGAGCATCGGAATGTTCGTCATGGTATCGCGGTTAAGCTGAAGTACGGTATACGTCCTGTCGGTATGGTTAAATACAACCAGCCACAGCGAATCCGCCTGTTGCGTGCTGTTGTAGCTCTCCTGTCCGATGTCTGCTTCATATTTATCAACGCCAATCAAAAGAATGGTTTCGAGATTTTCCCGAAGCGCATACGATGCTCCGTTATAGAAAACAACCGGCCTGCCATAGTCGGCATAGGGGTCGGATTCCTCATCCACAATGCTTCGATTTGCTTCCCAACGCGAAAGAAAAGAAAAAAGCAAGGTACCGAGGATTCCGATTCCAACAAGAATCAACGCGCTTTGAAGCATCCGCTTGTTGCTCCTCAGTATCATTTCTCGGTACCTCACTTTTTAAAAATTTTATTTCGGCTCAGTTGGATGCCGGGCGCTTTTTAATCACCAACACAATTGCGGCCAGTAGAATTACGCCGATTCCCACCTCGCCCCAAAGCACGATCGGAGAAAAATTATCACCGGTCTGCGGAGAAGTGGGGGCATTAGAGATAACGGTAATACGTCCGCTGTCGGTCAAAAATGCGATCGGGGAGAGACTGTCAAACTCTACCGTGACGCTGCCGTCTTTATTTCGTGCAACCTTCCCATCGGGGATCAGCTCCCAATCGGTTCCCTCTGTATTATGCAGCACGAGCAAAAGATCATCGGAAGACAGATCCAGGTCGAACCGAATTTTAATTGAGCTCCCGCTTTTGGCGAGCTGCTGTCTGGCGGTCTCATCCAAAGAAACATCAAAAAGATCCTGAACGACAAGGTCGTCGACGGTCATGCCGGCAGAGTAATTCTCTACCGCTTTGTCAATGCTCGGAACAATTTTATCCAATTCCGTTTTGGTTAGCTGGTCGTAAGCCGCGGTCAACGAATTTCTGACCGTCGTATCCGCCCGCTGCGCCGCAGACACGGATATAACGGTCAGCGCACCGATAGGAACACTGGCGACCTCCTTCCCGTTCGCATCATAAATAATTGCGGCAACTTTTTCACCCGCCGCGTTTCTAACCGTCGTGATCTCCGGCGCGGTTTTGCCGGTTACGCTCGGCGTAAAATCCGCTGCCATCGCAGTTACGGACATTGCGGTTACAACCAGCAAGGCCAAGAGGGTAACTGAGATTTTTTTTAACATAATGATTTCCTCCCATACAAATTGATTTGTGATATATATAATAGCTACTCATTTTACTGAGAGCTTTGCGCATACCAAAAAGCGCTTTGACCAGTTGCCTACCAAACAAGTTGATAAAATTAGGACCTGCTCGTCCGACTGTACCATCGTATCGTCAGAAAAGCTTGCTTCTATTGCCCGTACAGATAAAATATCCTCAAAAAACAATCGAAAGGTCCGCTTGCCTGTAAAATCGTAATTGTACAGAATGTGGCGGTTGTCATAGGGAACGGCGGCAAACGCCTTAAAATGCAGTTCC
>CAZEXA010000178.1:0-1848 GCA_964516565.1 uncultured Eubacteriales bacterium | reverse complement strand
TAAACTCACTTTCAATAATATCGCAAATAGCTTTTACATCGGAATTTGTATAAGTTATAATCCGTAATCCAACAATATCCATTATTTCGTTTGTTGGGTCGTTATATTTCTCATTATCACATTTTGCAAGAAAACTATCTTTATTCTTTACCCTACTTGAAATGCTTTGATAGGGTATGGACATCGAATCAATAATTTCTTCAGTTAAACTTCGAATTTTGTGGCAATATGCATCATGAAGAGAATACTTTCCGTCATACCAGCGTTCAAGTTTCTTTTTTCTTTCCTCATCCATAGTAGGTTTTCTCCATAAAATTGAAACAATTGATTAAATTATACAACATAGTATTTTATAATACAAGAAGTTACAACTTTTTAAGCTGATGTTCAAGAGTCACTACTGGTATTCATATAAATGATACTAATAAAAAGGGAACAGGTATCCTTTCCTAGGCAAGAACTGTTCCCTATAAGTACAATGATATTATTTATAATCCCACGCTTATCTTTAACTCTCCACCCACAGCGTCCACCTGCGCGATGCCGCCGTCGGTGAGCTGCCCGGCCACCAGCATGCGGCCCAGCTGCGTCTCAATCTCCTTCTGCAAATAGCGCTTCACCGGGCGCGCGCCGTACACCGGGGTGTACGACTTGTCGGCAATCAGCCGCTTCGCCGCGTCGGTCAGCTTCAGCAGGATGCCGCGCTCATCCAGCCGCTTCTGGATCGCCTTCACCGCAAGGTCAATGATTTGGATGATGTCGTCCTTCGTCAGCGGGCGGAACATCACGATATCGTCCACGCGGTTCAAAAACTCCGGCCGGAAGCTGCGCGACAGCTCGGTCATCACCTGCAGCCGCGCCTCGTCGGAGAGGGTGCCCTCCGCGTCGATGCCGGTCAGCAGGTACTCGCTGCCGAGGTTGCTCGTCATGATGACCACGGTGTTTTTAAAGTCCACCGTGCGGCCCTGGCTGTCGGTTAGGCGGCCATCGTCCAGCAGCTGCAGCAGCACGTTGAACACGTCGTGGTGCGCCTTCTCGATCTCGTCAAACAGGATCACGCAGTAGGGCTTGCGCCGCACCGCCTCGGTCAGCTGCCCGCCCTCGTCGTAGCCCACGTATCCCGGAGGCGCACCGATCAGCCGCGCCACGGAGTGCTTCTCCATGTACTCGGACATGTCGATGCGCACCATGTTGTCCTCGCTGTCAAACAGCGCCTCAGCCACGGCCCGCGCAAGCTCCGTCTTGCCCACGCCCGTGGGGCCTAAGAAGATGAACGAACCGATGGGCCGCTTGGGGTCTTTCAGGCCGCTTCGAGCCCGGATCACGGCTTCGCTGACCGCCGTCACCGCTTCGTCCTGGCCCACCACGCGCTTGTGCAGGATATCCGCGAGGCCCAGCAGCTTATCCTTCTCCTTCTCGACCAGCTTGGAAACCGGGATACCCGTCCACCGCGCCACGATCTCGGCGATCTCCTCCTCGGTGACCTCCTCCTTCAGCAGCACGTTCTGGTTTTGCGCATTGCGCCGCCGCTCCTCTTCGAGCTGGCGCTGCAGTCCCGGCAGCTCGCCGTACTCCAGCTTCGCCGCCTCCTCGAGGCTGTAGGTGCGCTTGGCCTCTTCGATGCGCCGCCGCACGTCCTCGATCTGCTGCTTGATCTCCTTCTCCCGCGTGAGCGCCACCTTCTCCAGCTCCCACTGGGCTTTCAGCTTGTCGGCCTGCTCCTTCTGGGAGGCCAGCTCCTTTTCGAGTGCCACGAGGCGAGCTTTGCTCGCCGCGTCGTCCTCTTTTTTGAGCGCCTGCCGCTCGATCTCCAGCTGCATCACGCGCCGTGATATTTCGTCGAGCTCT
>CAZEXA010000177.1:0-1858 GCA_964516565.1 uncultured Eubacteriales bacterium | reverse complement strand
AACACACCGGAGCGGGCATCGGTAGTACTTTCATTCGCTGTAGCTACTATTGTTACACCGGAACCATCTCCTTTCTTAGTAGCGCTAAATCCGGTTACTGTTCCGCTTACGCCCCAGGCGGCTGAAGCAGTGACTGCAACATCCTTACTTTCTCCGGCGGCGACAAAGGCTAGCGAGGGAGGAGTTGCTGTGATATAATCAGGCTCAGGTTCGGGATCAGGAGTAGCCGGAATATCTGCAGATACAATAGCAGCATATGCTTCAGCCTTTTTAGGAAGACATACGAAGTAGTTCCTGAAAGACACCAAGGACCGTTGATTTTCAGGGTCCGTTGCGGCTTCACGGTAATACATATTTATTGAGCCACCAGCAAGAAATACATGCGGAGCATAGAAGGCGATCGATGCCTGACGGTCTGTTCCTGCCAGGGGCACCCCCCACAAAACTTTTACTGCGGCGGAAGTGTAATACGGGCAGTCAGCATATTCATACACCTGGAAGCTGTATAGGTTAGCTATCTTTCCGGTGGTGTAGTTGTAATACTGATCAGCAAATTTCTGATCCTGCTCTAGGAGGTCTTTAATGTGCTGTGTGCACAGTACCAGCCTACGACCGGCGTTGGGAACTTTAAGACGGTCAAAGCGATTTTTCAGCTTTATGATATCTTTTTTGGTTATGCTTAAATAGCCGTCGTCATTAGCAGAGCCTGTTGTTAACAAAACGGGAGTCGATGCGGAATGAGCAGCTGGGGCGAGGGAGAATAAAGCTTTCCGGAATCGTGTTTGTAAGAGTACATCTGAATGCTTATCCTTAACAACGGACATTTTATCGTATGACATAGCATACAGCTCGTCGTCAGTTATAGGAGTAGGCGTAGTCTGGTATTTATCCAGTTGGAAAGTAAGGTCGTCATCGTTAAGAACCTTCAGCTCCAGCGGATAGGTTGAATTATTAATCAACACGTCCGGGTCTACGCCCTGTCCAATAAGATGTATGACGTCATTATTGACATAACGCGAATAATCGTTTATCCCTTCCAGGAATGTCGCTCGAATTCCGGAGTCGAGTCTTTTTACGACTTCACCGGTCCAAATTTCTGTCAATACACCGGCATTCAGAGATCCGGCGGGGAAAAAGTTTCCTGCTAAAGCGGCGAGCAGAGGCGCGCCAATAGCTCCATAGGCGGGAGATATCCCTATAATAATAGACAGGATAACCCCAACAATCATGTTCAGCAATGTAGCTGAGAGAATCTTAAAAGCTTTCATATTTATTCTTTGATATCTGGTTCGTAACCATACTCCGCTTTGTACAGGCGGACATATTCATCGCGTTGTTCTGCGCGAAGCTTCTCTATCTCGGCCTCTGGCACATCGGACAGTTTTTTGTATCCACCAGATCCGGAAGGCTGCTCGATAATAGAAGAAGGCTTAACGGCAGGAGACATACACTCAAGTGTAGATTTCAGATCTTCAGCTCCAATCTTCTCGCCAAGGGCTATGAAGTGATCACGCTTAGCAGCTGTGATACGTTTAGAGCCTACAGCAGCGTCAACGACAAGCTCAATAGCTGCTTTTCGGCTTACAGCCAGTTCGGCGGTGAGCGTGTTGACCTGACTAGTAAGACTAGCCACGTTAGACGCGTCAGCCATCACAGAATCAATCCTCTGCAGGATTTCTTGCTCGGTTGCAGCATCTGGCAGGCCGAGCTTTAAGGCAATTTTTAACATTTCTTTTTTATCATTTTGGTTTGAAATTCTAGGTATAGGCAGATCCGCACCACAGGTGAGATTGATCATTTCGCCCTGGTTATAAAGCTTGAGTGCGTCGTCGTTAGCTCCGATGTCACATATAGACAC
>CAZEXA010000176.1:0-1871 GCA_964516565.1 uncultured Eubacteriales bacterium | reverse complement strand
TGAGCATTTTTGGAGCAAGCGTAACGAAGAAAATGGAGTTTTCGTTCAGACACTAATTATTTTGTACTTTTGCTTTTCTTAAAAAGTAATTCTGAATTCGAAATTCATAAATCATAATTATTAATGGCCGACGACAAAAAGATAATCTTTTCGATGGTGAACGTCAGTAAAACGTTCCCGCCCAACAAGCAGGTGCTGAAAGACATTTACCTTTCCTTTTATTATGGCGCGAAGATAGGAGTCATTGGTCTGAATGGTTCCGGAAAATCTACGCTGCTCAAGATTATTGCGGGTATCGAAAAATCTTTTAACGGCGAAGTGGTTTTTTCTCCCGGTTATTCGGTTGGGATGCTTTTGCAGGAGCCCCATCTCGACAATACCAAAACAGTCAAGGAAATTGTCCAGGAAGGCGTTCAACCTGTTGTGGATTTGCTTAAGGAATACGAAGATGTGAACAACAAATTTTCCGAGCCTATGTCGGATGATGAAATGAACAAACTCATCGAGCGGCAGGGGAAGCTCACCGAGCTTATTGACCATCATGATGCATGGGAACTTGACAACAAGTTGGAGCGTGCTATGGATGCTTTACGCTGTCCTGAAAGCGATGCGCTGGTCGAAAACCTTTCGGGTGGTGAACGCCGTCGTGTGGCTTTGTGCCGCTTGTTGCTTTCAGAACCGGATATTTTGTTGCTCGATGAGCCTACCAACCACCTTGATGCCGAGTCCGTGGAGTGGCTCGAACACCATCTCCAACAGTACAAAGGAACAGTGATTGCTGTTACTCACGACCGTTATTTTTTGGATAATGTTGCCGGCTGGATACTCGAACTGGACAGGGGTGAAGGCATACCCTGGAAAGGAAACTATACTTCCTGGCTGGAACAGAAAACCGCGCGCATGAAGTCGGAAGAAAAGACCGAGAGCAAGCGTGCCAAAACCCTCGAACGCGAGCTGGAATGGGTGCGCATGGCTCCTAAAGCCCGCCAGGCAAAAGGTAAGGCCAGGCTGAAAGCCTACGAAAGCATGTTGAACGAGGATGTAAAACAAAAAGATGAGAAACTAGAAATTTTTATTCCTAATGGCCCCAGGCTTGGCGATGTGGTCATAGAAGCCAAAAAAGTATCAAAAGCCTACGGGGATAAACTTTTATTCGAAAACCTTGAGTTTATGTTGCCTCCTGGCGGCATTGTTGGGGTTATCGGCCCTAACGGTGCCGGTAAAACCACCCTGTTCCGCCTGATGATGGGCCTCGAAAAGCCAGATGCCGGAGTTTTTAAAGTAGGCGAAACAGTAAAGATTGCTTATGTGGACCAGGCTCACGTAGAAATTGACCCGGAAAAAAATGTGTGGGAGGTTATCACTGAAGGGAATGAAAATATCATACTCGGCAACCGTACCATGAATTCCAGGGCTTATGTTTCGCGCTTTAATTTCAGCGGACCCGACCAGGGCAAAAAGGCAGGGGTGCTGTCAGGAGGAGAGCGTAACCGCTTGCATTTGGCACTTACCCTGAAACAGGAAGCCAATGTACTGTTGCTCGATGAACCTACCAACGACATAGATGTGAACACGCTACGTGCCCTGGAAGAAGGCCTCGAAAATTTTGCCGGATGCGCCGTAATAATCTCGCACGACCGGTGGTTCCTCGACCGCATTGCTACACATATCCTTGCCTTTGAAGGCGATTCACAGGTGTATTATTTTGAAGGAACGTATTCAGAATATGAGGAAAACAAAAAGAAACGCCTCGGCGATGTCGGACCTAAAAGGATAAAATACAGAAAACTTAAGTAATGAAAAAGGTATAGGATAGGAGGTAGAAGGTAGAAGGTAGAAGGTAGAAGGTAGAAGGTAGAAGGTAGAAGGTA
>CAZEXA010000175.1:0-1890 GCA_964516565.1 uncultured Eubacteriales bacterium | reverse complement strand
ATATCGAGGCCGGAAAGATTCCCTCCGATTCCATCGCCAGGATAAAAATTCGCTCGCTGCTGACCTGTCAGGCGGAGCACGGCGTATGCATCAAGTGCTACGGTACCAACCTCGCGACGGGCGACCCGGTCACCGTGGGAGAGGCCGTCGGCATCATTGCCGCCCAGTCCATCGGCGAACCAGGCACACAGCTGACAATGAGAACGTTCCACACCGGCGGCGCGAAGGATCAGTCGGACATCACGACCGGTCTTCCGAGGGTTGAGGAGCTGTTCGAGGCGCGCAAGCCCAAGACGCTCGCCATCATTTCCGAGATAGCCGGTACGGTGTCATTCAGAGATATCAAAAAGACAAAGCATGTCATCGTCACGAGCGATACCGAGGGCGACGCGGACGAGAGGGCGTACCTGATTCCTTACGGCTACCGTATTAAGGTTGAGGAAGGTCAGCACATAAAGGTGGGCGACACTATCACCGAGGGTGCGTTGAATCCGCACGACGTACTCGCCGTTTTAGGCGTCAATGCCGTCCACGATTATCTGATTAAAGAGGTTCAAAGAACCTACCGTTTGCAGGGCGTCGATATCAACGACAAGCACATTGAGGTTATCGTCCGCCAGATGATGAAAAAGGTCAAGGTTGACGATCCTGGCGATACAGGTCTGCTTCCGGGACTTGTAATCGAAAAGCGCGATTTTGCCGAAGCCAACGCCAGGGTACGCGAAAGGGCGGTGGCTGAGGGTATCGATCTTAAGGAAGCCGTTTGCGTCCCAACGCTCATGGGCATCACAAAAGCTTCGCTTGCCACAGAGTCCTTCCTGTCGGCCGCTTCCTTCCAGGAGACAACGAGAGTTCTCACCGACGCAGCAATCAAGGGAAAGACAGATCCATTGCTTGGTCTCAAGGAGAACGTCATCATCGGCAAGCTGCTTCCGTCCGGAACGGGCATGAAGTGCTACAGCGATGTTGTGCTTGAACGTGATTCGACAAACTACATGGCTGAGCTGAGCGAAAAGTTCAAGGTTGTTTCTTCGACGAATTGAACGAAAATTCAAAGATAAATTTGTCGAAAGTGTTGACAAACAGTGTTGAGTAATGGTAAAATACTCTTCGGCTTTTGCCAAATTTTGTTTTGAGGTCGGCCGCGGCGGCAATTTTCCGCCGCGGATGATCATAGAATTTTTATAGAAAGGAGATGCATTGCTTGCCTACCTTTAACCAGCTCGTCAGAAGCGGAAGGGAAACACACGAAAAGAAGGCGAAGGCGCCCGCGTTGCTCAAGAGTCTCAATTCGAAAAAGAATATTATGACCGATGAGAATTCTCCGCAGAAGCGCGGCGTTTGCACGGCTGTCAAGACGGCTACGCCCAAGAAGCCCAATTCGGCGCTCAGAAAAATTGCGAGAGTTCGCCTGACAAACGGCATCGAGGTTTCGGCCTATATCCCCGGCGTCGGTCACAACCTTCAGGAGCACTCGGTCGTCCTCATCAGGGGCGGACGTGTCAAGGACCTCCCCGGTGTGCGTTACCATATCATCCGTGGTACACTGGACACACAGGGTGTCAGCGGCAGAATGCAGGCCCGTTCCAAGTACGGAGCAAAGAGACCCAAGGCCGGCAAAACCGTTAAGAAGTAATTCCTCTTTAAAAGGAAAAAATCAACAGACAGAATCTTCTTGCAGGCAAAGGCAATAATATATTGCCACGACCCGATGTGAGAGTGTTATATATAACCTATATACCGCCTCTCCGTTGGCGCCACGAGAATTTTGTCACTCGAGTACCGATGATATCATTATTATGAAGGAGGGAAGCGAAGTGCCAAGAAGAGGCCAGACAGCAAAACGTGATGTTTTGCCGGATCCGCTTTACAACTCAAAACTTGTCACAC
>CAZEXA010000174.1:1497-1911 GCA_964516565.1 uncultured Eubacteriales bacterium | reverse complement strand
TCGTAAACGGCGCGCGGGACTGCTGGCCGTCCCGAAACGTGGTGTCCGTAATCCAAACGTCCTTGGGCATGTGCATGGGCACGAGGCGCTGGTTGAACGCGACCTTGGGGATTTCGTCAAACGTGAAAATTTCCGGGAACAGATTCGCTTCCGGCACATCCTGTACTTCGTACTCATAGTAATTTTCGCGCAGCAAGTTTGTGTGGTCGTCAAAAACGATTTTGCTCATTGTTCCCTTCCTTTCGGCATGCGTGCATGCTTGTATACAATCAATATGCCGTTAATTATAACAGCACCTCAAAACCGGTGTCAAGGCTAAAAACGGGAAAATGCAAGTATTATACGCAAATTTTGCATATAATTTCAGAGTAGTTTATTCTTCCTCAGCCAGTCTGTCAAGAGCGGCGTATTTTT
>CAZEXA010000174.1:0-1487 GCA_964516565.1 uncultured Eubacteriales bacterium | reverse complement strand
GTGCATGCTTGTATACAATCAATATGGTTGACATTATAGCAGTCCGTCCAAGCCGGTGTCAAGGCAGAATAGCGCGAATTCATGGAAATATACGCAATTAATGCATATATTTTCATACAAGCATACGCTTGCGCCTTTTATCTGTCAACTGTTCTGTATGTTTTTCGCATACGATAGAATAATTGCCAGCCGCCTCGAAAAAGCGGCTTGTCTTCCCTGCCGTAAACGCGTTGTTTGGCCGTTCCCCCGGCTTCCCGAATCGTGTCGGTACGGCAAACGTTTCTTCAACTTTTCCCGCGCGCGTTGACAGGCCGCGCCGCGCCTACGTATACTGCTGTTAAAAGGACTTTGCGTTCCGTTCGCGTATGCACCGGGAGGGATTTACAATGAAAAAGCCGAACAATCCCGAGGAGTCTTCGAACATCGCAGAAGATCGCCGCGCCGCGCTCCGCGCGGAGGCGGAGAAGTTCCGCGCCCGCCGAACCGCGCAGCCCGAGCCGGAAGCGCCTCCCCGCCGCGCGCACCGCCGGCTGAACCGCTGGCTCTTTCGAATCATCCTCTTTCTGCTGCTCGTGCTCGCGCTGCTCGTTTTTTTGCCAAAGATCGGCGAACTGCTCCGCCCGTCCGTGGAAATCGACCTGCCGGACTCGATGGACGCGCTCCTGCCGGACGCGACGATGGGCTACAGCAAGTTCGATTTTTCAAACGCGATCCTCGGCGAATCCCGCGAGAAGAGCGATTTTGTCGTTCTGGAGCAGGACGTTTCGGTGACAAGCCGCGTCAGCCAGGCGCTGGCGAACCTTGCGCTGTTTGAAAAGAGCCAGATCATCCGCAGCTACGGCACGGGCGTGTATACGGTCGACCTTTCGCAGCTCGGCGAGCAGGACGTGTCGCTGGACGAAGCCGCGCGCACCGTGACCGTCGCCATCCCGCATGCGAAGCTCTCCTATGTAACCGTCGACGTGGAAAAAACGGAATACGAGGAAACGAAAAAAGCGCTCTTTGCGTTTGGCGAGATCAAGCTCACGAACGAGCAGCTGGGTCTTTTGCAGCAGAGCATTGAAGAAGCGATGCGCGCGGAGCTGAGCACTCCGGAGATGCTCCAAAACGCGGACGCCGCCGCCGCAGAGCAAGTTCAAAAACTCTTCCTGCCGCTCGTGCAGGCCGTCGCAGCCGATTACGGCGTCGTCATCCGCCTCGCCGATTAACGATTGCATAGAAATACAGTTTCTGCTACGAACCGCTTAGGCGGTTCTTTTTTTATGCAAGTATAATTCATTCGTGTGAATACGACGGCTTTCACTAGTTTTACGTGTTCCATATCACTCTCCCCGCAGAACGTCGAAGAATATTCTAATATTTTATATATAATATATTGATAATTATAACTGCGCCTGCTATAATATGCACAATTATGCAAAATGTGAGGATATTCAGAATGGATTTGTTGGCGCATGTCTTGCAGGACGTAATACGGAGGAACCCGG
>CAZEXA010000173.1:0-1955 GCA_964516565.1 uncultured Eubacteriales bacterium | reverse complement strand
CATTTACCGCCTTTCCCTGTGTCGCTCGTCATTTTTCTATAATGTCAGCTATATCGCAATTCATGTCGATGGGTTTTCCGGATGCTTTCATAAACGTTTTAACCAGCGTTGAGGCGGTTTTTCTGCCGAATGAGAAAATCTCCTGATAGTGATTGCCGAACAGCTTGTAGGCTTTATCGGATGAGCCGAAGAACACCATCAGAAAGTCGTTGTCGGGGATGATGTAGCCGATGGCGTCGTTGGCTAAACCGATGACGCAGAGCGTATCCGACCTGGCGATACTCTCTAAGGAGGGCAGCGGGAAATCCTCGCCCGTCCAGACGTTTTCGCCCTTCATTACGAGTGTGCCCGTAGTGATTGACGGGTCCATCTCGCCCGGAATCATGGCGAATTTCAAGGTCTTGCCCAGCTCCATATAGCCAACCTCGGTCAGGCTGTTATACGCGCCGTCGGGGGTCCTGTAAATGCCGAAGTTCCCGATATGCAGCTTGCCGATAAGGACATAAATCGGGTTGTCAACCTTTATGAGCGCCTCACAGACGCGGATGTTTAAGAGCGGTTCGACCTCGTGCTCGGAGACGACGGTATCGCCCTTCTTTTCGAGCCACAGGGCGTACCGGCTTTTGTTTTCGCCGCTGAAGATGCCTATGCTTTTTTCATAGATGTCGGGATTCAAAAAGGGATCGGCGGCAATTTGCTCCGGCGTCTTCGTCATGGACAGCGTAATCATAGCGAGCTCGGTGCCGACCGCTTTTGCCTGACCGATGTTTTTGAGCCGGTCGCTGTAAAGCCTGTGCGGATAAATCGCCTCGACCGCGCCGTTGAAGAACAGGAAATTGCTGCCTGTCTTCTCAACGGTTTCGCCCATATAGTAGATAAAGTCGCCCGAGATCGTCCGTCCGGAGTTTTTGCCTCGTATAGGCAGGGAGTTGATATACGGGTGTGCGGCGCAGCTGACGATCAGCGTCGGCTTTACGTCTTTCTCGTCGGGGACGAAGCGCAGGCGTGTCAGCAGCGTGGAATTGTCCTGCGGCGCACGCCTGTCCCACAGGTAGTCGGAAAGACCTTGTTTAAGAACGCCGTCATCCTCCGAAAACCGCTCGCGGCTGTTATTTCCCATTCGGGCGGCGTACAGCCTGCCCGGCTGCATATCACGACACGCTTTTTTAACGGATTCGGCGACGGTATCAAGCAAAAACTCCATGTAGCCCTCGTCAACCGAATTGATCAGTTCACCCGTTTTGCCGTTCAGCACCGCCTTGTTTTGCGTATACACTTTATGTACAGGACCCCAGATGCCCATGGTGTCCACCGCGCTGTGGTCGTGTGTCGAAACGACGTTGACACAGACAATGCCGTTGTCTGCCATGAATTCTTTGAGCTTTTTACGCACCTGACGCACGTTGTTGTTGGACAGGCCGATACAGTCCACGACGGCGAACGCCGTTTTGCCCCGTCCGCTGCCGTCGTCAAGGCAGATTGTCCGCACAAACAAGCCGTCCTCAACCGCCTCGGCACGGTTCAAGGGGATCATAGGCGTGCCGCCGATATAGTAGGGCTTTTCAAGGATGTCGGCGGGCAGCGTGCTGATTTTCGCGTACCCGAGGCAAAAGCGCGCCCCTTCTATGGGTTCGCTCAAAAACGCGCCGTTACCGATAGAGGTCTCTTCCCCGAAGGACTCTGACGGAACGTCGGGAATATTTTTATGAAGGCGGGACAGCGCGGCGACGTATTTCTTTTCAAGAATGGGGTTGCGCTCCTTAACCGGCTTTTTCATCAGCCTTATCGCCTTGACTGCGGGTACCGCTGCGGCGGCCGCCGCTGCTACGGGTAGTAGGGCGAGAAGATACCTTTTCTTCATAAAATCCCCCAAAGTTCTAAATGGAAAACGGCAAATTGTAAATGGCAAATCAAGGGTCTGCGACGCATTTTAAATCAGGGCGCGGGGCTTCGCC
>CAZEXA010000172.1:0-1969 GCA_964516565.1 uncultured Eubacteriales bacterium | reverse complement strand
CCAGAAATTCGCGCTCGTCCTCCGGGCTCAGGGTCTCTCCGGCAATCAGCCGCTGATTCAGCACCGCAAAACGGGGCTTGCAGATGGTTTCCGCTGGGAAGCGGTGAACGGGCAGATCTTCTTCCATGGCGGTTCCGGGACGCAGCGCATTGACGTTCCAGTCGTGCTGAAGATCAATCAGGCAGGTGGTGAAAATTTCCACGGAGACACCGGCGGCATGCAGGTGCAGGGCGGTTTTGCGGCATTCGGCCTCTGCGCCGCCCGATGCCTGTGCGCCGAAAAAGGGAGCGCAGAATGCGATCTTCACCGGGCATCCTTTTCCGCGAGGCGTTTTTCGAGGGCGGCCACCTGGCGCTCGAGATCGGCGATTCGTTTGGAAAGCGATTCCGTCAGGTCCATCCGGTTGCGGGTTTGAGTCAGCAGTTCGCCGGTGAGTTCATCGTTCGAACCGTCGAGGACTTTGACCAGCTTGTTCAGAATATGCAGCACGACCAACTGATGGCGGTTGATGGATTCAAAGGAATGGGCGAGCAGGGCATACAGGCGGGTGCGCAGGCGCCCCTTAAGCCCTTCGGCGGGGGGAAGTTCGACGCGGTGCGTTTGATTGGCGGCCTTCAGGCAGGCGTAGAGATTGTTGGCATCCAATTCGCCCGGCGCGGGCGTCGGTTCGGACGCAGGACCGTTATCCTGCGCCTGGCGTATCCCCGCGTGTATTTCCTCTATGATTTTTTCGACGTCCGGTTTTCCTTCCCGGTGATCATTGTTGTCCGCTTGCATAAATGGGTACCCCGCTGTTCCGTGCATAATACGCATTGCAGCGGGGGGGCTGTCAACCGGGCAGTTAAAGAATGAACGAAGGCGAATCGGGTGGTATGTATGTCCAAAACGAAGACCCTTGTAAAACGAACCGCGAATGCACAACAATGACCGCGAATACGGGATTTGGGAGGGGACCCAAAGTACGGCCGGCGCTGTGAGCCGGCCTCTTCCTGTGTCTTTTATTCGTGTGGAGGGCGGCGGGCCTCCGCCGCCTCGCGTTTGGAGCCGCTCATGACACACGAAACGAAGGAGCGCGAATTCCATCTTAATGTTGCCGGTTCGTGATCGAAGAATGGGGGTAAGCTCAGGCCACCCGATTCGCTACTCATAATGACTCCACATGCGAATCACTTTAACGGTCTTAATGTCATCAAAAATTTGATAAACAAGCCGATGTTGAATGTTAATTCTCCTGGAACATGCTCCAATTAAATCGCCGGTCAGCTTTTCATAGAGTGGGGAATTTTGGTAGGGATCTTTTTCCAGTATGGTTAGTAATTTGACTGCGTGATGGTTGAGCTCGGAGTGCGCGAGTTTCTTTGCATCCTTTTTAGCCTGGGTGGTGTAGACGACTTTCCACTTCACCACTCAATCTCCTCTGAACAGTCCTCAATTGGCGTTTTTAGCCCTTCGCGTATGGATTCCCTCATCCCGGGTATTGAGGTGAGGTAAAGAGTTTCCTGGATGGATCTCCAATCATCATCTGATATGAGGACGGCTGTATTTCGCTTGCCTGCTATCTGTATCGGGGAGTGTGAAATCGATACATCATCAAGCAGGGTGTAAAGCCGTTTTCTGGCCTCTGTGGCCGTTATTGTGGTCATAAATCTTCTCCTTATCATGTCGTGCGTTATAACGTACGCATGTCGTCGGCCATTGTCTAATGATTTTTTAGCGACCGTTACGCCTCCCCGGCGCGGCGAAGCCGCGTACGTGTGCAGGCAATGGAGTACGCCCGGCATGGGCACAAACTTAAAGAGTTCATGTCCCTTACAGGAGGTCATAACAGATAAACTGTTAGCGAATAACAAGGTGGTATGAAGGAAGTCTGGAGTGAATTGAGGGCAATGGCGGTGGCCTGGATGAGTAGCGCGACGCTCTCCGAGCGCCGCCCCTTTGCGGTGTGCAAGAAGTCCCAAACTCTTCCTGC
>CAZEXA010000171.1:0-2010 GCA_964516565.1 uncultured Eubacteriales bacterium | reverse complement strand
AGTACTGGGATGACCATGATGGATAGACTTCTCTCGGACAGCGTGCTTAGACACTGCGGCAATCGGAAAATCTACCTCTGCTAGTCGTTTACATTCCTTGGGTATCATGATTGTACCTTTGGTTTAGATTTTCTGGCCTCAGATTTAAACTTATCTCTGTTATTCAATTTAAGCATAACTGGTTCCCTACAAGATATTCCTCTTCCAAAAACGACAGCGTGTCTATCTGGTAGCTCAGATAAAACACCGACGTAATCATCACCAATATAATTCTTCAAAAACTCCATCCCGGTAGCATCGTACACTCTCATAGCGAAAATTGTATTGCACTGATTTAGTATAGTCTTAGTGACATTTGCTGTTCTTTGTGTGATAAGCATACACCCCAAACCGTATTTCCTGCCCTGCAAAACAGCCTTAGCAGTACCACTTGTCGCGGTTTTATCCCCTTCGCTAGCAACTGAGTTCCATTCTGGTACAAGAGAATGAGCTTCTTCGTATACTAAACAACATTTCGCTTTTTCTGTCATTCCAGATTCTTGAAGAATTTTCAACGCGCATTCCGTCACTATTCGAGTAATCTCGCATGGTGTTAACATAGCCATAGGTGCTTGGTTAGAAAACAGTTTCCCATCCTGCTTCCAAACCTCGATTTTGGCTGGATTAATAATCCGGCATGAATGCTTATTATCTTCTTTTAGAAATTCTTTCATCTGTTTTTCTAGCTCAATTCTGAAATGTTTTACACTTCCACCATCAGCAACATTTTGCGAACATTTATCCTTATCTTGAGACCCTGCAGCAATCAACTCAGAGTCATCAGCCTCTTTATTAGGATTTAAATATGGTGATAACTCTTTGCTATACTGATCAGTCAGGTCCAAACAAATTACCTTTATACCATCGTGCAACATCCTTTCAATTAGTTCAAGTGCCAAACAAGATTTTCCTACTCCGAGTATCCCCAATATCGCAGTATTATGGCTAACCAAGTCACTTGTTTTAGTATAAACATGAAAATCCGTACTTGGGATATTCCCGATGGCATCATGATCATAGTGCTCCTCTTCTTCATCTACCAACAAAACTCTCTCATTCGGCAAGGGTACCCAATGAACCGTATTGAAACGTTTCGCTACACTATCCCAAGTTCCAAGTTTCCTTGCCGCAGCGATTATATAGCTTCTCTTGTCTTTATTACGTAAGACATCATCCTTAATAATTGCATTCGTGATCTGGCAGTAAACGTCTTCATTATTGATACTGATGCAAACAATTCTTCCCTGAACTAGGTTAACATCGCTCCGGAGAATTTCTATTAAAATCCTGTTTATTCTTGTTTCTTCAACAACTATGCCGACAATTCCATTAGCATTCTGGATTCTTTTTTCATGAGATATCTGTGCTATGTCATTAACAATGTATGATGATCCGTCCGAAACATCACACAATCTGCTATCTGAATAATCTTGAAGATAGATAGTACGCACCCATCTTCCACTGGAAAAACCAATATAGTCTAGAACCATAGCCAGACAACATATACCGCTCTCAGATCTAGTCAGGACTAAGGATCCAATTGGATAACTATCATTAGTGTTTTGTTTCAGAATAATAATACCAGGGTTCTCATGGCCAACAACATCTCCGATTTTAGTAATTGTCTTATTTCCATGCAGAGATTGTCTAGACCTTTTAATTAGTGAAAAGAGGGTTTCAACAGGTTTAATTGATATCAACATCCACACAACCGAGATCAATATGTACTCTCTCGGGTCGTGTCTGTGAAATGCGATTAGGGCAAACAACAAGACTAAAGTAAAGACTATCATTGGACTAGATAGCTGGCTTACCCAAATGTACGATAAACTCGATACTTTACGAAAGAGTCTAAATTTTGTTTGGTTTAACGCAACACAGAGGAAGCCTAATACTATACAAATCACTAGATACAAAGTGATTGAGTACCATAAATATTGCTCAAATCCTAGAGATGCCCTAGATATAATT
>CAZEXA010000170.1:0-2072 GCA_964516565.1 uncultured Eubacteriales bacterium | reverse complement strand
CCGGCGACGATACTGACCGTCCCTTCGTCGAGACCGAACACCATGGCGAGACCGGACACGATGCCGGCGACCGCCGCCCAGAGCTTGCGGCTTGAGAGTTTGCGCTTGAGTTCTTTCATTTTAATCACCTTCCAATTCATTTTCTTTTACTGGAGTAACGCTAAAGCCTATTCCTGACTTCGGAGCCGGGGGCGGCTTTGATTTTTCTTTCAACCGGGCGCGTTCGGTTTTCTGCCGTTCAGCTTCGGCGCGACGTGCCGTTATCCCGTCGATAATCGCCTTGAATATCCGAATCATAGCCGCAGCGCCCAGCTCAAGACCAAAGACCTTGTAAAACCATGGTGTTGTTGTCGGTGTCATCTCATGGCCTGTAATGCCCTGAAAAACACCTCCGGCAATGGCGTACAGGACCATAGATACAATACACACCGCAAGAATCTTTTTCATGTAACGCATATTATGCGCCTCCGGGCGGTACCGTGGGCAGCTGCATGACTTTGTCGTGCATTTCGTCCATCGTGCCGTTTGCCCCCAGGGCGTGATATGACGAATACGATTTGTCGTAAGCGTCCTTTGCATAAATAGGCACCCATCCCTGTGATTGGTATTTCTCTCCGCTGCGTATCAGTTCAGCGCGGAGCAGCGCCTGAACGCCGTTACGTAGCGCTTCCTGCTCAAGACGATACTTTTTAGTCCGTTTCCATAACGCGGCCAGTCCCGCCAACGTGACCGCCCACGCCGCGCCGAAGAGGGTTTCCGGCCACCAGTTGTGAAATGCAGTTCTCATTTTCTCCCAAACCTCACATACGCAGATTTTATACAGATCCAGCCCAAATTCGTCTTTCCCCATGTGTGAGAACTGTTGACGCCGGTAACCGTCACGATGTCGCCGCAGGCATAAGCACCGACCACCGCATAACCGGTACCGTCACCCTTTCGGATATTCAGACCGTTCTCGCTGACGACTGTGACAGGGAACGGTGCGAGGTAAGTGAAGAAGCTGGAAACGGACGCGTTGGTTGCCTCGTTACTCCACCACTTGCGCGGCCGGACGTCGATGTGGATGTTTCCGGAGCTGTCGGGCACACGGCCGCAGCGATACCCGATCCCGCACTTGTGTCCCATACGCTCCAGCGTGAGCGCCACGACGGACGACGGGACAACGCTGCCGTCCTTGTAGTAGCATCTGAAATCGCCCGCGTAGCCCATGACGTGCGAGCCGGATCCGGCACCGCCGACGGCTTTATCGTGCGTCGCACAGCGGTACCCGCTGATGACGTTGACTTTCGACAGGTTCAGCTCATCAATCAGCTTCTCCATGAGTTTCGAAAGCGCCGGGTCGATGTAGATTTTTCCGCAGCACTTGCAGGCGAATTCGCTTGAGTTGAAATGTGGCGTGAGTTGTACACCGGGCTTGTATTTCTTTACCTCCATGACAACACGCTCCTTATCAGCTCATAAATGAACGCGAGCGGTGACAGAGCAAACCAAAGAAACATCTTGTCTGAAAATTCGACTATCACTCTATTTGGCATGATATTGACCTCCTTTAGAATTAATGTATCGATTGTACGTGCCGATTTCGAACTTGCGTATATGCCCTTCGTGAAGCGGTAATTTGAACCATTTGACCCATCCATCGCTTCCAAAATCATACTCGTTTTCCCCATCAGTCCACATCACGTGAAAACAGTGAGGTTTATTCTCGCTGAATTTAGCGGGAGTAAAGAGTAATTTGACTTTACGATTCCTGCGCTTAGCCTTTAGGGATTCTATCAGGCAGTTGCTCAGCATAACATCACATCCTTAAAATTCAAGCCCCCGAATTTCTCGAGGGCTTAGATTATTCTGTTGTTTCTGTGGCGAGAAGTTCCGCGACCGCCTCGCGGTATCGCTCCGGCACCTGTTCAAGCGTCCACAGTCCCTTGATAATCAGGTTGACATATATCTTAGCCATTGTCTCCACCCCCTAACACAAGCGCCGCCAGCTCGGCAATGGCAAGCTCAATATCTGTTATCGGGTCAGGCTCCGGTGCCTGTGGTAGCTGTTCCCAAGACTGCACAACGCCGAT
>CAZEXA010000169.1:1081-2093 GCA_964516565.1 uncultured Eubacteriales bacterium | reverse complement strand
TACGGAACATTTGAAAACCTATATTCATAAGTTGCAGGAAATCATCTGTCACATTCAGGCGCATAAAACGGAAACCGTGCAATTCGCCCCTGAAGAGATAAAAGCGGCGGTGAATATTATTTTCAACCATCATGAGCGTCATTATCAGGCAGAGCTTGACTGGGCTGAGGAGTCAATGATCATATTGAGAGGAGAATAAGGTTATGGCTAAAAAGAGAATCATCGAGACAAACGAGGGAATACAAGATGAGTTGACCGTCGATGTTTTTGACCGTTTTGCGAAGACTATGCGTGATAAGGGGTGGAATAATGTCGATGCCTTTATCAAGGCGGGTATCACAAGGGGAAGCGTGATTGAAATCGGACCCGGTCCCGGATATGTTGGGCTTGAATGGCTTAAACTGTGCCCCGATACCTCGCTGACCGGATGCGAAATCAGCAGGGAAATGATTAAAACAGCGGAGAAAAACGCCCGCGATTATGGCTTTGAGTCGAGAGCGCATTATGTGGAGGGAAACAGCATGTGTATGCCTTTTGAGGATTCTTCATTTGACGCGGTTTTCTCCAACGGGTCGCTCCACGAATGGGAAGACCCTGTAAAAGTATTCAACGAAATAAACAGGGTGTTAAAGCCGGACGGAGTTTTCTGCGTTACCGACATGCGGCGCGACGTCAATCCTCTGATAAAAGGGCTGATTTATGTCTCAACAAAGCCAAAAGAAATACGTCCCGGCTTTTTAAGCTCACTAAACGCTTCTTATACTGTAGATGAAATTAAAGATGTTCTGAACCGCTCGGAAATGAAAAACTATGAGGTGTGCAACGAGTTTTTCGGTTTGTTCATTTCAGGTAGAAAAGCTGTTGTCTGACAATTGTAGACTGTACGATTGCGTATGCAAATCATTATAAATATGCTCTGCTCAAAATATAATTCTGTCTAAGGCAACACCTCTTGAATTTTGTTGTGCAGTTGCGCTGTCAGATATTTTGTCAGATTGCTCAAAAAACGCAG
>CAZEXA010000169.1:0-1068 GCA_964516565.1 uncultured Eubacteriales bacterium | reverse complement strand
TGTATTGGCGAGTATTTTAGAGAATCGCGGAGGAACGAAGCGATTCTTTGGCGATCATGACGGAAAAGATGCAAGCAAGCGTGCAACAAAGGCTTTAGCCGCTTATTGTGCGGTGTTGACCTAAAAACGCGCGTGCTTCTTGATCGCCTCAAAGGTTTCATCGCTGATATCATGCTCAATCTTGCAGGCGTCCTTCGCGGCTGTTTCCGAGTTGACCCCCAGACGTACAAAGAATTCCGTCAGCAGCGTGTGACGCTCATAGGTTTTTTCGGCAATCTCTTTTCCGACAGGGGTGAGCTTTATAAAGCCCTCGCCGTCGGTGACGACATAGCCGCCGTCCTTCAAAAGACTCATCGCGCGGCTTACGCTCGGTTTTGAATAGCCCATATAGTCGCCAACGTCAATCGCGCGGACATAGGGGCTTTTTTTTAATAGAACCAATATCGTTTCGAGGTACATTTCGCCCGATTCCTGAAGATGCATAAGTTGCCCCGCCTTTCCTGTCTTAATATTGTTATTGTAACACAAGATTTTTAATTTTTCAAGATGACCTTTGTTTGACATAGGTAAACATCTATGTGCACGGACTGTTGTGAATGTTGCCTATATGTTAGCAGTTGCTAACAACAATGTTCGTCATTGTGCCTTTTTTTAATGACGAGGTTGACAAAACAGAGAAAAGGTTGTAATATAGAAAACGGTTAGCAATTGCTAACCGTTTAAACTTCTTGGGATTAGGGTTAAGGCAACACCGCTTGAATTTTGTTGTGCAGTTGCGCCGACAGATTTTTCGTCATGATTTCAAGGAACCGCAGAGTTCCTCAGTGGTTCCCTGAAAAACGCAGGCAATGCAGCTTTCCTCCGGGCGTATGAGGGCTCTGTTTTCCTCGTCCGTCATGGAGGGCGACTCCGAAAAGCAGATTAAGGACTTCTCTATTGATTTTGAGGACGTTTCGTTTTCATACAGTAGCAGCAACACTGAGCAGGCGATACGGAATATGACAATTTCAATCCCGGCAAACTCTATCACTGCTTTGGTTGGTCCCTCCGGGAGCGGCAAAAGCACGG
>CAZEXA010000168.1:0-2170 GCA_964516565.1 uncultured Eubacteriales bacterium | reverse complement strand
TAAGGGCGTAGGGCTCGAAAGGGTCGCGGGGGTTCGAGTCCCCCCTTCTCCGCCAAAACATGAGTGACCGTTTAAAAACGGTCACTCATGTTTTTTATAACTTAAAAGTCAGCCCGGATCCACCTCCAAAAAGAGCGTAACGGCAAACCGCCTTTTTTCCGTCCGTCATAAACCGCGATGACCCGTTGAGAAATGGATACCATTTTTACGGTTACGCTCCATATAGCAAGCCGGCGTGTATTTCTCGTTATAAACACCGACGATGCCACACTTGCCGATAAGCGAATACGCTGGATATGCTGTGTAAAATCTTAAAATGTCCGTTACATAAAATAGCTGTATATATTCCCGACTAGATCCCGTTAAGGGCAAGCGCCGTGACTTCTGCAACGGTATTTAGGGATAACCGGCAAGCAATGTGAATGTCAATGCATTCAATTAACATTCGAAGGCCGACCCGCCCTGTGATTGCCGGTTCCCCCAGTCCTCAATATGGACGTAGGCTTTCCCAGCCAGGTACATCTCGATGAGTGCTTCTTCCACGCTGCTTTCTCTGCGGCGGTAACGTTGTCACTGGTGAATATCCCCTTATCCGGCTCTCTTTTCCTCCGACAAGATGGCCGGCATGCCGTCTTCGGTCGATGGGTCGGAGCGCCGTGGCCCGGCCGAGCCTGTCGATGAAAACACGGTCCCTTATCCGTTTCCTCCTTACAAGCTCGCCGCGCGGCCCGTAAGCCATTTTGCTTTTAAGCGCCTACGACAATGCTTTTGCCGTGCTCGTTTTCCCGATCATCTTGCTTTGCTTCAGCAGTGTATAACGCCGCTAAACTTTTTTACGTTTTGGGTTGACTTTTAATCGTCAGTCTGGTAAAATTATATTCCTCAACTTCATTTTATAGAGATCCACAAATTATCTCTTTCTTCTTTGTCTGATTTGCACAATTTATTGCACCTTTTTAAAAAAAGTACCTTTTTACAGCCGATTTGCTTGTTTGATATCCAAGTCTTGCAAAATATGTTTCTGTTCGCGCAAAAAGAGCACATCCGGTTTTTGCCTGATGTGCTCTTTATCTACGAAATTACTTTACTTTGTTCTGAAAACCGGTTTGCCGTTGAGCATGTTGAGCCAGATATCCACACGCGGATCCTCCCACATGTACTGGAGGCGCGCAACTTTCTGGCCATACCAGTTCATATAGTCGAAAGCGACGTCGGAGCTCATGCTCTGATAGAGCGCCCAATAGGTCCACTTAATGTCGCCGACGATCTTATACAGTTTTTCTTTCGCAAAACCGATCTCGTCAAACACGCCTCCGTGATAAATCTTGCAGAGTTTCACATCCATATCCTCGTTAAAATTGCACAGCGCCATCAGGCCGAGGTCATAATAAGGATCGTTCATGGATGCATATTCAAAATCGATGATCTTGAGGTCGTCGGTCGCTTCGTTATACATGATGTTGTTTGTCCAGAAGTCGTTGTGGCAGGGCTTGAGAATGACCCCATTCTTCTGCATGGCGTCTTCAATGATGTGGAGAAGGTATATCATCCTGTCGTTCCACGGCGGGAGGTAGCTGCCATTTTTGGTTCTGTCGATCATATCCCAGGCCTGCTCAAAAATGCTCTGGGTCAAAGGCAGCTTTTTGTCTTTGATATTGTGGAATGCGGCGATCTTCTCAAAGATTTTGGTGAAAATCTTTTCGTCGAACACATCGCCCAAAGTAAGCGTCCTGTAACCGTCGAGCCACTCGAAAATCTCGACGCCGGTGTCTTCAAAATAATAATAGACGTGCGGGCCCGCGCCGGTTTCCGAAGCAATGACGTTGGCGGCATGACAGTTGGGTCTGTCGATGAAATCCGTTCCCGCGCCCGGAATCTTCAGGAAGAAATCTTTCCCGTCGACGTTGATCTTGAAATTCGGGTTGGTGATACCGCCGGTTACCGGAGAATAGGAAATCTTTTTGCCCTTCCAATCGGCGACTCTTGCGATCGCTTCATCAATATTTGTTTTAACGAGAGCCATATATTTTCCTCCTTTAATCATTATAAATACAAAATTATGTCCGCCTAAATCTGTATAATGGCCTGAATCATTTGGTAAACGGAGTAAAATCAATGCCGTAAATCTCGCACAGCATGGCGGTGTAACCTTCGACGCAGTCCAGCATAT
>CAZEXA010000167.1:0-2175 GCA_964516565.1 uncultured Eubacteriales bacterium | reverse complement strand
CGTAGATTCAACGTTTTCGGAATCAGATTGGTCACGTTGATTTGACGTCTTGCGTTTACCTCGCCGGCCTTTCTTGTGCTTGGCCTTCTTCCGCTTGTCGTTCTTGCACTTGTCCTTCTTTCGCTTAACCTTCTTGCCTCCATGATTCCATTCTTTCTTCACAATTCTGAACCGCTTGCCCTGTCCTCGCCCTTTTCCTCCGTCAATTCTTTCAATGTCGGAATATCGAAGCGCATTCTGGACATCATATTCGTCAACGCCAAGACAGTCGGCGATAGTCTGGTTGTCCGGCCAATAGTCTTTGGCCTTGCCGGACTTTCCTGGTTTCCCGAAGAATGCCATTTGGGCGCGGATGTATAGCCGTATCAATGCCGGCCTGTCCCGATCTTCCGCCTCGCCGCTCCTGATCAGGTCAGCCACCGCTTCTGGATGAATCCATGGGGCTTCTCGGGTCTTGATCTTGTTCTCTTCTGTTTCTGACGATTGTGAATTGTTCATTAATGTTTCCTCTTTAAAGGGAAACCAAGTGCTGACGACGAAATAACAATACGAAGGCGGTTTCCTTGGTCGGTTTCTGCGTTCATGGCCTCCCTTGCGCGGGAGGCCTTTTCTATTTTAGCGGGGAACCGTCATGGCCGCGAAGTCCGCCTCGGGGTCTATGATGTCCAGGAGCCTCGCCCTGACCAGTTCGCTGACGGTGGTTCCGTCCATCGCCGCCCGAATCCGCAGGCGACGATACTGTTCCTCGCTGACAATGAATTGTATTGGCCTGATCATTTTCTCCAGTCTTGTCGATGCACGCATAATCCGATCCTCCTTTTTGTTGGATGGATGGTTATTCCGGGCTCACAACAGTTATTCCTCCCCGTCCAGCAAAATTATTTATTTGGGAATGTTTCACAGAGCTGAAAGGGGCAGGTCGGCAGAAATATTGGGGAATTCTAGGGACTTCTTTGTTTCCCGCGCATCCGCATAACTATTTTACGAAATATTTAAGGGCGTCCATATTTCGCTGTATAAAGATTCTCATAATCCAAAAGGAGAATCAGAATGAAGATACAAGCGAATGATAATATGGCGGGCGAAAGCCCAGCGGTCAGGAGAACGGTCAGGAGAGGTTGCCTATCCAACACCGTAAGCAAGAAGGGATGCAATGTACTGGCATGGTCGATTGGAATGCCGAACGGCAAGTGTCCCTTCTCATCGGAAATATGCCGCCAATATTGCTACGCTTCGACGGGGCAGTTTCTTTTCCACGGCGAGCGGTATGCCGATAACTATGAACTTACAACAAGGCCAGAATTCGTGGAGACGATGACGAACGAGATCGTCGAGTTCACAGAGAACCATCCGAACGAGACCATTTCCGTCTGCCTGCACGAAAAGGGTGAAATATTCAGCCTGGACTACCTGGGCAAGTGGGAAGAGATCATCTCGGCGACGCGAGATCTGTCGAACCTCAACTACTTCATCTACACCAGAGCGTGGCGGAGCGAACCGTTCAGGGTTGCTTTGGAGGAGTTGGCAAGAAATCACAGCAACGTTCGCGTCAATCTCTCGACTGACAGCGACATGGTTGCCAAATTCGGAATTCCGAAGCCAATTGGCAACGGGCTGGTCACCTGGCTCGCCGAAACCGATGCCGACCTTCCGCCCCCTGGCATCAATATGGTCTTTAGGAACCTTCGAGTACGCCACGACTCCCCTATGGAGCGGTTGGGCGACGCCTTGGTATGTCCGTACGAATCAAAACTCTATATCGGACTCAACAAGGACGGACGACCAGCCCTTAAACGAGGCAAATGCAAGCCTATCCGTTGTATGGAATGCAGACTCTGCATCGACCGCAGTTTCGACGAATGGGAGAAGGTGAAGGGAGACTATGCGGGGACTCCAGGCCAGGAACCTGTCAGTAAGCCCGCAGCGATTCCAGCCCCGCAGCCTGAATGCCAGATCGGGGCTGAAGACCTGCCGATGCTCCTTCCGTCCGACCAGCAGGATACACCTCCTCCTCCGACATCCGAAGAAGAACGCCATTGGCACGACCGAATCGAACGGGCGGTGACTAGGTTTCAATCCACCGTAATTGAGACCTGTCTGGACGCCGCCGACAACGGGGTCGAGATAGCGCCGCATACGCGGGACAGACTCACCAATTCGGCCATTCTGATTTAC
>CAZEXA010000166.1:0-2177 GCA_964516565.1 uncultured Eubacteriales bacterium | reverse complement strand
GGCCGCCACAGGGGCGCCGGCATGGGCGGCGGTCACGACGAACGCGAGCAGACCTTAAACCAGCTCCTCGTCGAAATGGACGGCTTCGGCAATAACGAGGGCGTCATCGTCATCGCCGCCACAAACCGGCATGACATTCTCGACCCGGCGCTGCTGCGCCCCGGCCGTTTTGACCGGCAGGTCACCGTCGGGTATCCTGATTTACAGGGGCGCGTCGATATCTTAAAGGTACACGCGCGCAACAAGCCCATCGGCCCCGACGTCGTCTTAAAGGATGTCGCCCGCTCTACGGTCGGCTTTACGGGCGCGGACCTTGAAAATTTGCTCAACGAGGCGGCGCTGCTCGCCGCCAAGCGCAATAAAAAGGCCATCACGATGCCCGAAATCGACGAGGCGACCATCAAGGTGCTCATGGGCGCCGAGAAAAAGTCGCAGAAGCACAGAAACGAAAAGGACATCAAGCTCACGGGCTATCACGAGTCTGGTCACGCCGTCGCAACCTATTACCTGCCTACACAAGACAAGGTGCAGCAGGTGTCGATTATCCCGCGCGGTATGGCAGGCGGTTACACGCTCCACCGTCCCGAAGAGGACAAAGCCTATGTGACAAAAACGCATATGCTTGAAGATATCATTGTCCTGCTCGGCGGGCGTGTTGCCGAGGCAATTGTCATCGGCGACATCAGCAGCGGCGCGTCCAACGATATCGAAAGAGCAACCGAGATAGCGCGCCGCATGGTCACAAAATACGGCATGAGCGATCTGCTCGGACCCGTCGCGCTCGGACAGAACAATGAGGAAATATTCCTCGGCAAAGACTATAATCATATCCGCAATTTCTCGGAAACCGTCGCCGCGCAGATTGACGCCGAGGTCAGGCGGATAATTGATGAGGCCTATGAGACGTGTAAGAAGATTCTGACCGAGCACAGGGACAAGCTCGACGCCGTCGCCAACTATCTGTTTGAGTATGAAAAAATTGACGGTCCCGAATTTTACGCAATCATGGAAGGGCGCGAGCCGGAGCCGCGCCATAAGCCCGAGGATGCGGAGCACCTTGTCGAAAGCGCCGCCGAACCGAGCAAACAACAGGATAAGGCTTCGCCGGACAGCCCGGAAGATGGCGTCATCATCGCTCCCGAGCCGCCGAAAAATGAAGAAAAATAAAACAAGCCGAACTGCCGCAAGCGAGAACTTGCGGCAGTTTATTGTGGTATTTTAAAAATAAATATGGAATGTATTTACAAAAAGGTACATAATATGATAAATTCATAATAGTACAAAAAGTGGGAAAAGAAGAAACGAATAATCAAAAAAACAAAGAGGAAGAAAAGGGAGAGTTGTGTATGAAAAAGACGTTGAAATTAGGTTCCATGACGGGTTGAATCGGCTGGTCAGAGAGGATAACGTCTATCTTGACAGGAGCGTTACATACGAGTATGATAATGGCGGGAATGTCCTGAACAAGAAATACTATGCCTATACCACCGGAACGCTTGGGACAATACTCGATACCGTCAATTATACCTATGATTCGACGTGGAAGGATAAGCTGACTAGCTATGACGGCGGCGATACGATTACCTATGATGAAATCGGCAATCCGCTATCTTACCGCGGCATAACGATGTCATGGGAGAAGGGAAGACAGCTTCATAGCGTATCGGTTGACGGGGATCAGACGCTGTATTATTATAACGCGGACGGTCTGAGAACAAAGAAGACGTTTTCGCTCTACAACAGTCTTGAATATACCTACGCCTCGGGGCTTCTCATGAGCCAGACTGACGGCACAAACACGCTGAGCTTTATGTATTCGCCCGGCGGTACGGCGCTCGGTTTCAAGTACAACGGTACAAAATACTTTTATCTGCGCAACGTGCAGGGGGATATCGTCAGCATCTACGACTCTACGGGTACAATTGTTGTCAATTATACTTATGATAGTTGGGGCAAGCTGCTTTCGACAACAGGCTCTCTCGCAACAACGATCGGCGTTATAAACCCGCTGAGGTACAGAGGGTACTATTACGACACCGAGACGGGACTGTATTATCTGCAGAGCCGGTACTATGATCCGGAGACGGGACGGTTTATTAATGCGGATGGGATTATGGGTATTAATCCGGATATGGCAACGTATAATTTGTTTGCATATTGCGGAAATAACCCGGTGA
>CAZEXA010000165.1:0-2197 GCA_964516565.1 uncultured Eubacteriales bacterium | reverse complement strand
GCCTATTCCGGCATTGCGAAGCTCGGTTCGCAGAGGGGCTGCACGGTCATTAATATCGATAAGGGCGGGCAGATTGACTACAACGCACAGAATTATTATCAGGATACCTACCCATCGTACTATACAAAAGAAACCGTCACGATGCAGCAGTACTAAATGGAGCGATAGGATGATAGATTATAAGAATCCCGCGTCTGAAGCGTGGTACCGCGACCGGCTCGTGCAGCCCGAAACCTTTCCGTTTTCATTTATTTATAACAAAACGCGGTACGACGGCTTTCCTGCCTGCTCCTTTCGGGAAATCGGGCGGCAGACATCCATTAACGCAAAAAAAGAGACAACCGTTCTGACTTTCGTTATGGAGGACGGCCTTAAAATCACCCTGTTGACCGCCTTTTATCCCGCCTACGGTGCCTGTGAATGGACTGTGAGCTTTGAAAATACAGATAGTGAAAACAGCGGGGTACTTGAGGATGCAAAAAGTGTGCTCTCCTTTGAGGGAAAGCATCCGGCGCTCAAAGGCATCTTAGGCGACCACGACAATTTCTACCGCCCGTATACTCAAGAGCTCGAGGATATGCCCATCCGCTTTTTCTCCGACAGCGGGCGTCCTACGCATGTCAATTTTCCGTATTTTAATCTTGAATACGGCAATGAAGGCGTGATGCTTGCTATCGGCTGGGCAGGTACCTGGGCGGCTGATTTTTCAGTTGACGGTAAATCAACTCATTGCACCATGCGCTCTACGAACGATTTACATACCTGCCTGAAACCCGGCGAATCCATCCGCACCGCGCTCTTTGTATGCGCTTCCTATGCTGTGCGCAACGAAAATTATGCGACAAATTATTGGCGCAGCTGGTTTATTAACTGCAATATGCCCGCCGCCGACGCCTCGGGGGAGTCGGTACAGCCGTTTTCAACATGCTGTCTCGCCTCCGACACGGGGCTGCCGAACTCCGACGGCAGCATTTCCGAGCGCTTTACGACATGGCGTCCCTCCTTGGAAAAGATGATTGCCGAGGACTTAAAAGTGGACTTCCGCTGGTTTGACGCGGGCTGGTACACTGCGCCCGACGGAACAAGCCCCGTCAGTGACTGGTGGGGCACTGTCGGCACTTGGGAACTGGACCCCGTCAAATGGCCGGACAACACTTTCCGCGAATCGACGGATTTTGCCCGCGCTAACGGGATGAAGACGCTGATGTGGTTCGAGCCGGAGCGGGTGTCGGACCCCGAATCCTTGTCCGAAAACTACGGATACCGGACAGAGTGGGCTATTTGGCGTGAGGGCTGCGGTGCGATCTCCAACAATATCGGCATCCCCGAATGTCTTCAGTGGACGACCGAACGCATCTGTAAAACCTTGAGTGAGAACCGAGTAGAGATGTACCGTGAGGACAACAACAGCGACCCCGGCGGACTCTGGCGTTATCTCGATGGCTTAGAGGGCGAAAACCGCGCCGGGATCACCGAGTGTAAGTTCGTCGCCGCCCACTATAAAATGTGGGATGACATCATTGCCTGCACCTTACGCTTCGGCGGCTGCGGCTTTGTTGATTCCTGCGCGAGCGGCGGAGGCCGTAACGATTTAGAATCCTTAAGGCGCGGTATCCCGATGCTGCGCAGCGACTACGACCGTACCACCACGGCGCTGCGCCTGTCCATGACGACGGCGTTCAACAAATGGATTCCGTTTTGCGGCGCCAATACCAAGGAGAAGGAGTCACAGCTCGCGCCGACCGGCAGAAGCGACGTCTACACTTGGCGCGCCTCCTATCTGCCCGCTCTGAACGTGGACGCCCAGTTCGTACAGGACCCAAATCAGGATTTTGATATGCTGCGCTTCGGTCTGAAGGAGTGGCAAAAGCTTCGCCCGTATATGCAGAAGGACTTTTACGTCCACACTCCGTGGCACAGTCAGGAGGATAAGAGCGGCTTTACCGCCTATAGCTTCTTTGACCCCGAGAAGAATAACGGCGCGCTGCTGCTGTTTCGCATGGAGGACTGCCCCGAGGACACGCTGACCATCCGCTTCCCCTATGCACAGGGAAAAGCCGCCTATACGCTGACCGACGAGGACACTAAAGAAACCGTCACGCTTTCCGGCAGCAAACTGAACAATGAGGGCTGTGTTTTTACGCTCAAAGAACGCCGGATGGCAAGAGTGGTTTGGGTGGAGATTGCAGAAAAAAGA
>CAZEXA010000164.1:0-2204 GCA_964516565.1 uncultured Eubacteriales bacterium | reverse complement strand
GCTGAATTGATAGCTGTTGGTCAAGAGATCGGATTCACGATTGGGCTCTTTGGTCAGCATGCCGTCCGCGAAGCCCAGCTCGATCGCTTTCTGCGCGTTCATCCAGGTCTCGGCGTCCATGAGGTTCGAGATCTTCAGGCGCGACATCCCTGTCTTCAGTTCATATGCTGAGATGATGCTCTCCTTCACCTCGTCCAGCATGGCGATTGCTTTCTGCATTTCTTCAGAATCGCCGATGGCCACGGTCAATGGGTTGTGCACGAACATCAGGCTGGTCGGCGCCATGAGCACCTTCGTACCCGCCATGGCGATGACCGAGGCAGCAGAAGCCGCGATACCGTCGATCTTGACCGTGACGTTGCCTTTATATTCGATGAGCATGGTATAAATCTGGCTCGCTGCTACGCAGTCGCCGCCCGGGCTATTCAAAAAAATGACGATATCGCCCGTTCCGACGTTCAGCTGTTCGCGAAACGTTTTCGGTGTGACGTCATCGTCGAACCACGATTCTTCAGCGATCACGCCATCGATGGTCAGTGTGCGGGTGCCGTCCTCGTTGCGCACCCAATTCCAGAATTTTTTCAAGATGACTCCTCCTGTCTGTTGATTTTTCGGTTACCGCCCGTTTTCTGCTCTTTGTTCGCCGGCTCTGTTATCTGTGGGGCCGAACGAGGGGCGCCAAGTAACGTCATCGCTCCGTTAATGAGATACAGGTCGCCACCCAACTCCGGCGCAATGCGGTCGAGGTTCTCCAGTTCGCGGATGTCGTTCGCGCTCATCCAGCCATTCTGTCGCGCGGTAGCGTATCCGCTCATGCGTGAGGCGTAATCGCCGCGCAACAGGCCATCCACATTGAACTTAATGAAATACGCAGGTTTCTCACTCTCCGAGAGAAGTACCCTGCACATGCTCTGTTCCCAGCGCACGACCCAGGGATCGAGCGTGTATTTCACAAACTCGAGCGACTGCTGCTCGATGTTGCTGAATGAAGATTTCTCCAGGTCCGCCAGCATGTGCGGCGGAACGCGGAAGATACGCGCGATCTCATTGATTTGAAACTTCCTTGTCTCCAGAAACTGCGCCTGTTCAGGCGATATCCCGATCGGCGTGTACTTCAACCCCTCTTCGAGCACGGCAATCTTGTGCGCATTCTCGCTGCCCTGATGTGCCGCGTTCCAGCTGTCCCGGATTCGCTGCGGATCTTTGAGCGTGCCAGGGTGTTCCAGCACGCCGGACGGGGCTGCGCCGTTTGCGAAGAACTTTGCGCCGTACTCTTCCGTCGCAATTGCCAATCCGATCGCGTTCCTTGCCATGGCGATGGGACTATAGCCGATCAGACCGTCGAAGCCGAGCCCGGGGATGTGCAGCACGTCCGGCGGAGACAGGATCACACGGCTCTCACCGCCCAGCGCTTTGGAGTCTTCCGCTCCGCGCTGATACACATAAAAAAGCCGGCCGCTTTGATCACGGTCGACTGTCATTTTGTTCGGCATGAGCGGTAGAGCTCTTCTGAAGAGAGATATTGAAACAGCTTGAGACTAAAAAGCTTGTTTGAACGGATGTCTCGAACTCTGTATACATTTGCCCAACTTCCCGATCCGAGGCTTTCCAAAACTTCATAACGATGATCTATATACATCAATTACTCCCATAGCGTATTAAGCCCATTTTCCCATTTTAACCATACTGTCAATCAGAATCTTTTGGTGACAATTCCCCAATCATGTTTCAATCACAGAATTACCTATGGTTTCAAAGTGCAAAAATGCTACTTGATGATGCATCCAAAACGTCCTTTGGCAACAGTATTATAGATAGGCTCGAGGATTTCAATAGCAGGTTTTGTCCCTGCATAAATTATTATCAAAAAAGATAGTACTACTCCTGTGTTTCAGCGTGTGCCACAGTAGATATTGTCGCGTGTTCAACGAGTGCCCACTGCTTGATAACGGCTTTATATCAGCTTCGGCACAGCTTGGTATACAGGGGCTAGGCTCTGCACTGCTTTAGCCCTTCAGATTGCGCACAATGAATCATGAATCCACACAGCCGCCTGATAACCGTTTTTAACACAGAATTTTGTCCGGATAAAGTTATGCTCTGAAAAAGTATTTGTATTTAGGATTGAATTTGACAGGCTCGCCGACTTGAAGTGAGAAGGGATTACATAGCTTCCTGCTATTTCCCTTTAAACATGTCGTAAC
>CAZEXA010000163.1:0-2209 GCA_964516565.1 uncultured Eubacteriales bacterium | reverse complement strand
CGCACCGGCTATCAAATCGGCGGCTTTCCGCCCGAAAGCGTGGATAACCAGTGCGATTTTGTTATGGTGTACCGTCTTGACAAAACCACCCTTGAAAGAATTCAGGTTTTCAGGGAAAAAGGGTATGTCGTTCATTTTATGACGGGGATTGCCTGGGGCAGTTATGTTGACTATCTCTCGGGCGAATACGACGGCACAGAACATTGGGACGAATCTCAGACAGACCGCTACGGCAATGTGATTTCACACGGCGTGAATACTCCCTATATGGTGCCTACCGTTTCCTTTGCCGATTATATCACCGAAAAGCTGAAGGTCATCGTGGACGCGGGCGTTGAGGCAATCCACGTTGAAGAACCGGAATTCTGGGACAGAGCAGGCTACTCTGAAAGCTTTAAGCGCGAATACAGAGCGTTCTACCGTGAGGATTGGACTCCCCCGCATAGCAGTCTCGACGCGCGGTATAAAACCGCCAGGCTTAAGGCGTATCTTTATTCACGAACCATCGACCGCGTCAGTGCCGCTCTCAAGGAATATGCCCTGAAAAAATATGGCAGGGATTTACGGTTTTATGTACCCACGCACAGTCTTCTCAACTACACTCAGTGGAAGATTGTAAGCCCCGAGGGCAAGCTTGCGGATATACCCGGGGTTGACGGCTGCATTGCTCAGGTTTGGACGGGCACTTCAAGAGAAAAAAACTGGTTTGACGGGGAGTTTCAAGAACGCACCTTTGAAACCGCTTTTCTTGAGTACGGTGTTATGCAGGAGCTTGTAAAGGGAACGGGCAGGCGCATGTGGTTTCTGCACGACCCCATCGAGGATAACCCGATTTTTGACTGGACGGATTATCGGAAAAATTATCTTTGTACGGTAGCCGCTTCGCTTCTGCACCCGAAAATCAACCAATATGAGATTTGCCCGTGGCCTAACCGCGTATTCGAGGAAAAATATCCGAAGGGCAGCAGTAACGCCGAGAATATCCCCCCGGAATACGCGAGTATCCTCAACAACACCTTTCACACCTTGGGGACAATGGAAAGCGGCGAAGACAAGACCATGAAGGTAGGTATACTGATGGGCGACTGTCAGCTGTATCAAAGGGACTATCCCGACTCCGAATTCTCCGAAGCGGCTTCGGAAGAGGTCGGTACCGTTTTAAGGAACTCCGACGATCTTATCGGCAGGTTCAAAAACGAATTGTTTACCTCCGATAACCCGGAGCGGGAGCTGATGCTCAAATTTATTTCCTCGAACGCGTTCCCCTCCTTCTATTCCCTCGCGCTGCCGCTGTTAAAATACGGTATCCCCCTACGCCCTGTTTTACTCGATAACGCCCGCCGCTATGCAGGCTACCTGGATGATTATGACGTGCTCATCGTCAGCTATGAGTATATGAAGCCCGATTACCCCGATATTAACAACAGCCTTTCCGAATGGGTTAAGCACGGCGGCACGCTGATATATATCGGAGACGACAGTGACCCCTACCATAGGATTAACAGCTGGTGGACGGGGAAATACCGCTCCCCCGCGGAGCATCTTTTTGATATGCTCGGCATCACCCTGAAAAGCGAAAAGGAAATCCATAAATGTCTTAAAGGATTTGCGGCCATCTGGAGAATAAACCCCTGTCAATTCGGCTTTTCCAAGTCTCATGCAGACACTCTTCGCGCGTTCTTCAAAGACGCCGTCAGCCGGAAGGGCTTTGTACCCGAATTCAAAAACAGCCTTACCGCTACACGCCCGCCGTATATCATCGCCGCCGTAATGGACGAGAGCATCAATGACAAACCGCTTATATTCAGCGGACTCTTTGCCGATATGTTCTCTCCCGATTTTCAGATTATTGAGCATAAGGAAATACAACCCGGCAATAGCGGTATGCTCTTTGATTTTCAGTATATCGAGAACGAAACGTTATCGGTTATCGGTACCTCCGTTCGTATAAACAGGCTTTTTGAAGACGGCGGCAAAATCACAGCCGAGATTTACGGCGCGGGCAATTTCAAGGCGTATATACGGCTTCGCACGCCTTTCCCCATCAAAAAAGCTTTTATTGACGGTGAAAAGTGTCCGTGCTCCTATGACGTTTTAAGCAAAACGGTGCTCATTTCATTTGACAGTATTGCAAAACAAAGAATTGTTACCTTACAATCGAGTAGGAGGCTACCCATTAGATGAGTAGCCGACCTCTCACACCACCGTG
>CAZEXA010000162.1:0-2213 GCA_964516565.1 uncultured Eubacteriales bacterium | reverse complement strand
CAAAACGAAAAAGCAGGAGGTGTTTTGCCTCCTGCTCTGCGGTATTGTGCTTATTCATGCACAGTCTTTTCCGGGTCGCGCTCGCGGATTTCGACACGGCGTACCTTGCCGTTGAAGGTTTTGGGAAGCGCGTCAATGGATTTTCAGAATTTTTAGGGATGCGGTTCGAAAATGCTGAAAAAGTGAACTATAATAATCTAAGAGCCGATAGCTGCAATTTTTGTCTTGCGTGTTATCAGCTCTTAAGTCTTTGCGTCCGGCTCTTTTACATTTATATTACTTCTCAGAGCAATAAATCTCAATCGCTTGTTTCACAAACTCTGCCGTACCTTCTCCGCCGGTTTCATCAATGTTCCGCTTGAAACGCTCATCCTCTACATACATTTGACTTAATCCACACAAAATTTCAACAGTACAGGTATAGTAGTTTTCCGTAATCAGATTTTGTAGCGCACGAATTTTTTCCTGCACCCTTTCATCTCCCGCTGATAGGTGGCGAAGTCCGCCTATTTGTGCAAACAAACTCATCATCTTTTTAGCTGCATCGCCGAAATCTTGCCCGTTGGCTTCTTTTTCCTCATATTCTTGATAGGCTTTAGTTTTACCCCATCTTGCTTTTACCTCTGTTTTGTATTGCTCAATTTCACTTTTGTTGAATACATGAAAGTCCATTTTTGATACCCCTTTTGTTTGGATTTCACGGGCGAATGAAATGAGTTTCCCTATATGATTATACTGTAATTCCAGCAGACCGATTTGTTGCCTTAAAGCCTCCGATGAATTAAAATCCGGACTGTTAAGAATTACTTTTATCTCCTTTAGGGGAAACTGCAACTCTCGAAACAATAAAATGTTATGCAAACGGCTAAGCGCTGTATCGTCATACAGCCGATAGCCTGCTGCGGTTACTTCCGTGGGTTTTAACAAACCGATTGCATCATAATGATGCAGCGTGCGCACGCTCACACCCGTGATTTTGCTGACTTCATTTACTGTTTTCATGCATATCCCTCCCGTGTAATCCTATTATAAACTATAACGCAACGTTAGAGTCAATATGATTTTTAAAAATTTTAATTGTTTGGATTTTTACCGGGAAAAGAACAGGCCGAGGTCGAGCAGACCGTTGAACCGTAAAGAAAAAGCAGGAACGGCATAGCCGACGTTATGCCGCCCCGCAATAAAATTCAATGACTTCCTTATGCGTCTGTATTACCCGGCGTTCCTTTATCTCTGCGAAAGCGTTTTTATGTATCTTTTGAAGAACGCGATACCGTCCGGGAGTGACGAGAGCGGAATCCGTTCGTTGGTACCGTGACACGTCAGCAGCAAAGACGTATCGACAAGAAACGGCGAATAGCGGTAGACGTTCTGACAAATATCCTCATAGTTTCTGGAGTCCGTGCCGCCCATGACGAGATACGGGGCGACGATATTGTCTTTGTTCATGCCGCGGCAAATGTCCTCAATGGCTAAAAAAGCGCGGGAATCCGTCGGCGAGATGTGCGAAGGCTCCTCTCCTTTAATAAGCTCTACCAAGACTTTTCCCCCGACGACTTTTTGAATATGCTCTTTTACGTCCTTCACCGTCATACCCGGCATGATACGGAAATTGGCGGTGACATTCGCCTTCTGCGGCAGAACGTTGGCAGCCGGGCTGCCCTCGGCTTGAGTGACGGCGGTCGTGGTGCGGATCATACAGGCGGCAGGCGGAATTTTTTTCATGGCGGCGACAATCAACGGGCGCAGCAGCCACGCGTTGCAGACAACTACACGCACAGGATAAGAGGCATAACGCCCGATCTGATCAATCAGCTCTTTCATGAGCGAGGTAAGCTTTGCCGGGAACTGATGGTTCTCCAGCTTACGGATGACCTTGGCAAGCTCTCCGAGTGCGGAATGTTTGGGCGGCTGCGAGGAGTGACCGCCCTTGGCAAGCACGGAGATGCGGAAATCCGCATGCCCCTTTTCACCGACACCGATACCCGCCAAATAGCAGTTGAGTACGCCCTTGACCTTGACGGGCAGAATCGCGCCGCCCTCGTCGATGACGCAGTCAAGCTTTACCCCGCGTGAGGCGAGCAAATCGGCCATTGCTCTGGCACCGCAATCACCGGCCGCCATGACTTCTTCGTCGTGTCCGAAACAGAGGTAGACGTCCCGCTCAGGAACGAAATCCTCCTCAAGAAGCGTTTCCACACTCTCCATGACGC
>CAZEXA010000161.1:0-2323 GCA_964516565.1 uncultured Eubacteriales bacterium | reverse complement strand
GTTTGTCCTAGATGTCGGAATGGCTTGGCCTATCCCCTGACGCGGGGATATAGAATCTTTTATTGGGTGATGCTTGTCCTAATGGGGCTTATGATCGTTGAGGCGTTTGCACAAGGCGACTTTGCCCTTCCTGGCATCGTTGGCATTTGCATGATCGTGGCACTCGTCCGGGACGCACGATTAAGAAGGCGATAAAAGCGGCGCGGAGGGGTACGGGAAAGCGTTGAAGTCGTTGGAACCGTGGCGCGGGCGTATTAGGTGATACGTATAACGGCGCAATTCTTTTGCGATGATACAAAAGCGGGTTTTGGAGTGATACCAAAGCCAAGTAAAATGTTTCTACTAATAGAAACAGCCTCGGATGGGCGGGGGCGGCTCCATCCGGGGCCGTAGGGTCGCTTTTGGCGCGTCGGCCTCGCCGCCTATGTCATGGCCCTGCCTCGCCCTCGCAAACGATTCCTGCGCGGCACGGGCGGCTCCGTGAATAGGTGGCGGGAGGCTCCAAACTTTGGCCCGCCGCTCTCGGCGGCGTTAATCCGGTCCCGCAATTCCCGGAGGCTGGCATATCTCCCTATGTAGCTGTCCGCGCTTGTGGAATGAAGCGGCGCGGTTGGATTCATCTCCAGAATGGGCGGCGGCTTCGCTCCTCCGTACAATCCGCAGATTGCCCATATCCATCCCGCCGTGTCTTTGAATGCCTCAACATGGTCGAAACCTAATCCGCCGTCGTAGCTGGTGAAGTGCGTGGGCGTTGGGATGTTGTGAACAAGGTGCAGTTTCTCCGCCAGTTTGTTGCGGTTGGCGATGATCGACGCGGGTATGTCATCGGCTGGGTAGGTGTGCCGCCCCCATATTGGGTTTCTGTATATGTCAGGGAAGCGGGTAGCGGCGGCGGCGGTGGTCGTGGCTGATGCTGTGGATTCTGGATTCAGTTTCATGACCTGGGATTCTTTCATTCAAAGCGGCTGTTCGTTGGGTGACATTGGGTGGCGTTGGCGGCGATTTGGCCAGACTGCCCACCCCAAACTATCGCTCTATAACAAACCTAAATTATGCTTTGGTTTAGGATAGCTATAGGGCGATGTTTTGACCTGGGCAGGGTGGGCAATCTTGGATTTCTACTTCAAAGCTCGTCCGTGAATATATGATCGAGATTCAGAAATCCGCGCTCGCGTGTTCCGGCAACCATGCGCCGTTCGTCCAGCACGCCGGGGAACACTCGGCGCACGTCGTTGGCGAAGTTGGCGACGTTCTTGGGGTGGTAGCCGGATTCCGAACAGAATGTCCTGTAGCTGGAATACGCGATGGTCGTGGAGATAAATCCGCCCTTCCGCTCGGTGTACCGATCCCGCAGGAATTGTGCTTCACGGTCACAGTCGGCGCGATGCTTGGCCGCAATCTCCCTTCCTCGCGCACTTCGCGGAAACTGTTTGAGTCGGCGCAATTTCGCCAACCCCTCGACGGCCCACAGGAACACGCCGGGGAGTTCGGCATCGGCAACCTGTTCTTTCAGGTGCGGATTCTGCTGGTCGGTGTCACGAAAGCGCACCTCGAAAGGAACCACATGGAACCGATCCCATATTCCGTTCGTCCTGTCCGCGAATGTCGGCAGGCTGTTGGTTGCAAATATGCAACGGGATATGGCCGGGGCTTTGTAGGGCTGTTGGTTTTTCCGTTCGCACGAAAGCAATCCGCCGCTTGAAACATCTTTCAGGATGCCTTCGATTCCGTGAAGCCCCTCGCCCCGGCCCTCGCTCGTTGGCAGGTCGCCCACCATGTTCAACAGATGTTCGGTCAACAGGTGTGTGCTGTGCTTTTCTGCGAATTTGGACAACGGAAGCACGCACACGTTTGACGGCCCGACAACTTTTTCTAGCACATAAAGGAACACGGTTTTTCCGCATCCTGCCTCGCCGTACAGAATGAAGAATACCTCGTAGCTACAATCTGGAACCAAGGCCAACCCTGCCAGCATTTGAAGAATCTCTCGCGCTTCGGGATCTGGCTGTACTCCATCAAGGTATGCCGTCCACATTGGGCATTTCGCTTGCGGTTCGTATGCGTAGGGCAGGGAAAACGTGGAAAACAGATTCGGCGTCAACGGGCGCACGATCTCGTTGTCTGCAATCCTATCTCCGCCCAAACTACGCGCCAAGGCTTCAACATTCACAATGCCGTTGGTCATCGCAATCCAGCCCTTCGCGCTTCCACCATTTGGTAGCCAACATGGCATGGAGAGCGTGCTATCAATGCCCCCCACATCGAACGCGACTAGATTTTCCACGACATTCGACACCATGTTTCTCGTCGCATGATTCGGATA
>CAZEXA010000160.1:0-2329 GCA_964516565.1 uncultured Eubacteriales bacterium | reverse complement strand
CCGGCGGCAAGGCACCTTTTGTGTCTTACCGCCGGTTATATTAACTTTGAAACGAATTATTGCCTTTTGAATTCTGTAACCGGACGCATTTCGATGTATCCGCGCCATCCCTGCGGTGCGAGTTGCATTTTGGGGGAAAGCTCATCGGCATAAACATACCCGTAGACCTCCGGATTGAATTTTTCAATACGGAGCTGCAGCCTGTCAATGGCGTCCCCGAACTCTTCGTCGTCAAACGGCTCCCCCTGGAACACCAGCATTTTACACGCCGGAAGCTCTAAAATCTCATAATTTTTCGGGATTTCACCGCAAAAGCTAAGGGGCAGCTCGACGCCCTGCGCGTAAACCCCCGTTCCCTTTGGGCGCATATTGTCAGGCAGCCACAAGCCGACCGGCTCGTACAGAGCCTCCTTGATGCCGCATAAAACCTCCCATATGTCGCAGCCGACCTCCTCACAATACGCAAAGTATTCCTCCGCCTTTTTGCTGCGGCGAAGCAGCAGTTTTCTCCTTGGTCTTTCCACAATCTGTGTAAAAATGACCGCCGTGTTGTCATCCATACTAAGCACCTCCGTATTATTTCTAAGGAGTCTGCCACGATAGGGAATCAACCAGCCGTCGGGCTGTTTAACCGCCGCAAACCGCTTCGGACCGATGCCGAACGCCTTTGTGAATGCCCGGGTAAAGCCCTCATGACTGTCAAAGACAAAGTCGAGTGCCACATCAAGAACGCGCCCCTCTCCCCCGCGCAGCGCGTGCGCCGCACCGGAAAGGCGATTCATGCGGATATATTCGAAGGGTGTAAACCCCGTTTGCGCCTTGAATATCCGCGCCGCATAAAACGGGGAATATCCCGCCGCCCGGGCGATGTCGCACGCGGTCATCGGCTCGAAAAGATGTGCCGCGATATATTCCTTCATCCTGCTAACTGCTTTTTCGGCATCTGTTTTATCCTCCATCGTTTCACCTCCCGGACTATAGCATAACAAACCCGACAGAGAATTTCTTGACCGCAAATGCCAACCTGTTCAAAGATCCCGTTTTTAAAAACAGTTTAAAATGTTTCTCCGGATCATAGTTTATATACGGACATCCACTCGGCATAGATGACCCGCAAATCCCTGTCGAGGAAGGAAAGCGCCTTATCACGCAGTGTGTTGGGCACGCCGTAGAACGCTCCGGCGATCGCCCCGGCGATGCAGGCGAGTGTGTCGCTGTCCCCTCCTAAGGACACGGCGATGCGCACGGCGTCCTCAAAGGATTCCGACTCCAAAAAGCACTGTATGGCGGGAGGCACCGTGCCTTGACACGTTTCGTCGAACCAGAAGCCCGGACGGAGCTCGTCAACGGTCTGCTCTAAGGAATAGTAGTCACTCCGAATTTTCTGTGCGATTTCCTCCTTGGTATAGCCCATACGCGCCATGAATACAACGACCGCCACTGCCTCGGCACCCCGGATGCCCTCCCTGTGGCTGTGCGTGACGGACGTCACCGCCTCGGAGAGGGCTTTTGCCTCATGCTCGGTGCGGGCGGCATAGCCGGCGGGGCTGACGCGCATAGCCGCGCCGTTGCCGAAGCTCTTATAGGGCGTCGGTTCGTCGCTGAACATCCAGTTTGAGAACAGACCGCCGTAGCCGCAGCCCGGATAATTGCGGCCGATTTCACGCATATACAGCACGGCCTGCTCGGCGAGCAAATCGCGGTAGGCGCCGCTCATACGCGCTTTTTCACCGAGCCGTTTGTCGGTTTCCATGATGGCCTTGGCGATAGCAATCGTCATGATGCTGTCGTCAGTCGGGTAACACTCCTCGGTAAAAAAATCAAAATCTTTTTTTAAATAGTTATCAAATTCAAAGCGCGACCCCGCGATATCGCCGATAATCGCTCCGAGCATAGATTTTCTCCTTTTGCTTTATTTGCATTAAAACGCCAACGGCAGGTTCCTTTAAATCTAACATCTAACGTCTAACGTCTAACGTCTAACATCTAACCTCTAACGTCTAACGTCTAATTAGTCGTATATTGATAGGTAAATCTTCCCAGAGGCGCGGTATCTCCGTACAGATAGAAATCCGTTACATCGCCGTCGTATTGCATATTGTCCGCCCATTTGAAGTTGAGCTTAAAGCTGTCGCTTTCAATACCGAGCAGCACTTTGGGTACCTTAATTTGCAAGGTATTGCCCGAAACGCTGTATGCGGCTTTACCTACCTCATCAAAGCTCCAACCGCCGTTTGAGCGCTCGATTATCGCTTTGTAGTCCTCAGGCGGCACGCGGTTGATAACGTAGTCAAAACCCTCCCAGTTCTTATCCGAGCCCGTGCTGATA
>CAZEXA010000159.1:0-2349 GCA_964516565.1 uncultured Eubacteriales bacterium | reverse complement strand
AGCGCCCGACGAGGCCGATCATTTCACCGGGTTTGATTGTGAGGTCGATATTCTTGAGCACCGGTTCGTAAGACTTGTAACCAAAGGACACCCCCTCAAAGGATATGCCGCCCGATACCGGGACGTTTTTGGGATTTTCAGCGGTCCGGATGTCCGGTTCTTCGTCAAGAATTTCAAAGACCTTGACCATGCTGGTCATGGCGCTTGCCAGCCAGCGGGGAAAGGAGACCAGCCACCGCAGAGGACCGTAAACGTAGGTGATATACATGGTAAACTGGACGAGAATGCCTAAGGAAAGGCTGCCGTTGATGATGTCCTTGCCGCCGAAATACAGGACAAGAAACTCGCCGACGCCCGAGAAGAATGTCATGAGCGGAAAAAGACGCGCCCAAAGCGATTCGTTGTCCGAGGATACCGTCGCCAGATCGCGGGCTGCCGCGGAGAATTTTCCGATTTCATTTTCCTCTTTGCCGAAGGCCTTGACGGTCCGGATACCCTTGATGATGTCGTGCAGAATGGATTGACACCGCGAATCCTTGCGCCATTGCCGCTCATAACGGACATTGATGACCTTCCAGAAGCGGGTCAACCCCGCCATGACCGCCGGTATCGGCAAAAACGCGAGCAGTGTCAGTTTTAAGTCGGTAAAGAGGAGGATGACGATGACGACGGCAAACGTAATCATTTGCTCCACCGCCCAGCGTCCGCCATCGGACATGAACTCCCTAATGTTTTCGGTGTCCTCCATGACACGCTTGATCAGATCGCCCGAGGTGCGTTTGGAAAGGGAGGTCATAGACAGCTTCTGTATCTTTTCAAAAGCCGCGGTTCTCAGATGGTTAGCGTACAAAATACTGGATTTGTTAAAGATGCGGGAGCTGAGGATAAAGATTAGCTCGCCCAGCGTCCGGGCAGCCAGCATGGCGCCGGCGAGAATAATAATTTTTTGCGGCGTCCCCGTCATCGGGCGCAAATAATCGTCGATGAGAAATCGGTTGATCAGCGGTACCAGAAGGTAAATCACCGACGAAACAGTCAAAAACAATTCGGCGGTAATGATTTTTTTGGCAAACGGGCGCATAAAGGAGAATGCGCGCTTTAAGACACTGATTTTATTAAAGCAGAACAGGCAGACGGACATATTCTCCGTCAGCGTTCGCCCGCACTTCTCACATACGTTTTTTTCCCGCTTATCGGGGATGGCGCACTCTTTTGTCTGAATATAATAATTGACAAGCTTGCAGAACTCGCCTGCTTCTTTCATGGCGGACATGGTGAACCGGCAGAGCAGATTTTGACTGCCGTCGTTCATTTTCAGACAGAGCGCGCCGCAGCCGATGCCCGCGGCGACCGAGATTTCGGCGGCGTCCTTAGCGGACAGCTCAAAAAGCTCCATATCGCCGTACTTAGAGACGATGCCTCCGCTCTCGTCAAAGGTCAGCGTTCCGGATGCCGGCTCTGCATTCAGACTGAGATCGTATTCAAATATATAGTTTTTTAACATAAGCGTTGTCGTTTCTCCGGCGGTACCGGTTAAAAGCCTGCCGTTTACCGCCGGTGGGGCGGCAGGCCGGATGGTTAGCGGAGCGTGTTCACACTACCGCATTAAAACAGATAGGGTTCAAGTCGGCGCTGGCTTTTCTTATCCAGCCCGTGCAAAGCGGGAACGATGTAGCGGTTGCCGTCGACATCGAACAGGATGAGGCGGTCGTCGCTTAAAGTGCGGATGTTTTTGCTGATGTCCTTGACGGTGCAGGTCTTTTCGTAGCGTTGTCCGTCGCGGCTGAGCGTAAGCTCAAAATAGACGTAGCCCAACTTATCCTTTACCGATTTCACCTCGCAGATAATGGGACAGTAATACCGGGTATTGAGCTCGGCGTTCACGATGTCGCGCTGGGTTTCACTTAGCTCATGAACGCTGGAAATCATGCCGATCTCCTTATTGTCCTGATCCGCCACCGAAATATATTCCATCGGCTTTCCGACGGGCAGCGCACGCCTTAAGGTAACACGCAAATACTCCTTATCGCCGTACTTTAATCCCAAAAATCCTCCCGGCGTCACAAAAAATTTTGCTTTTTCAAGATCGAGCAGACCGATATCAATGGTGTCGGACAAGGTTTGCGACGCCGGTTTCGTAATAGTTTCCATAAAAAGATTCATGTCCTTTCCGGGTTTTAATGAATGGTATCTCTATTCTTCCATGCTGATGACTTTCAGCCCTTCGAGTTGGATGGTGTAAAGCTTATAGTATTCTCCTTTTTTCTGTATCAGTTCCTTGTGCGTACCGCTTTCCGCTATTTTGCCGTCATCGATGACGGCTAAACGGTCGGCGTCGCGCAGCGTACT
>CAZEXA010000158.1:1101-2368 GCA_964516565.1 uncultured Eubacteriales bacterium | reverse complement strand
TAGGTGCTTGCATTTTTTTGTTTACCACAATTCCCGTTACTATTTGTTTCGCGTTTTGCTTTAACGTTCTAGTTTTTCCTTCATTAATACAAAAACCTTCTTCACGTAAAACCATCTCAATAAAGCCAATTAATACATCTCTATTAAAATTTCCAGAGAAAGTTAAATCATCTGCATATCTTGTGTACATTATTTTGCATCTTTCACAATATCCGCCAACTCGTCTATCAAATTTTCGCATCACTAAATTTGAAAGTTGTGCGCTGGTTGGCGCACCTTGTGGAAGAGAGCCGTCTCTACAACAAAGATTTGATAAAAGAGTAGCCACTCTTTTTGAGTATCCAACACATTTAAAAACGTAAAAAATTCTTCCGTAGCCTATTGATGGGAAAAAATCCTTTATGTCAATTATTAAAATATTATTCTTATTAATATGAAACCGCGCGTTATCCTTAATTGATTTATCTTTAATATAACTTTTAACATATTTCTCTGGACTTAATTTTGCTAGTACCTCATCCAATATCCACTTCTGTATTTCTTTCAATGCTGGTAACGGTTCTGATATTTCTCTCAATTTGCCGTTCTTTTTCTTTATAAAAAAATTCCTATAATAATGCACAGGGGAATTAGCGGCCCCCATGATATATTTTGTTTTGAATCCTACAAGGAGTGAGAGATGTTTCGCATTAAAAATCACAGGAACTTTATTTTTAAATAAATTCTCGCTATATTTTAGGACTCTTTTAATTTTTTTATCATTATACCCCAATAATAATGCCTCTCTCTCTAAATTGCTTTTATACTGTTCCCAATTCATAAAAAAAACAATTAAATATAAATAAGATAGCCCGCTACATTTTTCTCTATTTATCCACTAGACCCGAGACTTACGTTGAGGGTCTGGTAAGCTAGCTCTGCGCTCCTGCGCAGAGTGCGCTTCACTCATGACGCGTGAGGCGCTTGCGCCAGCGTTATGAGTGAGGCTTGAAAATAAGTACGCACAAGAGTGGCGAATCGCCAATCACTATCCTTTTTAGTATTTTTCTAACGGGCTATCTTATTTATATTTTAGAACCTTTTGATGGCAAAAAAATGCTTTTTTTATTTATTTTTTCTTCCATTATGTCCCTTGGAATCGTGAGAAAAAATTGTTCATTTCCTTTTTTTGTAGATAATCTAATAAAATTTTCTTCTCCTTTTTTTGTTAAAATAACTTTTCCATCTTTATCTTCTAAATTACCATCTCCAATAAGATCATAAATGA
>CAZEXA010000158.1:0-1091 GCA_964516565.1 uncultured Eubacteriales bacterium | reverse complement strand
GCAATTTGTGAATATTCAAAACCTATTGAAATTAATGAATCGATAGGTTTGTTATATTTAATTACATACAACAAAAATAATAAGTTCTTCTCATTTAACATATTATTTAATTAATGCCTCGGAAAAGGCGCTTTTATATAATTATCCCTCCTTTTACCATTGGGTTTCCAAAATATCGGGAATGTAGAGTTTGGGGTTCTACCCATAGTTACAGTGGCTTCGACTTGATTATAACCAAAACTCTCTTTTGGCAAAACATTTATAGATTCTTCGATATCCAACATTGTTTTGATAAAATATCCTCTTTCTTCTTTTGATAAACTATAATCTTCGGTGATAGCTTTATCTCTTTTTTCTAAATAAATAACATCAATCCCCAATTTAGCTAATTTTTCTATTCCTTGCTTCTGGGCAACAAAACAGGCGACCAAGAAATTGTTTTTATTAACGCCATTTTCTAAAAATTTTACGGCCTCCGTACTAGCCTGTTCACCACTTCCTACAAAATCATCTAACAAAATTAAATATGAGTTTGTTTTTTTCATCACATATCGAATCATTTCATTATTAGATAAATTACTATTATTAATTTTTGCATTTTTAAAAATTTTATTAACTTTTACCAACGTCTTAAGACAATATAAAAGAAAATTACCACTTTTGTTATTTTCATTAGACTCAGCAGAAAAAAACAATAATTCTGCTCCAGTATTTACATAAGAATCTATTTTTTTTAATAATTCTGGTAATAACCCTATATAATTCGCAGTCCCCATTCTTAAATATTTTTGCAATAAATACATCATTAATTCTTGTTGATCATCGGTTATTCTTTTCATTAAGCCGCAAAAATCATCAAAAGATTCTGAACCAGCACCATGGTCATTTTCGACTCCGAGATCTCTTTCCTTAAAAATTTTATAAATTTTTATTAATTTGCCAACATCCATAAATTAAGTGTCCTCGATTTAAAACTAAAACAAACAGGAGCAATCCTGTTTGTTTTAGTAAGAATAGATCCTAATACGGATCGCTTGCTCCCGGGGTCGGATTCGAACCGACGACCAATTGGTTAACAGCCAACTGCGCTA
>CAZEXA010000157.1:0-2368 GCA_964516565.1 uncultured Eubacteriales bacterium | reverse complement strand
GCGCTCGGTTGACTGCGTAAAGCAGAGAACCGCGATGATTACTAAAAATCTTGAACTTCTGAAAGCGGAGGGCTCTTAAGTGGAATGGCAGGAAAAATACGCCCTCTGGCTAAAACAAGCCGAAACAGATGCGGCGCTTAAAACCCTTATGAACGAAACACCCCAAAGCGAGTTGTCTGACTGCTTTCACGGAGAACTGGAATTCGGCACGGGAGGGCTGCGGGCAATAATGGGGGCGGGTACCAACCGCATGAACGTCTATACGGTCAACCGCGCCTCAAGAGGGCTTGCCGCATACCTCAAGGCGCACGGGGACACGCCGTCGTGCGCTGTCGCTTACGACAGCCGCCTGAACAGCCGCGTATTCGCCGAAACGGCCGCCAAATCGTTCTTAAAGTGCGGCGTCAAGGCGTTCATCTTTCAAAGCCTCGCACCGACACCCCTGCTCTCGTTTGCTGTGCGTCATTTGCACACGGACGCGGGCATCGTCATCACCGCCAGCCATAATTCGGCGCAGTACAACGGGTATAAGGTCTACGGAGCCGACGGTTGCCAGATTACGCCCGAGGCGGCAAAGGAGATTTCCGCGTATATTGATAAAGAGCCGTATTTCGCGCCGTTCGACGGCAAAAGCGCGGATATTCCCACCATTGGCGAAAGTGTTTATGAAGCTTTTTACGAAGCCGTTCTGAAAACAGGGCTGCTCTCCCCCGCCGTGCGCGTAAAAGTCGCCTATAGCCCCTTAAACGGCACGGGACTGATCCCTGTTACGGAAATTTTACAGCGCGCAGGCAATACGGAGGTCGCCGTCGTGAGCGAGCAGGAACAGCCAAACGGCAACTTCCCGACCTGCCGAAAGCCGAATCCCGAGCTGCCGGAAACGATGGCGCTCGTTATGTCGGTTGGTAGGAAAGAAAACGCCGACGTCTGTATCGCCACCGACCCCGACGCCGACCGCCTCGGTGTCGCCGTTCCTAATGGTGACACCATGAGCTTGTTCACGGGCAACGAAATCGGGCTGATATTGTTTGACTTTATTTGTAAGCTCCGCGTACAGAACGGTACGATGCCGAAAAACCTCGTTGCCGTAAAGACAATCGTCACCGCTGAAACAGCAGAAAAAATCGCCGCAAAATACGGCGTAAAGCTTATAAACGTTCTGACAGGCTTTAAGTTTATCGGCGAACAGATCACGCTTTTAGGCGAAGAAAGTGCGCGCTTTGTCTTCGGATTTGAGGAGAGCTGCGGATATCTCGCCGGGGATTACGCACGCGACAAGGACGCCATCGGCGCGTCTTTACTCACCGTACAGGCGGTTTCATACTATAAGTCAATGGGTCAGACGCTTACGGACGTATTGAAAAAAATTTATGCGGAACATGGATATGAAAAGACAAAGCTGCTCGACTTTGCCTTCGCGGGTGAAGCGGGCGCGGCAAAAATCAAACGCCTCATGGCTGCCTTCCGCAAGCGTGACCCGGTGTTTTTTTCCGGTTTTCCGGCGGACTCCTTCACCGATTACTTAAATGACGTCACGGGACTGCCGAAAAGCGACGTACTCAAATTCGCGGGCGGCGGACTGACCGTCACCGTGCGCCCGTCGGGCACCGAGCCGAAGCTGAAAATCTACCTGTCGGCTATCTGCGAAAATGAAGCTGCGGCGCAGTGTGAAATTGACGGGTTGTCAAACGCCGTGACAAAGGTTATCGACGCCGCGGTGTCACCGTTATAACTCTAAGTGCTATACTCCCCCGCTCTTTTTTGAGCGAGGGAGCTTTTCTTAAATATTTTCAGCGGTTTTATGTCTTTTTAAAACAAGCGCGCAGATTCCCATTCCGAGCGCACAGAGGAAACCGAGAAGCCAAAATTCGATATACGGTACATGAGTCAAGGCAGCCAACGAATAGTTGGTATCACCATTGCGAAATGCCAACGGATAATCGGAAAGTAACATTGATGTAAAACCCAGTAAAAATACAAATGGTACAACCTTAAAGAGAAGCGATATATAGTTCTTGCTCCCCTTTGAAAGGGCAAATAGAAATCCCGCACACGCAAAGGCAAGTAAATAGACGAGTCCCGTGAGCAGCAGCAGATATTCCCCAAAGCTGCCGGAAAACCAGAAGGAAACTTGTCTGAAAACGGAAAAAGAATTGATTGGAGCGTCTAAAAACTCTCCTGCAGGACTCGTGAACAGCAAGACCGCGAAGGCAAAAAGCTGCGCGGTCGTAACCAGAAACGCGGTGGTCATGGCGGCGGCAAACTGGCTCATAAGCGTCCTGCGCCCGCGTTTTGAGGCGTATTGAAGAGCGCTGACGTGGTTTTGCCGGTCCCTCGTTATCAGCGGCGCGAGTAACGCGGCGACAGA
>CAZEXA010000156.1:0-2381 GCA_964516565.1 uncultured Eubacteriales bacterium | reverse complement strand
TATGGTCAAATTATTTGTAAATTATTCCATTTACACGGAGCGCGGGACACTCCCTATGAGTGAGAAAAATAGAGTAATATATATTTATATATCACCTTCCGTTTCGGTACAGCTCTCATGTCCCGGTGATTTTCAATATAGCAAAGTAGTGTGTAGCAACGAAGTTCAATATCATATTATCTATGTGTCAAGCTGCCTACATCCTTATAAAGGGAAACTGGTAAGTATTGATTATTCCGATACAATTACTAACTAAGAAACATCATTGTATTATAACGAAACGTTTCCTTCAGCCATTGATAATATCCGTCGCCTCCAAATAAGCAAGGCAGTATGTAAAGCTACAAACTTATACATACTGCCTGTTTGCCTTTTTATTCCGCTGGATATTACTTCAAAAACCGTTTCTCGTCTTCCTGTAAATCCAGCCCGATTGTTCCGCCCGGATTCATCATGTAGTCGGGATCGAAATAATCCTTGAGCACCTTGAACACGCCGTACTCGGTTTTCCCCAGCGACCCTTCAAGCCACGGGGCGAACATCTTGCCGATGCCGTGGTGGTGGCTTATCGCCGCGCCCGATTTCTGTATGGCGTCGAGAATCGAAGAATGATACTTCTTGAATTCCTCGGCGTCCGCCATCTTCGTGATAAAAATGAAATAGAGGTTGGCGCCCTGCGGGTAGCAGTGAGACATATGCGTGGTGACGACCGTGTTCGGCAGTGCATGACAGACGCGCCGGACATCCCTATGCACCTGCGCCATGTTTGACCAGTTGACCGTACACTCTAAGGTATCGGTCGTGATGCCGAAGTCCATCAGCGTATCACGGAGATACGGGTCGGTGAAGCGTCCGTGCTCCCAGCTCTTTGTCACATAGGAGGTCATGCTCATACCGCCGTGCTTCTTGGCGATACGCGCGATATTCTGGGCGACGTTCTTTGAAAAACCTTTTTCGCCGTCGGTAAATCCGATGAAAAGGCAGCGCTCCATATCCTTAAAGCCTTTGACCTTGAACAGGTGCTTTAAGGGGGTGTCGTCAACATTATACAGACGCAGCATCAGGCTGGTCTCCTCAGGGTCGGACACGCGGAAAACCGAGGAATAGCCGCACTCGCACTGCATCATTTCACGTGCGGCGGTCATGGCGATATTCCAGTTCTTAAATATATAGGAAAAACGCTTGCGGTTCTCGGGCATCCAGCGGAACACCTTGAGCGTGACCTCCGTCAATACGCCGAAGGTACCCTCGCTGCCCATCATAATTTGATTGAGATTAGGTCCCGTCGCCTCGCGCGGATAGTGGCTCGTCTGAAAAGTGCCGCGCGGGGTCGCGTATTTCTGGGAGAGAACGATATCGGCAATCGTACCGTAATAGGTGCTGTTCTGCCCCGCGCCGCGAGTGACGACCCAGCCGCCGACGCTGCTGTACTCAAACGACTGCGGAAAATGGCCGCAGGTGTACGGACGCTTGGCGCCATAGAGCGTCGGGGCGTTGTGGAGCGCTTCCTCGAGGGCGGGACCGGACAACCCTGCCTGTACCGTAATGGTCTGATCGACCTCACTAAAGGAAATCACCTTATTAAAGCGCTTTCTCATGTCAAGCGAAACGCCGCCCTTAATCGGTTCGACGCCCCTCGTCACGCTGCTGCCGCCGCCGTAGACATACAGGGGGATCTTATTCTTCACACAGTAATCGACAAGCTTTTGAACTTCATCCGACTCTCCGGGATAGACGACGACGTCGGGCAGGCTGTCATACCGCCCCTGGCGCATCCTGAGCAGGTCATAAGCGGTGCTGCCATAGGCGACAGAAAGGCGCTCATAGTCCCCGGTCGACACATTCTCTTCACCGACAATCGCCTTGAGAGCGGCTAAATGCTTTGCAGCTATCTTTGACGGGGCGTCGAGCTTTACCTTGTCAAAGCCCGTGCTTAAGGCGAAATCCTTGAAATCGTCATCGGTCATCAGAAAGATTTCTTTCATCATTTTGTATAACGATTCTTTCGGATATTTGACGAAATCCGGATCGCCCCAACGGAAAATCGAACGGTAACTGTCAGCGGGGGCGGTCTTTTTGACCCATTGGGGCTCGAAGTCCTTGTACGGCTTATTGCTCATGCTAATCCCTCTTTCATTTGTTTTTATAATGCTTGCTTTAAAATATCGCTGGTGGCAATGATATCGACGCCCAAATCCAACACATTGGGAATAACCGTGTCGCCTCGTCCGAGCCGTTTTTCGAGTACAACGCGGTTAATCTCGCGCATAACATCAAATATTTTTTCCTTAGGAATATCCCCAAAAACGCGCACCGGCAGCACCGGTACCTCGGGAAAGACGGTTTTGACGGTCGAGCAAATCGTTCTTCTCGGGTCGGTC
>CAZEXA010000155.1:0-2493 GCA_964516565.1 uncultured Eubacteriales bacterium | reverse complement strand
AGTTGGCATTCGGGGTATAGGTATACGAGCCGTCGTTGTTGAATACCAGCGTACCGTTGTTTACATCATCTACGAGCGACCATACGTTACCGCCGTCACCGCTGATAGTGTCATTGGTTGCAACGGAACCGTTCAATTGAGTATCTTCGGAGATACTATTGGTGTCTTCAACTGCTATAGGGTAATCATTAACACTATTAACTGTAATATACACAGTTGCTGTGTCGCAATCATTATTTGTATCACAAAGGATGTAATTAAAGCTATCCGTACCGTGGAAATTTGGGTCGGGAGTATAAGTATAGGTACCATCGGAGTTGACAGTTAGTGTGCCGTTTGCGGGGTCGGTAAGTTTGGTGACTATCAATGGGATATCACACAGCCCCAGATCATTCAAAACAACATTGTTATTCAGGGGTGTATCTTCGTTGGTTGAAACCGTATCATTGACCGCAAGAGGAATTCCATTTACGGTAACAATTTGCTGACAGGTTGCGGTATTTCCGCTGCCGTCGGTGACGGTCCATGTTACAATGGTATTACCCAGAGCGAAAGGCTCAACCGCATTGTTCACCACAGAAGCCACGGAGCAGTTGTCTCCGGTAACTGGTGTGCCGAGCGCAACTCCTGAAGCGGTGCAAAGTCCGGCGTCAGCACTAACGCTGACATTGGAAGGACAGGCTATGGTCGGAGGTGTAACATCATTTACTGTGGTGCTTTCCGAATCGCTGTTGTTAGCCGGATTGGTATCGTCAATTAAGTTTGTAACATAAGCGATGTTCGATAGAGGGGAACATGTGTTGATGTCAACAGTTCCCGTTATTATCACGGTATCTGAGCTCGCAGGTCCTGATGTGGGCATGTTGCCCAGGTTGACACTACCTGTCCAGGGTGCTGATGTGCCTCCATCAATGGAGTATGTGGCGCCTGTTATCGCAGCAGGCAGTGTATCGGAAACAATCACGTTATTGGCATTTGATGGCCCATGATTAGTTACGATAAGAATATATGTAATGGTAGCGCCGCCGGCTACCGGATCAGGACTATCAGTTTTTGAAATTGAGATATCTGTGGAATTGATTACAAGAGTGGTAACGGTGTCTTTATTGTTGGCTGGATTTGTATCTGTTTCTCCGCTATATGCGCTGGCAATATTTTGAATTATTGCAGAATTAGGGACACTTGAGAGTACCGGCACCTTGATAGTAATAGTGGCTGATACGTCGTCACCTAAGGTGGGGATAGTGTCTGATCCTGTCCAGATTCCCTGAGGGACACCGTCAATATCGTAGTACGCATTCGAAATATCAAAATAAACCGGAGACAAGGTGTCATAAACCATCACGCTTAGTGCACCGTCGGGTCCGCTATTATTAACAACCAGTGAGTATGTTAAGGTGTCGCCAGCAAAAACAGGATATGGACTGGCTGTTTTTACAACAGAAATATCAACGTTGTCACCAGGATTATGGGTAATCATCGTTGTATTGTTTGCGATGACAGGATCGCTGTCAAAGCTTGAGGCTGTGGAATAATTGATGAACGTCTTATTATGAATGGTTCCTGTTTTGGATTCGCCTCTGAAGTACAAAATAAATGTTGCACCCGGTTGCAAATCAATAGATGAAGGCAGGCTTATCGGATAAACAAAGGGAGGTCCTACAGTGAACTCATTCCAGGTTACCTGGTCTAAGGACCAGAAGAATTTTCCATTCACATCAAAGCCGGGACTACCCATAACTGTCGAATCAGAAATCACCACTCCATGGGCAATGCTGGGACCATTATTTGTTACTGTGATAGAATATTCAATCAATGGCTTATAAGGTGGAATCTGTATCCATTGGATAAAGTTTTTAACAATACCTAAATCAGCCGATGTATTAACCATGGCGGTGTCGGCTGAGGAATAATTTCCCGGATATTCAACGGTTGTTGGATTATTCGCGGTTCCAGTATTGATAATCGTAGTTCCATTGTCTAAACCTGGACTTGAGGTAGTAACAATGACCAGGGAGGCTGTTGTTCCTGCACCAAGAGTACCAATGGACCAAACGGGTGCTGTCCATGTTCCTGCCGATGGTGTGGCGCTAATAACAGTTAGGGATGAAGGAATCGCATCATTTACTGTTATGGATTCTTCGGATACAGATCCTGAATTATAGACAGTAATCGTATAAGTAAGAGGATCTCCAGCATTGATGGTATCGGGCAATCCGACCTTGGTGATGGTCAGGCAATGATTATCTATGATTACAGATGAAGATGCAGTGCATCCTACAGAATCAGTAACGGTCACCGCATATGTGCCTGCGGCCAGATTACTTGCCGCGGCAGTAGTTTGTGAGGCAGGATCATTCCACAGGTAGGTATAAGGAGAAAATCCCCCGCTATGCGCCACTGTGGCAGAACCATTGGTAGCTCCGCAAGAAACGTGTGAAATATTTTCCGGAGTTATCTCTGCTGTCATGGCAGATATTCTTCCGAATGGAA
>CAZEXA010000154.1:1944-2711 GCA_964516565.1 uncultured Eubacteriales bacterium | reverse complement strand
CTTTGTGCGCCTCGGGTCAGCAAATACACTGAGAAACAGCTTATTAAAGTCGTTTTCGCTCGTCCATATCTCTTCGAAGAGCGTTCCGCGCAGCATTGTCGATATGCCTATCACCTTGCCGCCTGTTAATCTGTTGATGGTTGGAAACGCGGAGGTCCAGATTTCCCGAGCGTATATCTGAAAAGCCCACTCGTCAATGAGAATGATATTTGCTGTCAGCGAGCGTCCCGCTTTTTTCGTTGCCGGCAGCGACGTCATTGTGGATTTCAGCTTTGCCTCATCCTCTCCGATTGAAAGCGCCACGCATGAATGCCCGCCGTGAAACATTAGATCCCACGCCACATAGTTGAGCGCAAGCCATGTAATGCCCAGCTGCCGCGCTTTGAGTATCTGGTTCAGCTTGTGTTCGTGGATTGATCGCAGTATTCGCCGCTGCTCCGGCCAGAGATTGAAGCGTATCACTATATCGGGGTCGTCCTTGTCTTCAAGCCAGCCGTAATTGTTTATAAAATACTCAAAGTCATTAGTGCAGTGCTTATATTCGGCTTCACGCAGTGCCTGCAGCTTCAGCGCGAGATCCTTATCCGTCATTGTCATCTTCCACCGCTCCGCCTTCCTCGCTTATCTCGCCAATCTCTCCGCCGCTCATAAGCCGCCGCTCGAGGTTTGATATAATCTGCCTGTCGCCGGGGGATATCGAGCTTATAGTTGCGTTGGCTGTAAGCGTGGTGTTGGCTTGAAGCGAGGTTGCGGTGCGCTCTACAATG
>CAZEXA010000154.1:0-1934 GCA_964516565.1 uncultured Eubacteriales bacterium | reverse complement strand
ATGTTGTGCTTGGCAGAAAGCAGCACGCGGACTATCATCCCCTGATAAGCTCCGGTCAGCCCCTTCTCAGTGAGAATATCAGCCTGCAGCCCGTCGCATTCCTCGCACGCCTCTCCAAACTCCGGAAATGTTTTGCGCCAGTTCTCAAGGGTGCGCAGCGTCACTCCTTTTTTTGTCGCGAACTTTGTGTATGTCGGAAAGCCGTGCCGCCGCGGCCGCAGCGCTTTCTTTCCCTCGCGCTTTTTCGGATTTCCGTCCGCGTCAACAAGATCGTCGTCCGCGTCGTTAATGTAAGATGCGAAGTATTCGTATATCTGCCGGCAGTATACGGGTCTGTATTTAGTCAGACTCGCCGCGATCCGAGCGCGCGCCTCATCGGTCAGTTTTCTCTCCTCTTTGTCGTTTGTATCGTTTATACTGTTGTTCACCGTTTTTTTACCCCCTCTCGCCCTCTTCGGGGCAGTATGTTTTTTACCGGGGTTATTTTACAATAAAAGTTACTCGAAATTGTCACCAATGTTTAGGCAAAAAAAAAGCCTTTCCGAAAGCCGGAAAAGCCTTTTATAATAAGTCGTTACGCGGAGTCGCCACCCTCAAAAATAAAATTTAGGGCAGAAATATTTTTTCTGCGATTAATCGAAGAGCCGCGCATATGTTCCTATCCCGTGTTTTTTGTCTTCACAACCTGCAGCCGGACGGCGATAGCGGTCATAACCCGCCTTTTTTTTCTGTAAAACTGATTTTTCCCTCCCGGAAATGTGCCCGCCCTCTCGAAGCCGTAACCCCCTACAATCGCATTGCGTAATATCTCCGCCTCAAGCGGCAGACACACCGCAGTAAATGCGTTGTCAACCTTACAGTTCAGCGACTGGTACAGCCGCGCTACCGGCAAGGGCAGCCGCGTGTTGCGAAGCTCGTAAGCCCGCCTGTCGTAACCAACGACGACAGCGACCACATAATCATATATCCACCGCTCGAGGCGACTGTCTTTCATTTCGCCTTACCTCCTTTCGTTTATCTGGTCTGCAGGTGATGCGTGTCCCCGTATGAAGGTTTCGGGGGATCCGCCGCAACCGGCAGCTGCAGTGTGTAGTTAATGCCGGTATCTGCGGAAAAATCAAGGTGTATGTTCTTTCCATCCGCCCCGCGTATGAGGCAACCCGTCAGGTTGTCATCCTCTCCGTACAGCAGCCCCGCAACCCTAAGCTTCTGCCCGAGGTGTGTTCTCAGCCACGCCCGACCCGATGCCGGCACATGAGCCTCCTTAAAGCTGACAACGGTGATTTTCGGTGCTTTGTCAATCAATATCATCTTTTGTCCTCCGCTTCAAAGTTTTTCATCAGTTCAATAATTTGCTCAGGTGTCGGTGCCGTTATTTTGCCGATGCTGACAGGATTATCAAAATCAATGCTCTCCTCAACCTCGCACACGTTCTTATCCGCTTCTCCTCGAAGAATGACCGCCAACACTTCGGAGGCATACGGCTCGTCGTGGTTGCAGACAAGATACGAAGGTGATGATTTGCCGTCTCTGTGCCGTCCAAAATTAATAGCAATGCATATTCTATCCAACTGCGCTTTGCGTTCGTCGTCAAGATATTTTCTGATATCAGCCATTTTTAACACTAAATGAGTGTCTTTTTTAATTTCGCTAAACTCGAACATTTATCTCCCCTCTCTTTCTTTTTGTGCTCATGTTGTTCCGTCCCAGTTCCACAGTCCCTGTCTGCCCTTGCAAAGTTTCGGATTGGTAACCCTTTCGATATTAACAATCTCCCACGCATACCGCCCCGGCGTAAAATCTCCGAGCCGTTTTTCTTCTTCGGAGAGGTTTGATATAAACTTCTCGTCTATTAAGTGACACGCGACGAGTTCTCCCGTGGCAAGTCCCACTCCCATCGGGAGCCAGTCAATTTTTCCGGCAATAAACAACTG
>CAZEXA010000153.1:0-2797 GCA_964516565.1 uncultured Eubacteriales bacterium | reverse complement strand
TGTATTTACTCGGAATTGATATTGGCGGCACCAAGTGCGCCGCCGTACTCGCCAAAGCGGAGCCGGCGCAGGGACTTGTCTGTGACCAAATAATTGATCGCATTGCTTTTCCCACGCGTACCGACGAGAGAGGGTATGAGGAAATTCTCGAAGAGCTTTCAACGGGCGTTGACACCTTGTATAAAAGGAACTTCATTACGCCGTTTGACGTGGCCAAAATCGGCATTAGCTGCGGCGGCCCGCTTGACAGCCGAAGAGGTGTTATCCTGTCGCCTCCCAATTTGCCCGGCTGGGACAATGTACATATCAAGGAGTATTTTGAAAAGCGATTTTTCGTACCCGTGTTTCTTCACAACGACGCCAACGCCTGCGCGCTCGCGGAGCTTCGCTTCGGCGCGGCGAAGGGCTATGAGAATGTCGTTTTTTTGACCTGCGGAACCGGTATGGGCGCCGGTATTATCATAAACGGTCAGCTCTATGCCGGAAAAAACGATATGGCGGGGGAGGTCGGGCATCTGCGGCTGTCCGAGGACGGTCCCTTAGGCTACGGTAAACGCGGCTCGTTTGAGGGTTATGCCTCGGGAGGCGGTATCGCGAACCTTGCCGCCGATCAATTGAAGATTTGGACACAACAAGGAAAAACCTCCGTGTTGTCAAACGAAACGCCGATAACCGCGAAAGCCGTCTTTGATGCGATGTACGCCGGTGACGAGCTGGCAAAAGAGGTCATGACCTTAAGCGCCGAATACCTCGGCAGGGGAGTGGCGGTTCTCGCCGATATCCTCAATCCCGAAATTGTCGTCATCGGCAGCATTTTTGCCCGTAACGTCGATTTTTATCTGCCGATTGTCACCGAGGCAGTGCGCCGAGAGGCACTGCCGCTGTGTTTTGAGAATATGAAGATTGTGCCGTCGGCGCTCGGCGACGCCATCGGCGATTACGCGGCGCTGGGTATCATCGCCGACGATATTGAAATGGTGTAAGCGATGAAAATATTTAAGGAATTGTATAAAATATATCCCGCGCTCTGCGATTGCCGCGCAGATATACAAAAAGCCTTTGACTGTCTGCAAGAAACGTATGAGCACGGCGGTAAGGTGCTCGTCTGCGGCAACGGCGGGAGCGCCGCCGATAGCGAGCATATCGTCGGCGAGCTGATGAAGGGCTTCAACTTAAAACGCGAGCTATCCGCGGAGCAAAGGGAAGCGTTTGCCCGCTATGAAGACGCCGACTATCTGACAGGCAATTTGCAGAACGCCCTTCCGGCGATTTCTCTCGTGAGCCAGACCTCGCTGATGACGGCGTTTCTCAACGACGTCGCCGCCGATATGCTCTTTGCCCAGCAAGTGTTTGGGTACGCCAAAAAGGGCGATACGTTAATTGCCCTTAGCACCTCCGGAAATTCAAAAAATATAGTAAACGCCGCGCGTACAGCAAGAACCCTTGGCTGTAAGGTGATTTCTGTGACCGGTGAAACCGGCGGAAAGCTCAAAGCGGATTCCGATGTTTGTATAACGCTTCCGGCAAAAGCGCCTTACGCGGTGCAAGAGCTGACGCTGCCGGTGTACCACGCGCTGTGCGCCGCTCTGGAGGAACATTTTTTCGAATAATAACAGTAATACAATATTTTTTAAGCTGCGCTCTTATAGGGGCGGCTTTTTTGTTGTTTAATTTACTTAGCATTCTATTTTTGTCTTTTGTTAAAATGTAAACTCAGTTAAAAAGATGAATTGATTATTTACCGAGTATAATATATAATGCCAAATTACCAACATATAAATGGGTGTTATCGGAATCAATTTCGATTAAAAAAGCGGAGTAACGCTGTTTAAAATGGTGAAATATAATTATGAAATGAGGGAAGTGCTATGCCAAAATATGTTTTAAGCTGTTGTTCCACAGCCGATTTAACCGAGGAACATTTTAAAAAACGCGATATTCAGTATGTATGCTTCCATTTTACATTGGACGATGTAACCTATTCGGATGATTTGGGCAAATGCATACCGTTTGACCAATTCTATAAGGCTATGTCGGATGGCGCCGAAACGAAGACGTCGCAGGTAAATGTGGATGAGTTTATCCGCTACTTTACTCCTTTTTTGGATGCCGGACAGGATATACTTCATGTTTCTTTTTCCAGTGGACTATCCGGCTCATATAACTCGGCTTTAATCGCGAGAGATGAGCTTATAGAGAAATATCCCGACAGAAAACTGAATATTGTTGACTCGTTGTGCGCGTCTTCAGGGTATGGGTTGCTCATGGATAAGCTGGCCGACTTGCGGGACGAAGGTATGGAAATAGATGAGTTGTATGACTGGGCAAATGCAAACAAATTAAAACTGCAACACTGGTTTTTCTCCACCGATTTAACCTTTTATGTTAAGGGCGGACGTATTTCAAAAACTGCCGGGTTGGCGGGAACGCTATTGAATATCTGTCCGCTCTTGAATATGGATTGTAACGGGAAGCTTGTATCGCGGGCTAAAATACGAGGCAAAAAGAATGTCATACGAGAAATTGTCGGCAAAATGGAAAATAATGCGGACAACGGAGTCAATTACGACGGCAAGTGCTATATTTCCAATTCCGCTTGTCTTGAAGATGCAGAAGCGGTAGCCGATTTAATCAAAGACCGTTTTAAAAATCTTTGCGGCGAGGTCGAGATCAACAACGTCGGAACCACTATCGGCAGCCATACAGGTCCCGGAACGGTAGCGTTATTCTTTTGGGGAGCGACTCGTAATAATTAAGAAAACAAAAAGAATTATAATTACGCTTTTCTAAAAAAGTC
>CAZEXA010000152.1:2604-2846 GCA_964516565.1 uncultured Eubacteriales bacterium | reverse complement strand
GCCGAAAAGGAGCTACACCGAGCCCGAGGTCAACGATATCCTGCGCGATATTTTTGAGGATTACGTCACCTTGCGCCGGTATTTGATCGAGTACGGCTACATGGACCGCACCGCGGATGGCGCATGGTACTGGAGAACATAGTTCCGCGCAATTATAAAACATCGCCCGTTGCCTAAGAAAGGCCGAGCGATGTTTTTATGTCCGTTTATAAGCTAACGCAATTTGACTATCACTGAGCCTG
>CAZEXA010000152.1:0-2594 GCA_964516565.1 uncultured Eubacteriales bacterium | reverse complement strand
ACAAGAGGTCAAATCGAGTTAGCGACGACCGTGGTTGCCGGATGGCAGACTGTTGTTCGGATTGGCGAAATCCAGTCCGAGCGCGGCGGCCACCGCTTCCAGAATACCGTTACTGCTGAAGGTCGCGCCGGAAACCGTATCGACATCGGTTGTTTTCTTTTTAATGATATCTCCTGAAATTTCCGTAAAAGCCCTCTCAAAAAATTGACGATCGTCCCCGTAGGAAATCACGGAAATGTCAACAATCTCCCCGTTTTCTATGTCCACGGTAACTGTGGTCGTCGCTCCGCGGAAACCGGTTCCCGTCCCGGTATAGGTCCCGTCCTTGTATTTCCCCGTTTCGGTTTTTTCGGACGGTTCTGTCGTCGTTTCAGCTTCTTCAGACATTTCTGTTACCGTTTCTGTTTTTATTGACGGTTCTGTAGACTGAACGGTTACCGCCGCTTCGGTCACGGCTTTTGTCGATTCCGCAAGGGTGGTTTCGTCAATTACGGACGTTGTTTCAGAGACCGACACTGTCTCTTCGGCAACTATTTCGCCGACAGCTCCGTCGGTGTAAGAGGGAAGCATTCCAAAAAGATACACTCCGGTCATCGCCGCGGCGGCAACGGTACCGGCGACAAGCGGATTCATGTTTTTACCGGATACGGTAAACGAGACATTACTGCGCGGACAGACCTCAACGCACCTCATACAATTAATGCATTCACCGGACGCAATCTTATCTTTTTTATACAGCGGAATACCCATCGAACAATTATTGGTGCAGATACGGCATTTACCGCATTTCTCCGTCGGTTTGGCTATTCTCGTGAGCCGCAGCTTTGAAATCAACGTAAAAATCGCTCCGAGCGGGCACAAATACCGGCAGAAGAATCTCTCATAAAAAGCTGACACGATAATAAGCAGGCAAAAGATAACAAAGCCTGCCGTCAGCTCGGTGACGGCATAAGTCAGAGCCGGCATTTTTCCCACCGTCGCAATCATACCAAAAACATCCCATGGGTTGGCGCTTGAAAACACCGTTAGACCCAGCCACCAGACGAGCACCATAACCGCGACGAGGCAGACATATTTCAAGTTTTTAAGCACAGCGTCCGCCTTTTCGTTCATCCTGAACCGAAACTTAAAGATTCTGTGCGCCAAAAGATAAATAAAATCGAAGAAGGAGCCGAACGCGCACATCCAGCCGCAGAAAAATCTGCCGAGCAATAACGTCAGCGGTATCACAACGATTAACCCGATTACATCCATAAGTCCGACAGACGTCATGTCCTGACGGATTATCGCCGTGAAAAGCAGGCGAATGCCGTTGAAGGCATTGTAATATAAAGCGGGCAAAAATATAAATGATGCGACTTGTAAAATAAGACGTATGATCTGTATTATTTTCTTTTTGCGTTTTTCTTTATTCATACACTTCCCTAACTTCCTTTCAATGTTCCCGCCAAATCAACGGAAGCATAAATTTCTTCGCCTTCGGTCACATATACCGCCGAGGCGCCGAATCGTTCAAACAGAGGTATTCCTCGCTTAGGTCCGAGGACGAAAAACGCCGTTGTCAAAGCGTCCGCATCCATTGAGCTTTTACAGACAGCCGTGACGCTTAAAAGTCCGCTTTGTACAGACGTCCCTGTTTTCGGGTCTAAAATATGATGGTATCTGACGCCGTCTTTCATAAAAAACCGCTCATATCCGCCAGAGGTAACGACCGTTTTATCCTCCGCCTCCAGGTAACAGAAAAGCGCGCCCCGCAGACTGTTCGGATTTTGCAGTCCGACTTTCCAGAGGCTTTTATCCGGACGAAGACCAATCGTGACGACATTTCCTCCCAAATTGATGAGCGCACTCTCTACGCCTTGTGAAACAAGCAACTTTCTGACCTCGTCAGCGGCATATCCCTTGGCAATCCCGCCGAGATCGACCGCCTGTCCTATACGCCTTAAAGCCACAAGATTGCTGCCTTTAAACAGCACATCCTCATAACCGGAAAGTTTTTTGCAAGCCTCACGCTCTTCCTCACAAGGGATACGATTCTCTTTGCCCGCTCTCCTCCAAAGATTAATCAGCGGACCGAGCGTGATATCAAACGCTCCTTCGGACGCTTTTGAAATCTCCGCTGCATGTTTTAACACGAGGAATGTATCGTCACTTAACGGTACAGAGCTTTTTCCCGCCAAGCGGTTGAGCCTCGCAATTTCACTATCTTTAAAAAAGACAGACATTTTCCTTTCAATTTCACGAACTCTCCTGACCGCGCTGTCCAGCAGCGCCTCATCGGCTCGGTCCGGTATCTTTATGCTGTTGAATGTTCCAAGCGCGTAAAAACTTCTACAACTGTATCGCGTTTGTATCAAAAAAATCAAATCCTTCCTCAGATTACATATTGATAATAATCGTTATGTGTGTACACCGTTTTATGAAACGGTAAATAATTTGTTAAATAGAAGCTTTAACCGGCGGCAAGGCACCTTTTGTGTCTTACCGCCGGTTATATTAACTTTGAAACGGATTATTGCCTTTTAAATTCCGTAACCGGACGCATTTCAATGTATCCGCGCCACCCCTGCGGTGCGAGTTGCATTTTGGGGGAA
>CAZEXA010000151.1:0-2928 GCA_964516565.1 uncultured Eubacteriales bacterium | reverse complement strand
TTCTTGAGCGATAAATTTATTCTGAGATGTTGTCAAACCCTCGTTCCCCAGCAGACGTACAAAGAAATACAGTACGGAAAACAGGCAGAGCATATATCCCGTATAAAAGCAGGACAATATGGCGAGCGCCAGTGAAATACAGTAGAAAAGGCCGCTCTTTTCCTCGGTAATTTTTTCGATTCCGAGCGCGATTAAAGGAAGAAACACCAGGGCGTCGAACCACATGGTGTTAAAGCTGTAGGCGGTAAAAAAACCGCAGAACGCGTAGCAAAGCGCAAAGGCCGGGATAATCGCCTTCTTTTCCCCGAAGGATTTTAACAGAAAATACGAGAATGTACCGGCGGCGGCCGCCGCTTTGAGAAGAATAATTAAATCAAACGCCTTAAAAATCGAAAGCCCCGGAATCAGAACGACTAAAAGCGTGAGCGGACTGAAAAAATAATACGTTCCGGTCGCGTAGAAGCTCGATCCCAGTCCGTTCGCCCAAGAATATAGAAAGCTTCCGTCGAAAATCCGTGTGCGCAGTTCCTCAAGAAGAGGTGCGTACTGTCGATAGGCATCCCCCGCTGCCAAGGACGCGTCACCGAATATAAAACAACCCTTAACGGCAAAAACGGCCAGAAGCGAAAAAGCGGCGAGAAGAACCGAAAAAGAAACGATAAGGCGTTCGTCTTTTGTTTTTTTCAGCACATTCATCAAACCTTTCCATAATATACTTAACTATACCTCTTTTCAAAGCGGTTTGTCAATTCTTAATTGCCGTCGCTTTTTGCGTACTTGATGCTTTTGTATTGATAATTATTGATAGTTTTTTATTAGAAGCTATTTACAAACTGAAAATTAAAGAGTAATATGTACCGAGAGCACCGGTGTTTGGATGAACAACCCGATTTCAACATTTGGAGGCTAATATTTTGAGAAACGCACATAGTATTTTGTGCTCCAGAAAAGGATTTACGCTTATCGAGTTGATGATTGTCGTCGTTATTATGGCGATACTCGTCGCTGTGGCTGTTCCCGTATATGTTTCCGTTACGAAATCGGTGGAAGAAAAGACGTGCCTCAATAACAGTCAAGTGCTGTCAGCGCTGCTGACAAACTATATAAACGGTGTTTTTACCGGGGAGAAGGAGACGATTCCGGATTTTCAAATTTTGAACGTCAACGGGCAGCCGGTCTTTAAAAACGCGGACGGCACGGGACCGAACGCGGACGTGTCCGATGTCGGCGCGTGGTTAATTGGCAAGGAGCAAAATCCGTCCAGCCTTTGCTGCATAAGCGGTGGGACGCTGTCGGTTGAAGTGGTTCACACATCGGAAGGTGCTGTCTATGTTAGGGTTGCCTGCAGCAAGAGCAACCATAATCAATAGATAGAAATTCAACATTTTGCATAAGCTGTAACGAGTGTCGTTGTGCAATGTGCTGAATTTTAAAAAACTGTTTACAAACCAAAAGAATAATGCTACAATATGAACAAAGGTTACGGATTGTTCCCGTTGTTTGCGACGGTTTGGTTTTTATCTCCCCTTTACGATATTAATGGCGTTTTACGTCATAAATATAAAATTTAATAAAGGAGTGTTTCATAATGAAGTTTATGAAGAAAAACAAAAAAGGCTTCACCCTTGTCGAGCTCATGATCGTTGTTGTTATCATGGCTATTCTTGTCGCAGTTGCCGTTCCGATTTACAGCGCTGTCACCAAGAATGCAAAGGATAAGACCTGCGCTTCCAATGCCAGGACACTTTCCTCCCAGATGAACAATATCATGATGGGTACAGTCGACGGTTCAGATCCTGTCAGCAGTTTGGTAGCTACAACCCTTACCTCTGCCACGACGGTCGGTACGTTGAATTCTAAGGGTTCTACCATCTCGATTATCAGCCTTCTTCAGGGCACCAAGCTTCCGGTTTGCCCCGCCGTCAATTCCAATTCTTACGTTGTTGCTATTGATGGCAAAGTTACCTGCAGCGGAGCCCCTGCCGGCGGAGCGCATTCTACTTATTCCTGATAATTGAAATAGTTTCCAAAAGGGCGCGTCCTTAAGGGTCGCGCTCTTTTCCTTTGTGTAAAACAGGTAAAACTGTATGCCATACCCCTGAGGGGAAAAGTATACTTGTGCGAACGACATTAAAATCTTCCTTAACAGAACGGGGCATTCAGGGGCGCTTTGAATTTACAGGTATGGGTTCTAAGGCAATTTGTTGTTGACATCGGATTATAATAGCGATATACTATATTAAGTTATATTCAAAAAAACATATGGGAGGTTGGCGCGCGATGTATCGGTTATTGCGTTCAAAAAAGGCGTTCTCATTGATAGAGCTGATGACTGTCGTTCTGATTATGGGAATACTCGTCGCCATTGCCGTTCCCGTTTACAGAGTTACCGTTAGTAAACAGCGGCAGAAGGATTGTGTGAATCAGATTGAAGTTATAAAAGGCAATGTGGCGTACGTGATGGGCGGTTTGCAGGATAACGGTGAACGCATCCTGAGCATCAAACTGGATGCGGGTTTATTTATGGCGACAGGTTCCGGAACCGATCAGTACTGGCTTGTAAAGACCGGTTCAATGCCGACCATTGCCGCCATGCGTTACGGTGTTACGAAGAATGACGCCACGGCGAAAAGCCATCTGAAAAAGTCATCAATGGCCTCCGTTTCGTTTATAACACTGTTCAATTATTCTGAGCTTCCCGTCTGTCCGTTTGACAAAGCCGGGACGGCGGGCTATCGTATATATGCCGACGGTTCAGTGGCCTGTAACTGTTCAGATTGTCCGAATTATGGCGTGAAAAAATAAAAACAGAAGTACTGATTAAATTCAGTTGTTCATTTGGTTTTTGAATATTTAAATAGCTATGACGGGGAAGAGTACCCTTTAGAAGGCTCTGAACAGAGAGCGCGTTCAAAAGGCTGTAAGACG
>CAZEXA010000150.1:0-2983 GCA_964516565.1 uncultured Eubacteriales bacterium | reverse complement strand
TGGGACTTGATGATAGCCAACAATGTCACAATCGAACAACTCAAGGCGGCTGTGGCAAAAAGAGGCTACTTCCCTGCAGATACCCCGTTCAATAATTACCCCGCTGATTTTGTTAACGGGAGTCTAATTGGCGGATGGGAAAAGGTCTTAGGTGTTATCCGCGAAATGTACAATTTGCCATTTTAAAATAACTTTATGAGGAGAATATTATCATGAGTGACTTTTCAGAGCAAATCGACCGCGACTTTGGTATGGGTTGGGATGATGAAATCGAAAACGAAGGTAATTTTACAGTCGTCCCCGACGGTGACTATGACTTTGTTGTTAAGGCCTTCGAACGCGGGCTTTACGAGCCTAAAGAAGGTAGCAAAATTCCGCAATGCAACAAGGCTACGCTCAGCATCGAGATAAGCAATGCCGCGGGAGAAAAGACTACCATCGAACACCGGCTGTATCTATGCAAGTCTCAAGAGTGGAAACTGTCCGACTTTTTTATCGCCATCGGTCAGAAGAAACACGGCGAACCCTTGAGGCCGGTATGGAACTCCGTAACCGGTTCGCGCGGAAAGTGCAAGGTCGGCAAACGGGAGTACAACGGAAATACCTTCAACGAAATTAAAAAGTTTTACGATCCCGCAGGTAGCGGTTCCGCCTCGCGTCCTGCCGCGTTCACACCCGGTAACTTCTAATGGAGGCGCGTAAATATCAAGCCGAGGCAAGACAAGCGATTCACGACGAATGGGACAAGGGTAACCGCCGGACATTGCTTGTTTTGCCAACCGGCACAGGAAAAACGATAGTTTTCGCCAAGGTAACGGAAGACTGCGTCAGGAACGGTGAGCGCGTTCTTATACTCGCTCACCGCGGCGAACTTCTCGACCAGGCAGCTGACAAGATACAGCGTGCAACGGGACTGTTGTGCGCCACCGAAAAAGCAGACGAGAGCTGCCTTGACAGTTGGTACCGTGTCGTTGTCGGCTCCGTACAGTCGCTCATGCGCGAGAAACGCCTTGCGCAGTTTCCGACAACATATTTTAACGACATCATCATTGACGAGGCGCATCACGTCATTTCAGACAGCTATCAGCGCATTCTTAAGCATTTCAGCGACGCGAAGGTTCTCGGCGTCACTGCCACACCCGACCGGGGCGACATGAAGAACCTCGGTTCCGTATTTCAGAGCCTTGCGTATGAGTACAGCCTGCCGAGAGCAATTAAGGACGGCTATCTGTGCCCGATTAAGGCACTCACGATACCGCTCAAGCTCGACCTGACAGGAGTATCACAACAGGCGGGTGATTTCAAGGCGAGCGACCTCGGCACCGCCCTTGACCCGTATTTATACCAGATCGCCGACGAAATGGTAAAGCACTGCATGGATCGCAAGACCGTTGTATTTCTGCCGTTAATTCGGACAAGCCAAAAATTCCGTGACATCCTCGAAAGCAAAGGATTTCGCGCCGCGGAAGTCAACGGCGACAGTAAAGACCGTGCGGAGGTTCTTGCGGACTTCGACGCCGGCAAGTACAACGTCCTGTGCAACTCCATGCTTCTTACGGAGGGCTGGGACTGTCCGACCGTTGACTGTATCGTCGTTCTGCGTCCCACTAAAATCCGCAGTCTATACAGCCAAATGGTAGGACGCGGGACACGCATCTCGCCCGGCAAAACAGACCTGTTGCTGCTTGATTTTCTGTGGCATACAGAACGGCACGAACTGTGTCACCCTGCGCACCTCATATGTGAAAACGATGAAGTCGCACAAAAGATGACCAAAAACATTGAAGAATCGAGTTGTCCTGTCGACCTTGAGGAAGCCGAACAGCAAGCCGAAAGCGACGTCGTCGCCGCACGAGAGGAAGCGCTCGCCAGAAAGCTCGAAGAAATGAAGCACCGCAAAAAGAAGCTTGTGGATCCGCTCCAATTTGAGATGTCAATCATGGCCGAAGATTTATCCGGGTACGTCCCCACCTTCGGCTGGGAAATGTCGCCGCCAAGCGACAAGCAGAAGGCAACACTCGAGAAGCTGGGTATAATGCCTGACGAAATAGACAACGCCGGCAAGGCTACAAAGCTGCTTGAGCGGCTTGACAAGCGCCGTACAGAGGGATTGACGACACCAAAACAAATACGGTTCCTTGAGAACAAGGGATTTCAGCACGTCGGCACATGGCAATTTGAAAGCGCGAAAAAGCTTATTGACCGTATCGCCGGTAATGGCTGGTACGTGCCGCATGATATCACGCCGAGTACATACATTCCTCCGAAAGTTGAGGTAAACAGTACCTATGACTGGACATGACGACAATATCAATCTTGTAGAAGCCCTTGAGTACATAGACCCCGCACAATGCAATTATCAGGAGTGGATAAATGTAGGGATGGCGCTCAAACACGAGGGCTATGCTGTAAAAGTTTGGGACGCATGGTCGCGTAGAGATAGCGACAGGTATCACGGCGAATGTGAGAAGAAATGGGAGAGCTTCAACGGCTCCGGCTCTCCCGTCACCGCGGGGACAATCGTGCAGATGGCGAAAGACAACGGCTGGCGGTGGTCGCCGTCCGACAGTACCGACGACTATTCCCTTGACTGGGACAGTGAAATCGGAACCAAAAAAGACGGCGTAATCATTGCAGATGCCGCATGGGTTGAGACGCGCGAGCTGTCAATTCCCGACGACTGGAATCCCGTAGAACAGATAACCAAATACCTTGAGACGCTGTTCGAGGCGTCTGAGACAATCGGATACGTCACAGCAAGTTATCTGAAGGATGGCAAATATTTGCCCACAGCGGGTAGTTATACGCGTACGTCCGGAGAACTGATAGAGGCACTCAGCAAGTGCAACGGCGACATAGGCGCTGTTCTGGGCGACTACAAGCCCGAGGCGGGGGCATGGATACGGTTTAATCCTCTTGACGGTAAGGGCGTCAAGAATGACAACGTGACCGAATACAGGTACGCGCTCGTCGAATCTGACAC
>CAZEXA010000149.1:0-3095 GCA_964516565.1 uncultured Eubacteriales bacterium | reverse complement strand
GAATGGGGTTGACATCAATAAACAGATCGTTGCACAGGTCTAAGTATTCAAGCTGCAGCGCGGCGCTCGCGGCGATATTGCCGCTAAGAGCGAGGGCGGCGATATTGTGCGCAAGCTCCGGCGCGACATTAGACAGCACCGAAATAACGCCCTTGGCACCGAGCGCCATGAACGCTGTAATCTGGTCATCGTTACCCGAATAAAAATTCATCGTGTCACCGCACAGTGCGATAGATTTGGCAAGAGCGGAAATGCTGCCGTTGGCCTCCTTGGCGCCGTTGATACGCGGTATTTTCGCCAGCTCAACATAGGTTTCGGGTTTAATGTCCATACCCGTTCTGGACGGAACATTATACAGAATCATCGGAACAGATACTCTGTCAGCAATGAAGCGGTAGTGCTCAATCAACCCGGATTGCGAGGTCTTATTGTAATAGGGTGTTACGCTGAGCAGCGCATCGACGCCCGCCGCCTCGGCTTCGTTGGAAAGCTTGACGGCATAGGCCGTGTCATTACTGCCGGTTCCGGCGATGACCGGCACGCGCTTTGCCGCGGCATTCACAGCGCACTTGATGGCGGCAACATGCTCCTCATGATCAAGAGTTGAGGATTCTCCTGTCGTACCGCAGATGATAATGGCGTCGGTCTTGTTCTTTATTTGATCGTCCACAAGCTTTTCAAGAAGGGCGAAATTGATTTTTAATTCCTCGCCGAGAAACGGGGTGACGATGGCAACGCCCGCACCGGTAAAAATGGGCTCTTTCACAGTGACATCATCCTTTCAAAATTAGTCAATATATCCTTTTGCGCAAAGAAGCTCCGCCATGAGGACCGCGCCTCCGGCTGCGCCTCTCAAAGTATTGTGAGAAAGGCAGACAAATTTATAATCGTACTGGGTGTCCTCTCTGAGGCGGCCGATGGAAACAGCCATACCGCCCTCAAGGTCACGCTGGAGCTTCGTCTGGGGCATATTATCCTCTGTAAAATAATGGAGGAACTGTTTCGGCGCACTGGGAAGCTTCAGCTCCTGCGCTTTACCCTCGAAATTTTCCCAGATATTTATTATTTCTTCCTTGGAGGGTTTGTTTTCAAAACGGATAAACACCGCGCCCATATGACCGTCGGAGACGGGTACGCGGATGCACTGTGCCGTAAAGCGGGGGGAATCGGCAAGCACGATTTTGTCGCCCTCGATATGACCGAAGAGCTTCAGCGGCTCCTTTTCGCTTTTTTCTTCTTCGCCGCCGATAAACGGGATGACATTGTCAATCATCTCCGGCCATGTATCAAACGTTTTACCCGCGCCGGATATCGCCTGATAGGTACAGACGAGTACGTCCTTTACGCCGTAACGCATCAGCGGGGCGACCGCCGGAACATAGCTCTGCAGCGAACAGTTTGACTTGACGGCGATAAAACCGCGCTTCGTCCCGAGCCGTTTTCGCTGTGACGTAATGATTTCGGCATGGTCGGCGTTGAGCTCAGGCACAATCATCGGAACATCGTCCGTGAAACGGTGGGCGCTGTTGTTTGAGATAACCGGACACTCCGCTTTCGCGTAAGCCTCCTCAAGCGCTTTGATTTCATCCTTTTTCATATCCACCGCGCAGAAAACAAAGTCAACAAGCGAAGCAATTTTCGCAATATCCGCTGTCGCGTCCATAACCGTGATACCGGCAAGCTTTTCCGGGACAGGCTCGGTCATCACCCAGCGATTGCCGAGCGCCTCTTGATATTTAAGACCAGCGGAACGCGGACTGGCGGCAAGAACCTTGACGTCAAACCACGGATGATTTTTAAGCAGCAGCGCAAAACGCTGGCCGACCATCCCCGTTGCTCCGATAATACCGACCTTATACTTTTTCATAAACGCAACACCTCAATAAAAAGACTTGTCAACGCGGTGTAAACAGGGTATAATACCCAAAGGCTAATGGTCTTTCCCTTTTATAATCATTTGATTAAACCGACGTAACTTCCTTGTATTTTATCATCTGACCGTCAATGTGTCAACAGTCAACTATATTAATAATACAATATTCAACAACTTTTTTTGTATAGAAGGAACAAAATCAATTATGGAAACAAGCGATTTCTTTTACGAGCTTCCCCGGGAACTGATTGCACAGCACCCGATTGAACCGCGCGACAGCTCACGGATGATGACGATTGACCGCAAAACGGGGGAGATCCGTCACCTGATCTTCGGCGACATCATATCCTGCCTTACACCCGGCGACTGTCTGATTTTGAATGATACGCGCGTCCTTCCCGCCAGGCTGTACGGCATTAAGAATACCGGTGCGCACGTCGAGTTTTTGCTGCTCAAAAGCCTTGAAACCAACCGCTGGGAATGCGCGGCCGGTCCCGGACGCCGCGCGGGAAAGGGGACATGCTTTTCCTTTGGGAACGGAACGCTTAGCGGCACAGTGAGCGAAGTGCTCGAAAACGGCAACCGCGTTGTCGATTTTTCCTATGAGGGTACAGACTTCTATGCCGTTCTCGACCAAATCGGGCAGATGCCTCTGCCGCACTATATCACTGAAGAGCTGAAAAACAAGGAGCGGTATCAGACCGTCTATGCGCGTGAGCGCGGTTCCGCCGCCGCTCCGACCGCCGGACTGCATTTTACAAAAGCGCTTCTTGAAAAAATCGCCGACAGCGGCGTAAAAATCGGTTATGTAACGCTCCATGTGGGACTGGGCACCTTTCGTCCGGTCAAGACAAAGACGGTTGAGGAGCATAAAATGCACGCCGAACACTATGTTCTGCCCGAGGAAACCGCACAAATCATCAATAAAACCAAGCGGAACGGCGGGCGTGTTGTCGCGGTCGGGACAACCTGCTGCCGTACGCTTGAGGCATCCGCCAAAAAGAACGGCGGAATGATAAAAGCGGACGAGGGGTCTACCGATATTTTTATCTATCCCGGGTATGAGTTTTCCTGTATTGACGGTCTTTTAACGAATTTTCATCTTCCCGAAAGCACCTTGATTATGCTCGTCAGCGCATTTCTCGGATATGACAAGACGATGAACGCATACAGAACGGCTGTCGATAAAGAATATCGGTTCTATTCCTTCGGGGATTGTATG
>CAZEXA010000148.1:0-3237 GCA_964516565.1 uncultured Eubacteriales bacterium | reverse complement strand
TCCTCTTTTGCCGTTTTGGACCATGTGAGAACAAGCTTTCGGTTGGCCCAGATCCACGTACCGCCCTCGCCCGTACCGCGCTTGAAGGTGCCGTCAGTATTGAGCACAAGAGTGTCCGTCCAGTCCTTATGCACCGCATAATAGGTGCCGCACATTGATTGAACATACGCGGAGACCGCTTTGTCGGTTGGCGGGGCCGGGGTAACGGCTGGAGCCGCAGGTACCGTTCCTGAGGCAACGGCCACAGTCGCAGTAGTATCGGTCGAAGTGGAAACAGGTGAACGCGATATCGTAAAATTGTACGCCTTGCAGGAAAATGAGAGCGGGGAAACGAGCGTCAGAATCTCGGGCGTCCACTTTGACCACTTGAGTATCAGTCGCTTTCCATCAAAGGTCCAGGATCCGCCGTCTCCTCCGGTGGCGCGCTTGAAGGAGCCGTCGGCGGTAAAGAGAACGGTGTCATGCCAGTTCTTGTGAACTGCGGTATAGGATCCGGCTATCAGGGCGCCGGTCGCCGCATCGGGCGCGACGGGAGCCCTGCTGTAAAGGGTCGCCGTTGATGACAGGACCGGGTAACCGCCGTTCGAGCCGTCAATGACCCATCTGCGGTATAGACGGTCGATCTTGTCCTCCACCATCTCGTTGAGATTATACAGGAGAGTGCCGGTAAGGCTGGGCCTCTTCCCCGGGTCGTCATCCGAGCGCGTCATGACCGCCGCCGTGGGAGAATCAAACGAGTAGACAGATCCGCCGCCGCCAGACTCTACCATCTGGTTCGGGTTCGTCTTGTCGAGAGCGTCAATAATCTGGCCGATCGCGGTTTTCTTGATGTCGCCCTGTTTCATGTAAAAATACGAGCCTTTGCCGTATTTGACGTCGCTATTGATGCCGCCGGACTTCGGCTCCTTGAGCCAGAACGCGTTTATTCCCGGGTTCCAATCCCTGTCGGATTCTCCCCAATACAGGGAAGCAAGTCCCGTCGTTCCGCCCACAAAGTTTGTTCCGCTTCCCTTGCCGCTCACCGAACCTATATTGTAACTGTTCTGCACATAGACATGGGAGCCGCCTAAGCCCCCCAGGTTGAGCTGGCCGCCCGGGGCCGAGCTGCCGCTAATTTTTCCGGTATTGTAGCAGTTAAAAACCATGACTCCGCTTCCCGCGATGCCGCCGACGCTGAGCTCGGCTTTTCCCGTCGAGGACGCGGAAACCGAGCCGGTATTATAGGCATTGAGGTAGCCGTTGACTCCGGAGAACTCGGCCGAGGAGAATGAAGTTTTGCGATCGTACAGTCCGCCGCCGACACCGCCGACGCAGATATTGGTGCCGGTCGAAACCATAACGGCTATGGTTCCGTTGTTGTAGATATACCCGGAATCAACATAGCCGTTCGTCTTGAATTTCGGGTTGAAGGGATAGGGTACGCCGCGGCCGAGGACCCCGCCGATGGCAGCGGTTGTTATATTGCCGGTTCCGGTAACGGTTATCGAGCCGGTGTTATATAGGTTCGTGCAAATGCTGCTGTTCGTGTCGGCCGCGACGCCGCCTATGTTCGCGTCGCTCGCGGAAGCTTTAATCGTAATGGAACCCGTGTTGTAGCAGCCCGTGATCGTCTTGTCGGCTGAGGCGCACACGCCGCCAACCTTGAACCAGCTCGGCTTGGCGGGCTTTCCCTTGTTTTTCGTCCGTGAATCGATGACATTCCCCTCAAACGAAATAGAGCCCCGGTTGTAGGAATTGCTCAGATAATGAGCGGTGTTTGTCAGTCCGCCGATCACGGATTCGCCGTTTCCCTTGATCGTAATCGTGGCATCGCTGAAGCAATTGTCGATTTTGTTCGCATTCACGGCGAGCGATGCGGCGTATACCATGAGGGTGAGGTTCGATACGCTGGAAAAGGTAATCGAGGAGCCCTTGCCGATACCGAGATTTTTAACCGACTCTACATCCTCGAAAAGGGCAAGGGTTATCTCGGCCTCCCCCGAATCTGGATTGATATACGGCGGAGTTGTTTTGTCGCTGATGCGCAGGTTGTACAGAACATGTCCGCCGCCGTCAAAATTGATCCAGGAGCCGGTTATGGGGATAAACTCATGCTGCGAACCGTTCATATCCAGATCAGTCGTGAGTTTCGCATAATTGCCTTTAAAGGAAGGATGCAGGCCGATAATCCCGTTTTTCTTGCCAAACGCTTCCACATCGATTTCGCATTTTGCAAGCCAGCCCAAATAGGCAAGCTTTCCTGCGGTGTCGATGATAAAAGGATTGCTCTCGCTGTTCGCCTTTAGGGGATTGAGGGACTGAAAAGGATATTTCCCGCCATCCCATTTCTTGCCGTCGACGGCGAAGAGCGGGTTTGAGCTAAAAAAAAGGGCCGCGCAAAGAACGCCCAAAAACACCGGGTTGGATCGAAGGAAGGAAGGCTTCATGAAAATCTCCAGGTTCATCAAATTCTTAAAGGTAGGCAAGACACGGCATCGGTTGCGTTTGTATCATCTCTTCTACCTTATCAATTTGTCCCTGGGGATTCAAGGGTCAGCCCGTTTCCTTCTGATACCGGTTGCAACTTCTATGGCTCAGTAGGTATAGTTTTCAACATCGACTTTGTCGGACTGGTAGGAACAGTCATTTTGCGGCAGGTTGCGTAAAACCTGCCCGCTGCTTGAAACCCGACCCATACAGACCAACGTATCCCGCTACGCCATAAGCGAACTCAATAAAGTAATGTACTGGTGAGCTGCGATTTTTCCCGAGGCAATCATGAGGAGACGGTTGCCGTACTCGATCGCGTTGCTTATGTTATGCATACTCATCATGACGGTGAGATTGTAGCGCTCGGCGAAGCCAGAAAGCAAGTTTTGTGACAATCGCAATATCAGGTTGAAGCAGTTGTTAGAAAAAATTTCTTATCAGATTTTTTCGGACCGTAACTCGAAGAAAGTGTGTTACAATTATTCATACTCGGTTTCTTTATTTGATATGGTTTTGTGTCGTAACAAAAATCTGTCACGGAAATCGGTTTTTTTAAAATGACCGACGTATCATGGACAGCAGTGATAAAGCATCAAAGGAGTATTTATGAATAAGTTTAGAAATTGGGCGAGGCTTGGTCTCTTTTTGGGCGGGTTGTTGGTCTTAGTATCGGGACCTGTATTTGGGCAAGTTCATTTTCGAACCGATGTAGTACCGCTTGAACCGAGATTATCGCATGGTTCAGGTACAGTGGAACAAGGTACGGTG
>CAZEXA010000147.1:0-3238 GCA_964516565.1 uncultured Eubacteriales bacterium | reverse complement strand
CGGCTGGTACAGATGCACAGAATGTATGTATCAACACAGGTATCACGGATATCACGTATGCTACCACGGGAGCTACAGGAGCTGTGTTTACAGGTCTGCCGGCAGGTGTCACAGGCAGCTGGGCGGCCGATGTCGCAACTATCAGCAGCACACCATCGGTCACCGGAACCTTCACATATACAGTAGTGCTATCCGGAGGCTGTGGTATAATTGCCACAACCGGCTCCATAACTGTTAATCCTGACAACACGATTACTTTAAGTTCCGGTGTTGGAAGCGATAATCAAACCGTTGGTATCAACACTGCCGTTACAAATATCACCTATGCCACCACTGGAGCCACCGGGGCAATCATTAACGGATTACCCGCGGGAGTTTCGGGATTGTGGTCTGCCAATGTGATAACTATTACCGGAACACCGACAGTTACGGGAACCTTTAATTATACCATCACGTTGACCGGTGGTTGCGGACTAATCACGGCTTCGGGGACAATAACCGTGGCACCAAATAATACCATAGTGCTGACCTCCCCCATTGGTACGGATGCGCAAACACTTTGCATCAATACCCAAATAACAAATATCACTTACTCTACTACAGGCGCTACAGGCGCTGCCATAGCAGGGTTACCAGCAGGAGTAACAGGAACCTGGGCTGCAAACGCCGTAACTATCAGCGGAACGCCAACGACGTCGGGGACATTTGTTTATACGATTTCATTGTTGGGTGGTTATGGCTCTATAACAGCAACCGGTTCTATAACGGTATTGCCTGACAATACCATCAGCCTGAGCTCTGCTGCAGGAACCGACAACCAAACCACTTGTTCCAACACAGCCATTACCGATATTACATACACTACTACTGGTGCAACAGGGGCGTCTGTTACCGGATTGCCGGCAGGCGTTACCGGAAACTGGGCTTCCGGCGAAATTACCATCAGCGGCACCCCAACGGTTACCGGCACTTTTACTTACACTATAGCGTTGATAGGTGGTTGCGGAACTGTATCTTCCACAGGTTCTTTAATAGTAAATCCCATAAATACCATTGTCTTAAATTCTGCTGTAGGAAGCGATGCACAGATACTTTGTATCAATACGGCGATAGCAAATATTACGTATGCCACCACCGTGGCAACAGGAGCCACCATTAGCGGCTTACCTGCCGGTGTTACCGGAAACTGGGCATCAGATATGGTCACTATCAGCGGCTCTCCGGCCGTTACGGGCACCTTTACCTATACAATTACACTGACCGGAGGTTGCGGGAATGTTGCTGCCACAGGTACAATCACCATATTACCCAACAACACCATTTCGCTGATTGCCGGCGGGACACAAACCAAATGCATCAACACGGCCATTACTACCACTACCTATACTACCACAGGGGCTACCGGAGCCACCATCACAGGATTGCCTGCGGGAGTTACCGGCAACTGGGTTTCCAATACGGTAACCATCAGCGGTACACCCACCGTTTCAGGGACATTTACCTATACTGTATTGCTGACCGGAGGTTGTGGAACCATTTCCACGAGTGCAACCATAAATGTAACTCCTGAAAACAGCGTTGTGTTGAGTTCTGCGGCCGGTACAGATGCACAAACCAAATGTATCAACACGGCCATCACAGCCATAACCTATACAACTACGGGGGCTATCGGCGCTATCGTAACCGGCTTGCCTTCGGGAATGACTGGTAGCTGGGCTTCTAACGTTGTTACTATAAGCGGCGCTTCCACGGCAGCTGGAACCTATACATATACCGTCACATTAATCGGAGGTTGTGGAAACATAAGCACCACAGGAACTATCACACTGAACCCCAACAATACCATTGCCCTGACTTCAGCTGCCGGAAGCAATGCACAATCCCTGTGTATCAACACCGCGCTCTCGAATATTACCTACACCACCACCGGAGCCACCGGAGCCACAATTACCGGACTACCTGCGGGGGTAACAGGAAGCTGGACCTCCAATACTATTACCATCAGCGGCACCCCTGCTGTTTCGGGAATATTTACCTATTCGGTTTTACTAAATGGTGGTTGCGGAACAATAAGTACCACGGGCTCCATTTTTGTTAATCCCAATAACACGATCACGTTGACTTCGGCTGCCGGAAGCAATATCCAGAACACCTGTGTCAACACGGCCATCGCAACGATTACCTATGCTACCACAGGAGCCATGGGAGCTACCATCAGTGGCTTACCGGCTGGTGTTACAGGTGTATGGACAATGAACACGGTTACTATCAGCGGAACACCCACTGCCACAGGAACATATGCCTATAACATTTCGTTAAACGGCGGGTGCGGAACAATAGCATCCACGGGCACCCTAACTATTAATCCCAATGTATCTCCAACTTTTACGGCTGTTGGGCCTTATTGTGTCGGCGATGCAATTTCGCCATTACCTACGACTTCAAACAATGGTATTACAGGCTCGTGGTCGCCACAAATTAACAACACCGACACCACCACCTACACCTTTACTCCCACAGCCGGCTTATGCGCCCTCACCACAACTATGACCATTATTGTTAATCCCATCATTGCTCCTGTCTTTACAGCCATAGCGCCCATTTGTGCAGGAGATAATCTACCGCCGTTGCTAACCACGTCAACTAATGGCATTACGGGCACCTGGGATCCACCAATAAACAATACTACTACTACGATATACACCTTTACGCCCACAGCGGGAATCTGCGCCAGCACTGCCAGTTTAACCGTAACGGTTTATCCTGTATATAACACAAATAATCCCCAGACCATCTGCTTTGGACAGTCCTACACCATCAATGCACACACATACACCACCACCGGCATTTACGTCGATACCCTCACCAGTGTTCATGGCTGCGATTCATTGATTACAACCAATCTGTTGGTTAATCCCCTGCCCGTCATCACTTTTAATCCCAATCCTGCCCTTGTATGTCTGGGGGATTCCCTCTCCATTGTGGCCACCGGAGCTCTTTCCTATACCTGGTCGCCGGATGAAGGCCTCAACACCACGTCGGGTAATTATGTTATAGCCAATCCTTCGGCCACCACCGTATATACCGTGGTTGGGACAGATGGAAACAGTTGTGCATCCACGGCTACCCTGCAGGTTTATGTGGCGCCCATTCCCGTTGTAGATATCACCACCGAAAATCCATCGGTTTGTCCGGGCAACTTCATAAATCTTTACGCCACTCCAGGATTTAATTCATA
>CAZEXA010000146.1:0-3311 GCA_964516565.1 uncultured Eubacteriales bacterium | reverse complement strand
CGGCGGTCGTTCCGTGCGTACCGCACGTTTCAAGACCCATTTCCTCTAAGATATGTGCAACCGAATCGCCGACAGCCGGTGTCGGCGCCAGTGACAGATCGACAATACCGAACGGTACTTTGAGGCGCTCAGACGCCTCGGCGGCGACGAGCTGCCCCATGCGGGTGATTTTGAACGCCGTTTTCTTGATTAAATCAGCGACGCCCGATAAATCCATATCTTTTGGGGCTTTAGCGAGAGCGGCACGCACCACGCCGGGACCGGAAACACCGACGTTGATGACCCTGTCCGGCTCGCCGACGCCGTGAAACGCACCGGCCATAAACGGGTTGTCCTCGGGAGCGTTACAGAAAACAACAAGCTTTGCCGCGCCCATACAGTCTTTGTCGGCGGTCGCTTCGGCTGCTTTTTTGATTACCTCGCCCATCATGCGCACCGCGTCCATGTTGATTCCGGCTTTTGTCGAACCGATATTGATGCTTGAGCAAAGATGCCCGGTCACCGCAAGCGCTTCGGGTATGGCTTCAATCAGCTCCCTGTCGCCGGCGGAAAAGCCCTTTTGTACAAGCGCCGAAAAACCGCCGAGAAAGTTCACCCCGCAGGTGATTGCCGCGCGCTCGAGGGCGCGCGCCACGCGCACGGCGTCACGGTCATCACAGGCGGCGAGAAGCATCGCCGCGGGTGTCACGGAAATCCGTTTATTGATGATCGGAATCCCGTATTCCTTCTCGATGCGCTTTACAACCGGCACCAGCTCGCTGGCGCTGCGCGTAATTTTATCGTAAATTTTATCGCACAGAACGCCGACGTCGCTGTGACAGCAATCGAGAAGCGAGATGCCCATCGTCACCGTCCGAACGTCGAGATGTTCGTCCTGTATCATGGTTATGGTTTCCAGTATATCGTTTGCCCTGATCATATGTTCCTCCGTCAGATGGTATGCATCGCGTTGAAAATATCCTCGTGCATGGCGTGTATCGAGAGGTTCCTCGCCTTTCCCAGCGCGGTCATCTCGTCGGCGAACACCGTAAAATCAACGGTGCTCGCGCTGATATCGACAAGCATAATCATGGCGAACAAATCGGTCAGCACCGACTGCGTGACCTCGATAACATTGATGTTGTGCTCGGTGCACTTTGTGGCAACGGCGGCCAAGATGCCCACCGTATCCTTTCCGATAACCGTAATGACTGCGCGCATGCTTTTTTCTCTCCTTTATTCTTTGTCGGCGTTGCTTATGGGCTGTGCCGGAGTGTCCTCAAAATGTAGCTCCTCCACATCCTCAAAAACCGTCCATTTACCGTTCTTCGGCTCGCCGCGGTAAACATTGTTACGGAGTGTTACATTTTTTGCACCGCGCATTTTAACCGCACGGCTCTCCGCTCCGCCGCAGAACAGATTGTTTTCAACAAGGATGTTTTCGTGTATCGGCGCTTCATAATTTTTAACCTCGGGAATGACGAGAACGGCATATCCGTCACAGTTCATGAAAGCGTTACCGCGAATCGTTACATCGCGCACCGGACCGCTCTCATACCAGCTCGCCGCGTCGTCCGCAATCGAAATACCGCTCATGCCCGTGTTGAGAAAACGGTTGTTTTCGATGAGCACCTTCCCCCTGGTCGTCACGAGCACCCCGCGCGTCACGACGCGGTCAACGGTATTCCCGGAGTAGACGAAATCCGGGCACGCCGACAGGTTTTCAACGACATCCCCGACCCTTACGGGCAACTGATCGGTGTCGAGCGTAATCTCATAAGTATACGGGTCAATGAGCTGTGCGGAGATTATATGCGCCGTTCCCCTATCGAGCAGCGAACGCGCGTCAATCAACGCAATTTCGTCCCCGGCGCGTAAGGATTCATAGCCGTAGCTCTGGGGATGACAGTATTTGAGGCGAAGGACATTGCCGGCGATAGAAGCGATTTTGAAATTGAAGCCGTGGACGTTAATGGCGTCATCCCCGGCGGAGTCAAAACTACTGTCGCAGACCTTGACCGTACCGCGACACATACAAATTTGTATAAAATCCGCCGGAGAGGCAAACTCGATGTCACTTCCCTGTTTCGGCGAAAAATCCAAACCCGTAAACTTAAGATCCTCGCTGTTCTGCGCCACCAGTGACAACGTGCGCCCGCAGGTCTGCCCGACGTTTTCGAGCGTTATGTTTTTCGAATTCTGAATAAAAATACCGACATTATCGCGCTTGACGCGGAATAAGTTGAAAATCTGCCCCTCACAGAGCTTTACCGGACTGATGTAACGCGCTTTGAACACGCGCGGTGCCGTTTCCTTAAACGAGATCGCACCCTTGAACGGGTGACCGCTCCTGACAAGATGATGATAGTTTTCAGGCTTTGCACTCGTAATCCAAGACGCCGTCGCGCGCGAGAGCATAAAGTCGGTCTTATAATCGGTTCCCGTAAAATAGAAGCGACCCTTTTCCTCTGTGTAGTCACTCTCCTCATCGAGCTTGAACGAAGCGTAGAACGGCGACGCGCTCAGCACGGTGAATTTATGGATATCGGGCTTATATGCTTCAATTTTCACGTTTTTTATCGTAACGTTCTCACACCCGTCAATGACCAGATTGGTCAGCTTGCCGTCTAAAACGAACGTGGAACTCTGCCCATCAATCTCGAGGTCTTTGATTCCCTCGAGATTAATGGCAATTTTATGAATATTTTTTTCTTCTCCGGGCTTATATTCGTCCTCGCCGACCGTATTGGTCACATACAACCGCCTTGAAACGGCGTTTATGCTTGAAAAATGATATATCCCTTTTTGCAGCGTCAGTTTTTTATGCGCGACGTTGTCCCTGAGTGCCTGCGCCATAACAATAAAACCGACGGTGACGTCGTCCCCGGGCAGAATTCCGTATATCTCGGGATTGATGAACATGACTTTTAGCCTCTCAGTCTATCGAAACGCCATAGGGCGTAATTTTTATTTGGCTTATCATAACACAAAACACCGTTTCCCGCAACGCCTTATCAAAAAATCCCAAAAAAACGCTTCCCGGCAGACATAATATCCGCCGGGAAGCCATTTCGTTAACCTTATTTCATACCGTCTTCATAAGACTTGATCATCTTTTTAACCATCTGACCGCCGACAGAACCTGCCTGCTTAGATGTAAGGTCACCATTGTAACCCTGCTTCAGGTTAACACCGACCTCGGTAGCAGCCTCCATCTTGAACTTGTCAAGAGCCGCACGCGCCTGGGGAACCATAGACTTACTCGCCATTTCTGTAACACTCCTTACATAATTATTTTGCGTTTGCATTCATATTTTGAGTTTCTATGTAAG
>CAZEXA010000145.1:0-3457 GCA_964516565.1 uncultured Eubacteriales bacterium | reverse complement strand
AGGATGGTAATCTCCGTGAAATCGTCTCTATTCAAAGTAAACTTGCATCCGAAAAGGCTTTCAGGGAAGCCATAGAGAAAATCTCAACAGAATATACTAACGGTTTTTCCCTTTCAGGTATCCAACGGAGTAACGAACAGATTGTCGCAACTGCAGGGACATTCACAGATGACAAGGACTCTAATGGGGCAATCTCATCTATCAATGCCTTGATTAGTTCGTGCAACAATGCAGTGAAACAAAAAGAATTGGAATTGAATGCTTTACTTAAAACCTGTGCAGGAGAATTGTCGAAAAGAACAACAGTGCTGAAGCATAGCCATCATCGGATGAACAATGAGGTAGCTTCAAAGCTAGCCGACCTCAAGGCAAGGGGTGTAGCTACAGATATCCCTGGGCTTGAACAATTACTTCGGCACAAGACCACAATTGCAAAGGAAATTGCTGGGGTTGAACAACGTGCTGATGAGCGGAAGCAGTGTATTGAACAGCGGAATAACCTACGGAAGGAGTTGATGGACGTTCGCAACAAAATGACAGAGCGTAGGAAAGCTCAACTTAAAGGAATAAATCTAAACTTGAATGTGACAATAAAGGATTATACCATCTTTGTCAAATATGAAGATGCAGGTATCATCACTGAGTTTAAATCGTTTATTCAAGAAAAGATGCAGGGCACCTATCTACAGGAGAATGTGATTGAAGCCTTATGCAGCTACACTACCCCTTCTGAACTGGCAGAGTTAGTTCTTTGCAGAAATTGCAATGAAATTTCTGCAAGAACCAAGATTTCCAACGAATGGTCTGAAAAGATCGTGCAAAAGCTTTGTTATTGGAATATTTTGTTTGAACTTCAGGTTTTAGCAAAGCCCCCAAAACCCATAATCACAGTTCGCACCAAAACTACACCACCTAAGGAAATTCCCGTTTTTCAACTATCAGATGGGCAGCGACATACAATCCTTCTTTCCATTGCTTTGCTGGCAGAAACAAATGTACCGCTTGTCATTGATCAGCCAGAGGATGACTTAGATAATGCATTTATTTTCTCTAGTATAGTAGCAACTCTACGTTCCATAAAAGAGCGCCGCCAAGTCATATTAGTGACGCACAATGCAAACATAGCTGTTCTTGGAGATTCAGAGCAAATATTACCTATGTGCCGTGAAAATGATTGCGGAAAAGTTAAAGACCGTGGTTCAATTGACACTGTGGCAACACGACAACGCGTTCTGGAGATATTAGAAGGTGGACCAGATGCTTTCCAGAGGCGAAAGCAGATGTATAATCATTAGTCAATTTTATTCCTAAACATTTACCCTAAATGTTTAGGAATACTCATATTTGAAAAAGTACATTTCGAGAATTGATGGTTTAATGCATAATGATGTTAAACAAAGAGATATTCACAACTGATACACACGGAAATAGGATATATCGAAATAATATTTGGGGAGTTTTTATGAAAACAAGTAAAACAAGTTTATATTTTAAGTTAACACAATTTGCTGGAATTTTTACTTTAATTGTTCTCATTCCGTTAACAAAGATAAATTATATAATCGAAATCTGTATCATTGTTGGTTTTGTCAACATTATAATGCTTTTACTTGATATTAGATCTTTATTGTTGTTTCCAAGAAAATCTCGGCAAGAATTAATAAACACAGAAAAAGATAATGAAATTGTAAACGAAATTCTGTGTAGACTTGATAGAATCGAAGAAATTATTACAAAAACTCCTACTCCGAAAAGTATGAACTGATGTTCATATTCATTGCTTTCAAGAATTTTTTATTAGTTCCCTTAATTGATTTCAAATCGCTTTAAAAATTAGGAGAAAAGATGGCAGAAGAAATTAACGATCAAGTAACTGCAACAGAAAAGGCTGTTCTTTTAAACGAAAATAATGAGAATGGTGGTTTAAATGCAAAGCAAATAATTGATATTGAAAATATTAAACTTAAAGAATGGGAAAGTATTCGGAACCAATATGAAAAATGGTTAAATAAATATACTCTGATTAAAATACCATTTGTTAAGTTTTTATTAATACTCTCCATACTTACCTCTGGTTACATATTTTTTAATAAAATACCGCAAAATTATTATCAGCATTTTACAATATTTGCGATTCTAATTATTATTTATTGTGTACATAGGTTGTCTAAACGGCAAGGCGAGTTAGAAGGTTACTATGATGGGTACAGCAATGGATTATCTGAAGGCATTAAAAGAGTTCTTAACATATCTGAAGAAGATTATATTAAACTGCATAAGAGAGCTATAGATATGAAAATTGACGGGCATATAGCAGATAGCATAAGAAGAAGGTCAAAAAAGAAAGATGCACCCAAAATTAAGGAATAATATTTTTTAAAGGCAAAGCGGAAGTTATGTTTAAAAAAGATACATTTAAGTGGGACAAATTATTATTAAAACATTCAAAAAAATTAATTGTTATTCAATGGAAATTTAAAGAAGTATTTGACGAAATTGAGGACTATTTAACTGAGCAAATAGAAGTATTTTGTTCTGCTAACTCAAATGTTAATATAAATTTTGATATAATCACGGAACGTGTCTTCTCGAAAATTAATATTCAGAATACTGAAGAAAAAAAAGCATATGAGCTATTTTACAATGAAAATAACAGATACGGTCACAAGGGAGAACTTTCTGTAGGTGAAATATTTGAAATTAGATGTCTTTTTCGGAAACAAAATTGGTTTGTTGAACAGAGTATGGAAAAGTCAAAAATAGCTATTCTGTTCTATTTCGAATTACAGTGTGAATTAGAAATGGTTGTACCAGATTTATTTGAATTAAGCGTACGGTATACTGATCTTGCACAGCTAAATGAAATATCACTTTTAAATGCTATCCTATTGTCAAAAGGCTGTATATTTTAAATAAACATTACAAATGGGATATTAAATGACAACAGAAGTAATTTTTTATTGGTTCCCTTATTACAATGAATACAAACATGAACGATACTAAAATTATTTACGAAAAAAGTGAATATTTATCTGTAGTTATAATATTTAGCTACCTGGAAAAGTTTTAGAGCAGAGGATGATTTTTAGAAAATTAAAGGGGTTTATAAATGCCTATAATTGTTAAGGAAATTGGTTTACTAGGTGGTTGTATATTGTTAAAATATGGTTTTGACTTAAACTGGTTATCAACTGCAGGTATTTTTTTAATTCTCTCATTATTTTCAGATAAAGACCATAATGTGGAGAGATCTGAAAAATAGTCACCGGTGTTTTATTTGAACTACAGGTCAGAATTAAAATGAATAACCTATGGTAGACACTTTTACACAGTGCATTTTTCCCTTTTTGTAAACCCACCGCATTAAGCAACAACAGCAATACAAAATAGTGGGGGAATAGAAAAATATGTACAAGTTTACATAATGTACGTTATCAGTCAAAACGCATTTATATAA
>CAZEXA010000144.1:0-3464 GCA_964516565.1 uncultured Eubacteriales bacterium | reverse complement strand
GAAGCCCAGCTCTTGAAAGCGCTCAAAGGGAAATTCCTCGGGAGTATACTGAAAGTCTGTTTTTCCGGTGCCGAAATGTTCCTTGTCGCAGACGTTCATGCCGGAAAAGATGCGCTCGCGGCCAAACTCATCGACGAAACGGGTGCCTTCGGTATGTATTCTTTCCATGGTGTATTCCTTTCGGTTATTTTGTACTGATTTCCATTGTGAGAGGTTCGCAAGACGTTTTCCAGAAGCTGTTGGCGCGTACAGAGACGATATATGCCGTTTTCGGTTCGAGCTCGGTAAACGAGTAGGAGAGCGTCTTTGGCATATGATAAAAGTAATATTCCGACCAGAAGGAGACTTGCCGCACGATTTGTCCGGTTGCGGCTTTTGTCAGGGTGACGTCGTAGCTGTTGACGTAATCGGTTTCGGTCTTTGCCTGCGGGAACACGATGTCGATGCTGTCGCTGTCCGCGTCCTCGGCGGTGATTGCCGCTTCCTTTTCAAAATACGGGGCGGCGGTGGTCTTATAGCGTGCGTCGGTGTATAAAAACGAGGACGGATTGCCGGGTTCATCAATCTCCCAGATAAACGGAAAACAGTTTTCGGTTAAGATGTCATAAGGGTATACGCGCACGCGTCCCGCTGCGTCCGCCTCGACAATCAGCATCTGTGCGCACTGTTCGCCCTTCGGCGGCACGGTGCCGTAAATCTTATCAAATTCGTCAAGCTCGAAATAGCTGAGCGAACCGGTGCCGAGCGATGTAAAATGCTTCTGGTGGATAGAGCGCGGGTCGTTAATCGGCGCGTGGGAATGGCCGGAAAAATCAATGATTTGCGGATAGTTCATCAGCAGCGCATAGAGGACGTCGTCGCCCCAGTTGATGCTGCCGTAAACGGTGTCCGAAATGTGCGGATGCTGGAAAAAGAAAATCGGCTTGCCCGGCGCGTCCGAAGAGGCTTTGTCGAGTTCCTTACGCGCCCACTCGATTTTTTGGTCGGACATGCCGCAGCCCTTGGTCGTCGTCAGCGCGATAAAGTGAAAGCCGTTAATGACCTTGTGCGTATCGTACTCCATGTTGAAAATTTGCGTAAAGCGCTGGAGCGCCGCCTCCTCGCCGAAGCTGTATTCGTGGCTGGCGAGTGTGATTGTCACCTCGGTTTTTTGACGGACTGCTTTGAGGGTATCGTGAAACGCCGTCATCTGTTCCTCGGTGCCCCTGTCGGTGAAGTCGCCGACGACATAGAGCGCGTCGAGCTTTTGATAGCTTTCGTGGTTTTCGGAAAAAGCGTAGCCGAGCTTAATAGCCGCGGCCATTCTGTCACGCTCGACGGACGGCTCGTTTTTATAGTGGACGTCGCTTAAAGCGATAAAGCGGAGAACAGGCAGAAAAGACATAAATAAACTCCTTTTTTAAGTATCACCGGTATTTTATCATCTGTTCATTTGAAAGACAAGCCCTTTCTCCAAAATCGGCAAAATCTCTTTATTTTTTTAATAAAATGTGGTACAATATTTGCAGTTGCGAAACTAATGTCTAAAATCTCTTACAGATGTCTTAAGGGCATGGCAATTTTATACTTCGCAATTAGTAATAAAGAAATAATAAGGATGTGTAAACATGACCGTTACCAAAGACACGATTATCGGCGAAATTCTTGATGCCGACAGAACCACCGCCCCGTTTTTTCTTGAGATGGGGATGCACTGTCTCGGCTGCCCGTCTTCACGCGGCGAGAGTTTAGAGCAGGCCTGCATGGTTCACGGCGTTGACCCCGATTCGCTCGTTGAAAAGCTCAACGACCATCTGAAAGGCTGATATGCCGCGTATTACGCTGACGCCGCGCCTTTTGGCCGCCGCCTCGTTCGTGCGCGGCGGCGCGCTTATTGACGTCGGCACAGACCATGCGTATCTGCCCGTCTACCTTATGCAAAACGGGATAATTGAAAGGGCGATCGCCTGCGATGTCGCGAAAATGCCGCTTCAAAATGCCGCTGAGACTGTAAAGCTTACCGGTTTTACGGAAAAGATACAGTTGCGTCTTTCTGACGGGCTGGACGCCGTCTCACCCGATGAAGCGGATGAGATTGTCTTTGCCGGTATGGGCGGGACATTGATCTGTCGTTTGCTGTCGCGCGCTTACTGGCTGAAGGATGGGTCAAAGCATCTTATCTTCCAACCGCAGTCACGCGCGGAGGAGCTGCGTGCATATCTTTGTGATAACGGTTTTGAGATCTTAGGCGAAAAGGCCGTATTTGAGGGGCGGCGTGTTTACCTTGCGCTGCACGCCGTCTATACAGGAGAAAACGTGCCGCGCTCGCCCGGATACGCGTACATAGGCCGTCTTGCCGAATCACTGACGCCGGCGGCGGCGGAATACTTAAAGCATCAGGAGAATCGGCTTATTAAAAAGCGCGACGGCGCTCTCTCACAGGGAGACGAACAGGCAGCCGAAGCGTTAACGGAAATACTAAAAGAGCTGAACGGGGTATTTAATGGATAACATTGCCGCCCAAATCATCGGTTTTTGCGGTGCGATAACGTACTTTTTAGTTTTTCAGCAAAAACGGCGTAAACGGATTCTCGCTCTGAGCGTTGCTGCCGCGTTCTTTTTTGTTATCCATTTTATCCTGCTCGGCGCCTACACCGGTGCGGCGATGAACGCCATCGGCGTGGTGCGCAGCCTTGTGTATTATTTCAACGATAAACGGTTTTTCAAAAGCAAGCTTTGGCTTGCGCTGTTTATCGTTGTGGCGTTGACATCCTGTATAATGACATGGGACGACGCATTTTCTCTTTTGCCGTTGTTCTCGATGACAACAACAAGCATCAGCTTCTGGCTGAAAAATGAAAAAATGATTCGCGTAATAACCCTGCCTACGTCGCCGGCATGGTTTATCTACAATCTCCATAACGGGTCGATTGCCGGTATGGCGACGGAAGTCATTGTCACTTCGTCGCTGCTGATTTCCATTATTCGCTACGATATTCTGAAAAGAGAAAAATCCGAGCCGAAGGAGGCCGTTTCCGATGAAGATACAGCAGGTGCTCGACAGTCTTGATAAAATAGCGCCGTTTTCGGGCGCTGAGGCGTGGGATAACGGGGGACTTCTCGTCGGCAGTCCTTCCGACGAGGTGCGCGGTATTCTCGTTACGCTGGATGTAACCGCGCATATTGTCGGGGCCGCCGTTCAGGCGGGCGCCAATCTGATTGTCGCGCATCATCCGGTGATTTTCCATCCCATAAGCGCTGTCGATTCCGGCAGCGCCGTGTATCGGGCGGCTGCCGCGGGGGTCGGTATTATCGGCTTTCATACCTGTTACGACAACGCGCCGGGCGGCGTCAGTAAGCTTCTTGCGGAAAAAATTGATTTGTTGAATATTGTGCCTGTTGCGGGCGCGCCGTGTGTAATGCTCGGTGACTGTGATTTTCCGAGTGCCGCTCTTTTTGCGCATTTTATACGGGACACGCTCGGT
>CAZEXA010000143.1:0-3483 GCA_964516565.1 uncultured Eubacteriales bacterium | reverse complement strand
TCCCGCCCTGCCGGGAACGGCAATAATAACCTGCTTAATGCAGGTGGGTGCCGCCCTCGGTTTCGCGCTCCCTTCGTCCTCGCACGATGGAACCATCGTGTGAGGGAGGTCTGCAATCCGCCGATGGAGCATAGGCTCCCTTTTATTAATTGTTGGGTTAATATTAACCGTAGTTATCGAACAGGGCAGGATATTGCGAATAAACTAAAATTATTATTCCTCGTCTTCGTCTTGAAATTCAAAAAGATCTGCAAGACGTTCCTCAAAAATATCGCCTATTTTTTCAAAGAGTTCTTCGTTCTCAATCGGTTCGAGAACGAATTCATCGTTTTCTTCAAGGACTCTCAGAATAATCAGTTCGCCGTCGCTGTCAAAAATCTCCTCAGCCTCATCATAGACGGGGAGAAGCGCGACAAAGCGGCCGTCCTCGGTTTCAATGCGGTCAAGCTCCTCAAAAACATGCTCGACGCCGTCTTCATCAACGACGGTTACAAGGTCCGGACCGTAGTCGTCATCATTTGCTTCTATGACATCATTTTCAAACAATTCGTTATCGTCCATGATTCGCTCTTCCTCTCAGGTTCTAAACACATTATAAATAATAAATGCGCTTTAGTCAACTGTTATTTCTTTGAAGCGGCTGTACCTCATAGGTCAACGAGAAGCTTTCCTTCGGCCGAAGGGAAAGAATGCCGCGTTTTTGCGAAATATCGGCTTTTTTGTCATAACCGTCATTGACGCCGAACCACGGCTCAAGGCAGACATACGGGGCTTTTGGTTTTGCCCAGATGCCGAGTACCGGAGCGTCAAAGAAGCGAAAGCGCAGTGCGTAATCCTTGCCTTTAAGGGTGACGGCGCTGTCTGTATAGCCTGAGAGGATTAAAGCATCCTTATCAAAAATCGTGTCGGTGATTGTCAGCTGTTTTTGATTACAAAGCAGCGGAAATTTTTCGTCTATTAGAAAAGCGTTCTCGTCGATTCGTTCGGTGGAGAGAGTCTGCACAGTGTCGAACTCTAAAATATCTCCGATGGCGCAGTTAAAGCCCGGGTGAGCGCCAATGGAAAAATACATAACGGTATCGTTGGTGTTTTTGATGGTGTGCTCAACCCTGAGTACGTCTCCTATAAGGGTAAAGACCACGATGAGCTCATAGCGGTACGGATACATTTTCAGCGAGTCTTCGTCCTCGGTCTGGACAAAGACAAGCGAGGAGGAAGTGCGCTCCTTAAGCGTAAATGCCCTCTTGCGCGCCAAACCATGCTTTGGGCAGGTGTATTCTTGCCCGTTGACCCGGTAAGTGTCGTTAAGAAGCCTTCCGATGAAGGGGAACAGGATTGGCGCCTGTCCGTACCAGATGTCCGGATTTCCCTGCCAGACATATTCACGCCCGTTACTTTTAAGCGTCAGGGAGGTGAGTTCTGCGCCGAAATCCTTGACGCCGAGGGAAAGGAATTCGTTTTGGGCTGAAAATATTTCCATAGTATTCTCCTTTTAAGTGAAAAAGCAGAGCTTTCGCACTGCTTTAAGTTAGATGTCCTTGCGCTTTTTATCGTGAAGATAGACAGCCGATTCGCCGTCAAAGCGGTGTGTCTTGACGCGTACATATTCCGTTTTTTTGGTTGCGAGCGTTTTGCCGATATACTGTGCGGAAACCGGCAGTTCACGGTTCCCGCGGTCAATGAGTACGGCAAGCTCGATTTTGGACGGACGCCCGAGCAAAAACAGCGCGTCGAGTGCGGCGCGGATGGTTCTGCCGGTGCAAAGCACGTCATCGACAAGCAGGACGGAGCAATTATTGATGTCAAAGGGAATATTGGTTGAGAAGAAGAGCGGAAGATTGTCAAGGGTGGCAAAATCGTCACGATACAGTGTGACATCCAACTCGCCGAGCGACGGCGTGTTGCCGCCGTTCATGGCGGCTAAATTATCCACAATCAATTTACAATTGACGCGCCTCTGCGGCGAATACCGATGATACACAAATTCTGTGCTTCCGGATTATACTTATAAATCTCTTCGGACATATTCCGGACGATCCTCGCTACTGTCTGCTCGTCCATAATACAGGAAATGCCGCTTTGTTCGTTCAATCAAAACACCTCGAGAAAATATTAACATATGAAAGGTGTTCTGTAAATACATTTTAAATATATTGAATAAATTGAATAGATTAACTCGAAAACAGTCGAAACAAAGTCATAGGAGATAGACACCGGAATTGAGCGCGACGACCTCTCTGTCACAGGTACGAATGTACTTATAGACAGGTTCTTCAAAAATTTTATAATCCGATACCGAATAATTATTCAGTGTAATGGTGCGGATTTTATGGGAGTCATAGTTGCAGATATAAAGTACGTCGTCGTAGTTGCACAGAGAAACCGGGCGCGAAAAAGCGGTGGAGCTGTCTCCGCCGATGCGCAGCACGACCTTTTGGGCGGCGTGGGAGTACCGTACGACGCAGTTGTTGTCCGGAACGACAAACCAAAGGTACTTGCTTTCGACGGCACCCGATCGGACGGGGGAGTCCTTATAGAGCAAATCGCCCGTCCAAGTGAGCGCTCCGTTCTCGTCAAACATACCGACCTCGCCTGTCGTGTAGGTGACGGCGGTGTGTCTGTTTTGCATCATGGCGACGTCGCACGAAACGTAGTCGCCAATCTGGTCGGCGATGGGCTTATAGGCTGCGCCAAATTTATTAAGCAGATAAACGCCTTTGGTAACAGGTGAAGCGCGTTCGAGTTTTATGTCATAGCCGATGAACGAAACACGCACCGCGCCGGTTTTCAGCATATCCTTGCGCGCGACAATCAGCCCCTTGGAAAAGGGGATGATATCGATAATATCAATGTCCATCAGTTTTTTCATGACCGATCCTCAGCCTCGTTCAATCTATTGATTTTGTAGCAAAGGGTCATCAGCGAATCGCTCAGGTGGACATTTTCGACAGCGACTGTTGGGAAGTTGTTGGCGATGTCGTAGTGCGTGAAGTTCCAAAAACCCTTAATGCCGAGTTTAGTCAGGTGCCTGACAAGCTCCGGCGCATTCTCTTTCGGGATGCACAGCACGGCAATCGAAGGCTTATTTTCAAGACAAAAATCGTCGAGTCCGCTGAGGTGGCGGATGGGAAGACTACTGACTAGCTGACCCGAATACGCCTCGTTCTTATCAAAGATTCCAATCAGCGAAAAACCCTTGCGGTCAAAATCCATATGGGCGGCGATTGCCCGTCCGAGGTTGCCCGCGCCGATTAAAATCGCTTTGGTCTTTTGGTCGAGGGCGAGGATTTTACCGATTTCCTCATAGAGCTGGGCGATATTGTAGCCATAACCCTGCTGACCGAAACCGCCAAAGCAGTTTAAGTCCTGACGAATCTGCGAGGCGGTCAGCCCGGACTTTAGGGACAGATCCTTGGAGGATGTCCTTGTCAGCCCGTCGGACATCATGTCCTCGAGATAGCGGTAGTAGCGCGGCAGTCTTTT
>CAZEXA010000142.1:0-3545 GCA_964516565.1 uncultured Eubacteriales bacterium | reverse complement strand
CCGGAAAATACAAAAGCCGCTCTTTTTCATCCTTGAGTATCGACGAAATCAGGGTTTTCAGCTCGCCGTCCTTAAACGCCGATACAATGCGAATCAGCTCATCATACATCGCCTCACCGCTGTACGCCGAAGACTTGACATAATCGGTAACGTCAACCCCGTCGCTTTCGGTAACAGGACGGATTCTCTGTAGAATAAATTGATCCGCGTTGGCAAACTGCTGCATGGTACCGCGTACCTTAACAAAGCTGTTGACCTCCGGCAGCGCCTGCGTGCCGTCCTTGAAATCCCACAGCTTCGCCGAAACCTCACCGGACTTGTCCGATAGCACAATATCTAAAAAAACCGTGCCGTTCTTCGCGTTCTTTTTCTCGCAGGAGCGCACGATCGCATACCCTTCCAGCGTACCCTGCCGGTCGGTCGGTATAAAATTCATTTTACCATCACCCTAACATTATGATGACAGCATTTTACCACAGCCCCGTCAAAAATGCAAAAGGATTTTTACTGCTCTGTGAATACGATACCATATCCTTATCCGTTCCGTGCAGAATACTCTCCGTGTTTTCACCGGCAATAATGACGCAGCAGAGCAGTCCCGTTGCGAGTATCGCCGAAACGCTCGACAATAAAAAGACTTTTAAAATCCGTTCAGTTTTACCCATACCCTTTCCTCCGTTTTTACTTTTGGGCGTTGTTTATTTCCGTGTTCAGTGTTTTGACGAGCGCCTTACCCATAAGGCGTCCCGCGTAAACCGCTTCGTCAAGCGTGTTCCCGTCGGTGCCGAACTCCAGCAGCACACCGTAACGCGTCATATCCATATTGTATTTGCGCGTGCAGAAAAAAATCGGCCGCATGATGCCGGGATACATATCCTGAGCTGTCTTTTGTAACTTTAATGAAAAATTGAGATTGTCCTCCCAATTCGGAAAATCCGTCACATTACCGCTCTCACAACCGGTGATGATCATTACCTGTGCCGCCTTTTTCTCCTCGATAACGGCAGTCGGTTTCGATCTTTCGGTATTGCTGTAATGAATGGCGTCACGATGAACGTCAATGGACAGAATAATGGATGGGTACTTGTCAAGCCATTTTTTCACGGTTACCGCCGAACGGTCATAGGAACCGGTGTACGTCTTATCGTGAATCGTTGTGTCGTGAATGACCGTAAATCCCGCGTCTTTAAGGGCTTTTGTCAGCTCGTCGCCGACGCGTACAATGTTTTTGGACGCATCGGATGTCCGTGAATTGAGATCGCTCGAAAACCAACCGGTTCCGAGCAACTCATAGCCTTCTGTCGTATGGGTATGAAAAATCAGGATACATGGCTTTGATTTGTCGAAATCCTTGAGCTTCAGCGCTGAGGACAGCCTGTCTGTAATATTGACGGTTTCATCGTCAATGCAGTCGTTAACCTTAACGACGCCCGATACGGTGTTGGCTTTGCGCGATCCCAAATCCTCTTCTAAAACCGTACCGGTTTTTTTCAGTGAATTGTATAAATCGGTGCTTTCCTGCATGATTTGTGTGATGTCGTCGGTGACGTAGGCGACCGACTCCGAATTCTCCTCACGTCCCGCCCCAAAGGAGAGCAAATCAAGCACCGCGGATGCTTTGTCCGACTTGTCTGTTTTCCCCTCATCGTCGTACAACTCACCGATCACGGCGTCGGCGTACGCTATCGGAGAGGCTGCGCCGACAACAGCCAGCGCCGCCGGGGACAGCTTCTCGCCAAGCTTCGTTTTATCGGCGAGCGCCGCCGTCAGAAGTAATAAACAGAGGACGATACATACGCCGGGCTTCAGTATGAACATAACGCTTTTTATCACACTTTTCACGGTATACCCCCTGAAGTCGTACCCGATTCACCTGTAATGAAAACAACATATACTCCCTATCGCCTTTTAAACATTACAGTTTATGAAAAGCCTTTTCGCGTTATGCTCACATCAGCCCTAAAAGGTCTTCTGTTGAAAGCTGCGGCTGCAGCGCACAGTTGAGCGATAATGCAATCAGCCGCGCCGCCCTGTCGATGACCACATCGATTTCTCTTGGCGTAACCATCATGTTTTCACAGCCGGGCGCGGCCGCACCCGTGTCCTCGCTCTCCGAGCCGTTTTCGGCGTCGTCGCCCTTGCCCATAACATCTTTCGCCAGCGTAAAGGCGTCAACAACCGTGGGCACACCGACGGCTATAACCGGCACGCCGAGTGTCTCCTTATCAATACGCGCGCGCTTGTTGCCGACGCCCGATCCAGGGCTGATACCCGTATCACAGAGCTGTATCGTACACCCCAAGCGTGAGAGTCTGCGCGAGGCCAACGCGTCAACGGTGATTACGGCGGCGGGTTTTACGGCGTATACCATCGCCGAAAGCAGCTCGGCGGTTTCGATACCCGTCTGACCGAGCACACCCGCCGCAACGCTCGACACCGGACGCAGTCTGCCGTCGAAGCCGATTTGCTCCTGCATTTGCTCGCCGATATGACGCGTCGCGAATATCTGCGTTGCCGCGCGCGGTCCCAAAGCGTCTGGAGTGACGTCGCGGTTGCCGATTCCGGCGACAAGTATCGGTCCTTCCTTCGGAAGCAGCTGCGCGACCGCGTTTTTGACCGCCGTCATGCGCTCGTCGGTCACTTCCGCGTCATCGGAAAACGGCGCCAGTTCCACGGTGATGTACTTACCGATCGGTTTCCCGAGCACTTTTTCCCCCTCCTCGGAGAGAACCTCGATGATCGTCGTCTTTGTCTTTTCACCCTTCTCCTCGGTAGTCTTGACGCCGCTTAGTTCCCCTGCGCCCTTCATTTCGCGCATTTCGACCGCTAAGTCCGTCCGGATATTCAAAAAATCATTCCTTTCTCATTTCCTCAAAAAAAGTATGCCCAAAATTCAAAAAAAACTTGCAAAACGTGAAAATGTGTGCTATCATTCATTAGCTTAATGTAACCGATTCTCAAAAAAGGAGGTGCAACGATGCCCAATATCAAGTCAGCTAAAAAAAGAGTCCTGGTAAATGAAGCCAAAGCAAAGCGTAACCGCAGCGCCAATTCCGCCCTCAAAACGGCCATCAAAAAAGCCAACAGTGCAATTAGTACGAACGCAGAGGACAAGCAGGCGCAGGTCACTCTCGCTGTAAAGAAAATCGATCAGGCCGCGGCCAAAGGCCTTATCCATAAGAATAACGCCGCACACAAAAAATCAGCGCTTGTCACGAAGCTGAATAAGGTCTGATTTTTATTAAATCACCGCGGTTTAACCGCGGTTTTTTAACTGTTCATACTTGACAGAGCGTGCCCCTTATGCTAAAATGGAGCGCGTTCGAGTTTCGCGGGTGTAGTTCAACGGCAGAATCCCAGCCTTCCAAGCTGGTTGTGTGGGTTCGATTCCCATCACCCGCTCCATTTTTGCGCTTGTAGCTCAGGCGGATAGAGCAACTGCCTTCTAAGCAGTGGGTCAGGGGTTCGAGTCCCTTCAAGCGTGCCATATGGTGGGTGTAGCTCAGTTGGTTAGAGTGCCAGGTTGTGGCCCTGGAGGTCGTCGG
>CAZEXA010000141.1:0-3783 GCA_964516565.1 uncultured Eubacteriales bacterium | reverse complement strand
AAATAATATGGATGAGCTTCTGAAAAAAGCCATTCGGTACGAATACCCGGAAACCATTCCCGTTTCGGCGGGAATCATGCCCGCGGCATGGATAAAATACGGCGAGGACTTAAAACGCCTCGCCGCCGAATATCCGCAGTTTTTCCCCCGTCTGCCGAGCGACCCTGCCAAAGTCACAATGCCTGAGACTTACCGCGCCGGGAAAACGACCGACGAGTGGGGCTGCGTCTGGGAGAACATCGAAGAGGGTCTTGAGGCCATTGTCAAAGGACACCCGATACGATGCGAAGAGGACATTTTCAATCTGGAAATTCCGAAAAACCGCGACGGACGTCTGCCGCACGGCTTCATGTATCTGCGGCTTTTGGACCTGTGCGGTTTTGAGGACGCGATGCTCTATTTCGCCGAGGAGGGCGAGGCGATAAGAACGCTGATTGACAAGGTGCTGACCTATAATTGCTTTCAAATGGAAGCGATTCTGCAGCGTCTTGACGACTCCCTTTGTGTCGGCGACGATCTTGGTATGCAGCAGGGCTTAGCCATTGGCGCAGAAAAATGGCGCAAATATTTGAAACCCTGCTACGCGAAGATGTTTTCCATCATAAAGAATGCGAGACCCGACATTTTGATCTATATGCACTCCGACGGCTGTATCTATGAGATCATGCCAGACTTAGTTGAGTGCGGCGCGGACATCATCAATCCGCAGTATCGCGCCAACGGACTTAATAACCTCGTGCGCGTCTGCAAGGGCAAAATCCCCATAAACCTTGACCTTGACAGACAGCTGTTCCCCTTCGGGACGCGCTCTCAGCTGTTCGACCATATCGGCGAATGCGTCGAGGCGCTCTATCTGCCCGCGGGAGGACTCGGGCTGTACGCGGAGTTAAGTTTCGATATACCGCTCGACAACATGGCCGCCATTCTCGACGCCCTCGAAAAATACCGGCACTATAAAGGATAAAAAAGCCAATCTTCAGATTCCCCAAGCCAGAAAGGAAACGCACCTATGGATATCGCCTCGCTGTTCAAAAAGGACCGCCCCATTCTCTCCTTTGAGATTTTCCCTCCTAAACACGAGGGAGATTTGGGCAGCATTCACGAAACGCTCACCCATCTGGTCAAGCTGCGTCCCGATTTCATCAGCGTGACCTTCGGCGCCGGGGGCGGCACGGGCGGTAATATGACGCTGGACGTCGCCCGGATGCTGCAAAAGGAATACGCCGTCGAGCCGCTCGTCCATCTGACGTGCATGGGCTCAACAAAAATCGATATCGCGCATATGCTGCAAAGGTTAAGGGAAAACGGAATGCAAAATATCCTCGCTCTGCGCGGCGACGAACGCCCGGACGGCAAAACGGGTGATTTTCGGTATGCTTCGGAGCTGATGGCCTTTATCCGGGAACAAGGGGATTTCCACCTCGCAGCGGCCTGTTATCCGGAGGGACACGTTCAAGCCGTGAGCCTCAAGGACGATATGCGGCACTTAAAAGAAAAGGCGGACGCGGGCGCTTCTCATCTGATTTCCCAGCTGTTCTTCGACAATGCTCTGTTTTACGATTTTCTCGACAGAGCAGGAGCCGCCGGTATCGGCGTGCCGGTTGAGGCGGGTATCATGCCAGTCGTCAGCAAAAAACAAATCGAGCGTATGGTATCCCTGTGCGGAGCGAGCATACCGTTAAAGCTGCGCCGTATCATCGAGAAATACGAGGACTATCCCGAGGCGCTGCGCGACGCCGGCATCGCCTACGCAGTCGATCAGGTTGTTGACCTGATGGTGCGCGGCGTCGATGGGATTCATCTCTATACCATGAACAATCCCGACGTCGCCGGAAGAATTTGCAAGAGCGTTGAAAATCTGTTCATCGGAAGAGTATAGTGGTGACATAACATTACAAAAACGGCTGCGCCTAAAAATAGGTGCAGCCGTTTTTTGTTCTATCAGGTAAGGACGTGCTCGCCTTCACAGAAATACGGGAAAAATTTTGTATCCTCAGTCATCATGTGACCGTAGACGAGATCGTCTACCATGAACGAAAAGAGATCGGAAACCTTGATGGTGCCTTCGTCAAACGATTGTTTTAAATTCGCGGCTTTCCGGGTCAGTTCCCTGTGAACGGCGGCGTGCTCGCTCCAATTGGGGAAGCCTTTATCGCGCTGTGCCTTTTCTTCATATTGGAAATGCTCTTCCATAGAATTGAGCAACTCATCAAGCTTGTTCGAAATGTCCTCGTTGGAGGAACGGCTCAAGGTGCTGGATATCAGGTTGTTGGCAATTTTTAAAATGCGGCGGTGCTGCTCGTCAATCGTGGTTTCTCCCGATTCCATGGCCGGGTTCCAATCCAACCGTACATAGGCGATCGGGCGTTCCTCGTGGTTTTCAAAAACGGCGACGCGGTTGCGTCCGCGTTCCTTTGCCAAATACAAAGCATCGTCGACGCGTTTGTAAAGATCGTTAATCGATTCGTCCCGATATCGCTCAGCGATACCGAAGCTTGCCGTAATGCGCCCCGCCACGGGATGCTCTTCAGCTTCAAGAGCCTTGCGGATTTTTTCGGCGACGATGAACGCGCCGAATACATCGGTTTCCGGCAACAGAATAATGAATTCCTCGCCGCCCAAACGCGCGATTACATCGGAGCGCCTCAACGAATATTTGGTAATCTCAGCGGTGCGGATAAGCACCTGGTCGCCGACGGGATGACCGTAGGTATCGTTTACCAGCTTAAAGTGGTCGAGATCAATCATAATGACCGACATCTTCAAATTGTACCTGTTTGCACGCGCCATCTCCTTTTCCAAAACCGCGTCGAGAAAGCGCCTGTTTTTTAGTCCCGTCAGGGGATCGGTGACCGCTACGTTGTTGATAACTTCCTCGTCCGCCTTGTGTCGGGACATATCACGGCAGGAAAACATAAACATGGTCTTCTTAAAATACTCAGACACAATCGGATTTAATAAAGCCTCAAACCACGGATAAGACCCGTCCTTTGTCACGCAGCGAAATTCCAATGAAACCGGCGCGCCCGCAGTTACCGCAGCCAGAAAGTTTTTCTTGACGATTTCCCGGTCGTCGGGGTGAATCAGCTCATATATCGAGCGGTTGGTACGCTCTGAAACGGTGTAGCCGAGCAGCTTTTCGACCGAGGGGCTGATATAGCGCACAATGCCGTCTGCATCAACACGGCCGATGATGTCCTGAATCGATTCATTGAGAAGCTTTGCCTTTTCTTTTTCAACCAGAAGCTGATTAGAAAGCATGTCCATCTTTTCGGCAATCCGTGAGACCATAGCGGCGACAAACAGGAAAAAGAAAGTACATACAATGGTGGAGAAATCGAACGAGCTAAGCATAAAATTGCGTACGATAATATGCGTCGCTCCGAGGAAGCCGGCTGTCACAAAGGCCTTTTTGTGGAACCACAGCCCCGTTAAAATAATGGGGATATAGAACAGGTGGGTATATTCCGCACCGATCTGCAGCGAAATGTTGGCGAACAGTGTCGTTAAAAAACAAATACCATTAAGGACAATCAGAATGATGACTCTGTTATGTCTCTCCTCAGTCCACGTTTTTTTCACCATAATCCCCCCCTTTCTTGAGGATAGTATAGCACTTATTTATGATATATCAAGTGAATTCGACTTTATTCGAGCTTATCTCATGATGACTGTCTTATACACAAAGCGTCCGAGCGTGTACAATGGATTTTCAAACGCACCGACGGCGTTTTTCAGCTCCTCGCGGATGGGTATGTTTTGCGGACAATGCTTTTCGCACAA
>CAZEXA010000140.1:0-3869 GCA_964516565.1 uncultured Eubacteriales bacterium | reverse complement strand
TGGAAAACTCCGGAAAAGTACTTTCTTAGCAGCGAAGCGAGGACCGCCTCCAACCCGTCATCGCGAGCCCCTGACCGCCGTGAGGCGGGAATTCGCATAAGAAAGTTGGCTCCCTGCATGATGATGTCGCGGATCCCACAGAGTGGCCGGAGCTCGAATGGTGTCAGCGTACCCGTTGGCGAGCATGGTTCCGGGGCCGGAGGCAATTCGATTGGTGAAGCTGCCGTCTCTTGAAGCGACGGGGCTATCCCGTTTAGCAGAGTTCCTCGCCTTTTGGCCTTTTCCCCCCGGGTGGGATGCCGCGTTCTGCAACCCCATCACGCAAGGAGCACAACCATGGGCGATTCTACCACAGGCCGGCAGGAGCGGAAACGGAAGGGCAACAACCGGCGGAAGACGGGCCGCCAGGGGACGGGGGGGCTTGCGTCCATGCCCCTGCTTTACCCGGATTTGGCGGGCATAGACATCGGGTCGCGCGTGCACTATGTGTCTGTCCCGGCGGACCGCTCGCCGGACCCGGTGCGCACCTTCGGGTGCACGACGCCGGACCTTGTGGAGATGGCGCGCTGGCTCAAGGACTGCGGCATCACCCATGCAGCGATGGAGTCCACGGGGGTCTACTGGGTCCCCGTGGCCACCGTGCTTGAGGCGGAGGGTCTGCGGGTGGCGCTGGTGGACGCGCGGGAGTCGCACCGCCTGTCGGCTCGCAAGACCGACGTGCACGACTGCCAGTGGATTCGGCAGCTGTACGCCTGCGGGCTGCTGCGCGGCGCCTTCCGCCCCGCGTCCGAGATCCTTCCGCTCCGGTCGTACTGGCGGCAGCGGCAGGAGATTGTCTCCCTGTGCGCGACGGCGCTCCACCACATGCACAAGGCGCTGGAGCTGATGAACCTGCAGCTGCACAAGGTTGTCACGGACATCGCCGGCGCCACCGGCATGCGGATCATCCGGGCCATCGTGGAGGGGCAAAGGGACCCGGAGAGCTTCCTTCCCATGGTCCACAGGGCCTGCAAGTCGGCGCCGGAGGAGTTTGTCAAGGCCCTGACCGGCCATTACGCCGCAGAGCACCTGTTCGCCCTGCGCCAGGCGCTGGACCGGTATGACATGTATCAGAGGCAGATCGCCGAACTCGACGGGGAGCTTCACCGCGCGACACGGGAGTTCGCGTCCGCGCGACCGCGGGACTGCGGCGCGCAGGAGCAGGCACAGGGCAAGCCCCGGCGCGGCCGCCGGAAGAACCAGTGCCACTTCGACCTGGCGGACGAGGCGTTGCGCATGGCCGGCGTGGACCTCACGCGCATTGAGGGCATAGACGCGCTGACCGCGTTCACCATCATCACCGAGCAGGGGGTGGACATGAGTCCCTTCCCGACGGAGAGGCACTTCGCCTCCCACCTGGGGCTGTGTCCGGACAACCAGATCACCGGCGGGCGTGTCCGCAAGAAATCCACGCGGCGGGTCGCCTCCCGCGCGGCCCGCGCGCTGCGCGTGGCCGCCCAGAGCCTTGCCCGCAGCAAAACCGCCCTCGGCGCCTTCTACCGGCGCATAAAGGGACGGTGCGGCGCGGCAAAGGCCATCGTCGCCACCGCGCACAAGCTCGCCAAGATCATCTACCGCATGCTGAAGCGCGGAGAGCAGTATGTCGCCCGCGGACAGGAGGAATACGAACGGAAGTACCAGGAGCGGTTGCTCAAAAATCTCGCAAGACAAGCCAGCAGAATGGGTTGCCAGCTCATCGTGGAAAACTCCGGAGAAGTACTTTCTTAGCAGCGCAGCGAAGCCATCTCGTTCCCGCCACGACTCCGCTTCCCCGTTCTCCCCAAACCACGCGCCCCCTGGATAGGGGTAGGGAGGACCGGTTGTCCGGCCCCCCCTCCCTCCGAACCGTGCGTGCGGATCTCCCGCACACGGCTCTCCGGTTGATGGTCTTACCCCGTAGGGGACTGAACGGCCAGTGCATGGGCTGTTGTCAGGCAGAACAGCCCATGCCCGGCAAAGTAGGCGTTTGGCCATCTCTGGTGGTCGCGTCCCCGGCCCCGGCCTTTGCCGCGGTGACGCTTGCGCAGAATGGAGCGCAGGCGCATGCGGACCCAGCCGTCTATTTCCGGAAACACGGTGTGGTGGGCGTGCATGAAGTACTCATACCAGCCCCGGAGCAGACGGTTGATGTCGGCGATGATTTTCTCAAGGCTGCTGCCGTTGTTTCGACGGGTCAGAGGACGCAGGGCGTCCCGCAGCTTCTTCTCGCTCTTGGGGCGGGGAAACCGGTAGTCACGGCCTTTGCGCCGCACAAACCGGTAGCCCAGAAACTCGAAGTGGCCGCCGTTCTCGTCCATGGACACCACCCGCGTCTTGTCCGGATGAAGCGTCAATCCCGCCTCTTCCATCCACGCGCGGACAGCCTCCAGGGCTGATTCCGCCTGCTCCCGGCTCTTGCACAGCATCACAAAGTCGTCCGCGTAGCGCACCATCTCCACCCCCGACCGGGCCATCAGGTGGTCCAGCGGGTTGAGGTAGAGGTTGGCCAGCAGGGGGCTGATCACCGCCCCCTGCGGCGTGCCCGCGTCCGGCGTCCACGTCTTGAGCGCCTCCATCACCGGCTGGCTCAGATACTGCTCCAGCAGGGACAGAACCCGCCCGTCCGCGACCCGTTCGCGCACCCGCGCCATGAGCGCCTCCTTGGGAATGCTGTCGAAGTACGCCTTGATGTCCGCGTCCACCACGTGCCGGTGGCCGCCCCTGAGCAGGGTGTCCACCCGGCGGAGCGCGTCCTTCGCGCTCCGGCCCGGACGGAAGCCGTAGCTGTGCTCGGCAAACTCCCGCTCGAAGACCGGCTCCAGCACGTTGCGCAGCGCCGTCTGCACCACCCGGTCCCGCACCGTGGGGATGCCCAGGGGGCGCATGGCGCCGTCCCCCTTGGGTATCCACACCCGCCGGACCGCCTGCGGCGCGTAGGCGCCCGTCCGAAGCTGCTCCTGAAGGCGGGTCACCTCCGCCTCCCGATGCGCCCCGAACATCGCCACGGTCACCCGGTCCACCCCCGCGCCGCCCCGGTTCGACCGCACTTTCGCGAAGGCCGACTCCAGGTTCGCGCGGGACCACACCTTGTCCATCAGACTAAACCACACGCCTCCTTTCACCCCCGTTTCGAGGGCCGTCAGCATCCGGTCCGTCCACACGGACGGTTCCGTCCACGCCCACCGGGCGCGGACCTCTCCGCCTTGTTTAGCCCCGGTCTCCCCGGGCACTGGCGGCGGTTGTCCTTCCATCCGTGTGTCCTTTCCGAATCCATCTTCCTGCGCCCCTTCGCTCCACGCCCGTTACGGCGCTTCAACGCTACTATGGGCGCTCTGACTCCTGCCCGGTGCGGCGCTTCGGGCATTCGCCCTGAACGCCGCGCCCAACCCGGACAGGTCTCCCCGCTTCACGCATCTTGCCTTCCAGCCATTCCGCCTCCAACCACGCCATGGACCCCGCGCATCGCTTTGACACCTTACCCTTCAGCGTGCGCGGCGTGTTCCAGGCTTCGCCCTTCGATCGCGGGCTCGCCGGTCCATCACGCCGAATCGAGTTCGTCATCCTGCGGACTGGCCGTTCGCCTTCCGTTGCTCCCCACCCCGCATCACTGCGGCGCAGTTACGGTCGGCTACAGGCCGGAGAAGGTTTACCTGGAGGGGACTCTCACCCCTCCGACAAAATGCGCTTGCGGGCGCACGACCGCCACGCCCCAGCGTGGCCGCTTTCTTCTTTGATACTTGTTCTGATGGCATCTGACATGAGGCGTGGCTGTGTCTGCTTGCATGAATGCAAGTGATGGATCGGTCTATTTGGGCGAAACAAAGGAAATGCCACAATACTGTTCGGTCCAG
>CAZEXA010000139.1:2143-3889 GCA_964516565.1 uncultured Eubacteriales bacterium | reverse complement strand
GACCCTGGCGCGCTCAACCGACGACGGGGCAACCTTTGAGGATTTTTTTAAACTGGAACCAATCGAGGGTGACCACGAGTACAGTTATCCCGCCATCGTCGCGGTGGGCATGAAGCTCTATATCACCTACACCTACGAGCGCAAAACGATCGCCTACTGGGAGCTTGAGATAGAATAAGCGGAAAAGGAGTTTTCTTATGGCGCTCCTTATTCGGCCGCACGGTGATATTTCAAAAATGAACAAGGATGAACTGCGCCTACTCATGCTGAGATGGGACAAAATAAACCGTCAGGCATACCTTGTATGCACGGCGTACCTGTTCCCGCTGGGGTTGGTTGCCGTGTTCGGCGCCTCTCTTTTCCTTATGAATAACTTTGTATACCTTGTCAGCTCCTTTGCCAAGATCAGCGCCCAACTGAAATTCATTACCATTCTGCCCGCCGTACTCGAGGTCTGTCTGTTATTCTTCTGTGCTATAATCAAAGGACGCGAACTGAAAGGGTATATCGGAACGCTCGGCGCTTACGCGGCAAACGCCCTAATGTTGTTGTCCTTCGGCGTCTATTACCTCCCGGTTGTCGCCTTGTCTCTGATTCCCGCGCTGCTGGTCATCCGCTGTCTCATCAATTATCCGCTGTTGAACCAGCTGAAAAAGCAATCCGGTTACCCCTATTTTATCTATACAATAGGCGACAAATTCGCTGCGCAGGTCTACCAAAAGGATAAGGAACTGCACAAGGTTGACGAGGATTATACGCCGTGGAATTCTTTTGAAAAAGGTGAAATGGAGAGTGATGAAGAGGAAGAAGAGATAGAGAAAGAGGAAGAAAAGGGAAAAGAGAATGTTGAGCAGGACAAAAACCCATCATGATGATTTCATTTTACATTTACATAAAAGAAAAACCGGCTCATTTTGAGCCGGTTCGTTTTGTGTTTCGGTTATTTCCGATTTAGTGAGGAGGCAATAAGGATTTTCGAGGTGGACTCCGAATATGTGATTGTCACCGTGTCACCCTTATTCAAGATGATGGCGTCGTCGGAGCTGCCCGCGGTAATGCTGTAATATACACCGCTGTCAGCCAGACGGATATAGTATACCGTACTGCCGTTGATAACCGCCGAGCGGATATCCGTCACCTTACCGGTAACGGTTTTCAGGCCTGTCTTGTTATCATTGACCGAGGACTTGCCCTGATAATTGAAATTGAGCTTTATGTCGCTGGCAGCAACCTTATTTTCATACGATTTCAGACAGGCGACGAGATCCGGATCATCGTCGTCCGGGCTGCGGACGGCATCCTGGACGCGCTCGACGCTGACCATCGCATAGCTCTTGACAACATTCTCGTTGTCCTTGAGAGCCATAAAGTAGGTCGCCTCGCCGTTGATATTCAGAAGGAGAGGATAGGTGGCTGTCCAGCCCTTGTCGCTGACGGTACCCTGAGCTGACAATTTCGCACCGGACTCGGTAGTTCCCGAAATCTTCTGGAATACCGCCGTCTTTGTACGCTGATTAATCAGTGCGAAGCCGATGATGGAGTCGTCATTGGTAGCCGAGGTGACGCCCGCGTACATCCAGATGTTGTCGTTATTTGTCAGGTAGCTATACCCCTGGGTCGTGACCTTGACGCCGGTCTGTCCGATATACGCATTGATGAAACCGTCCGAAAAGCGGCCGTAATAGTTATACTGTTTGTTCAAAAGCGCCGCCGAGTAGACCTGGTCTACCCATTTAATCGGCGAAT
>CAZEXA010000139.1:0-2043 GCA_964516565.1 uncultured Eubacteriales bacterium | reverse complement strand
AACCACTTGAAGACGTCACCATACTTTAAGGGCAGTATGCGTGTCGGTCTGTTCTTATAGCAAATCTGCGTCGAATACGGCGAGTCAATGACAAACTGCGATACCCAGTCCGACAGATCGCCTAACTTTTTGTTGGCAAGATTTTCGGCAGCGGCGGCGTCGATCATAGGTACCTGATTGAAATCGGAAAGCTGCGTGATTTTCAAGAGGCTTTCATCGGTGCCGAAATCCTTTTCATCAACTTTAATGATGTCGCTGTATGATTTTGCCCTGAAGACAGTCGCGCCCGCGACATAGCCGCCGCCAAGTATCAGCACGAAAACAACGGCAATCGCTATTGGAATCCGCGCCCTGCGCTTGACATACGGCAGGTACTCCGGCCGCGCGAACGCCTTTGAGGTAATAAACGTCGCCGCCACATAGGAGAACAGCACAAGGGCAATGTAATAATAAAAATCAAGCGCCTTCAGATTGAGGGGCGGCAGCATAAAATAGTACGCAATACCCGCCGTCACAAGAGAAATAATAACACTGATAATAGTTTTTAAAACCGATTTCTCGGGCGGAATGAACAGTTCTTTTGAACGACCCTTCCCTGAAAAATCTACTTTGATAGGATCCATCAAGTCATCTCCTTAAGCTTTTTGACGGCTACTAAATTTGCCGACCGCAAGTCCATTTTAATCTGACGTCTGACATCTGCTAATTGTGTCCCGTAAAGGCAATAATTCCATACCAACCTACAGTAACTTAAAAAGTATACATCATTTTGCTCATAAATACAAGGTGTTTGCCCAAATTATTATTGGCTTGTCTGCTGCCAATTTATTCAGCACCCGTCCATGCGTAGATGGAGGAATAGGGATCAGAAAACGCCGTTTTCACACCGGACAGGCGTTCATCATAGGACATAACCGCCCGGCGGTAGCAAATCGGAACAAAGGGAACCCCTGTGTTGAACGAATCTATATATTCGTTCATGCCAATCTTGCCGCTCTTAAACTGAAGGTATGCTTTCCCGTACTCCTCGCCGATACCGTACGATACCGCGCCTCCCTTTTCATAGAATTCATCGAGAGCAAGAGTACTGCCGATATCGATTTCCCCGACATAGAGCTGAAAGTCCTTATTTTTGAGAAGCGCGGAATACGCGGCAAGCGGTTTTTTGTTAACGGTAACACGGATGCCGAGTGCTTTCATATCCTTTTGAAACGCCTCTGCCAAACTGACCTTAAACGGGTCATCCTCACAGACAAGCAACGTGACGCTTAAGGAAAGGTGCCCGTTGGTCCTATAGCCGGAAGAATTGACTTTCTGAAAACCGTTGTCCGACAAAACTGTTTCGGCACGGGGCTTATCGCCGCCATTCGCGTTGGTTTCCACCCCCAAAAGCGCGTAGCAGGAAGGCGGAAACGGCGTGGATGCCGCAGCACTCTGACCGAGGAACGGCGCGCCGCCGACCGCCGTGCGGTCGATTCCAATATTGATTGCCCGGCGTAAAAACGTCCATGAAACAATTGAATTCCCCGCCGTATTGCACCCGATAAACACAAGGCGCGTGGTTTCCAGCGGCGCGGTTTTTGAGGAAAGCTTCTGATACTTCCCGTCGTCGAGGGTATCGATATAGACGCTTGTGCCGTGCGTCATGAAGGCGTACTGCTCACTCATATCCTTGCTGACATCGACAAGCTTCAATTCGTTGTTCTGTGACAGCGCATAACCCTCATTGTGCGCGTTGAGCTTGAAAACGTATTTTTTCCCGCTTTTTTTCAATGCGTACTTCCCCGCCCCGATGGGATTGTCGGTATTCGACTTGATTAGCGGATACGTCAAAGCGTGTAAAGCGAAAACATCCTCCTTATTGAGCGTAAAGCGAACCTGCTTGTCCGACAGCACCGCCGCAGATTTCATGTTAAGGAGCTGTCCTGCGTACAGCGGCGATTTTTTAGCGGCGTTGAACGACAGCACCGCGTGGTCTGCGGTAATCTCGCTGCCGTCGGAAAACACCGCATCGTCCTTAATCGTAACCGTCACCGTGTTTCC
>CAZEXA010000138.1:2719-3907 GCA_964516565.1 uncultured Eubacteriales bacterium | reverse complement strand
CAGCCGTCGGATAAAAACAAAGCTCCGCCTTTTTTGTCTGGATTCCCGGTTGATATGGAAAAACGGGACGGAATCCGATTCTTCGAGGAGGCAAGCATTTATGACGGAGAATGAAAAAATTGTAAAAACATTGCGCATGGCGGCCGACAATTGTTGTGGAGCGAACAGCGTATGCACAAAGGCCGCCGATCTGATCGAATCGCTGCAAGGTCAGCTCGCTGAAGCCCGTACTGAAATTGAGCAGCGGAATTTAGCGGGTGACTTCACTTATGTTATTGGCCAATTTGCTTCGTCGCAGGGCGAAAATGGTCGATTAAAAGGCGAAAATCGAAAGCTCAAGAAAGAGCTCGCCGAATCGCAGCGGAGGGAAAAGGCGGCAGGGTGCGAAACTTGCATCAACCGCGAAACCGACAGTTATCGCTACTACACATATCCGTGTAACGAATGCAAGCACCGTGCCCGAGACAGTTACGAACCGATGCAGAGCGGCCCACAGGAGAACGGGAAATGAGGATCGCGAGAGTGTTCCCTCGGAGAACGAATGCGACACCGATAGATGAATTAGTGTTCTTGGATGCCCCTCCGCTGTTTACCTTGCCCGAGATTGATGAGGTACATGTCAGTGTCGCGTTTACATACGATCTCCTGCGCGCGGAATGGTTGGCCGAACAGTGGGAATTATGTGGCGTTCCGGTCAAAATGGGAGGCCCTGCATTCAATGAGCCGGGAGGGGAATTCGTTCCGGGAATGTACCTGAAGCCGGGCTACGTCATTACTTCGAGGGGATGCCATAATCGGTGCTGGTTCTGCGCCGTCCCGCGGCGGGAGGGCTATCAACTCCGTGAACTGCCGATTACCGAAGGATATAACGTACTCGACGACAACCTTCTCGCATGCAGTGATGAGCACATTCGTGCGGTGTTCGATATGCTGGAAAGGCAGCCGGAGCGGCCAATGTTTACCGGAGGGCTGGAAGCAAAAATCCTCAAACCATGGCACGCTCAACGCCTAAAGGAAATTAAGACCAAACGGCTCTATATGGCATACGACACCCCAGATGACTATGAACCGCTCGTGGAGGCGGGGAAAATGCTGTTCAGCGCCGGATTCTCGAAAGAAAGCCATACCCTTGCATGCTATGTCCTGATCGGATACCAAGGAGATACCTTTGAAAAAGCCGAGAAACGA
>CAZEXA010000138.1:0-2709 GCA_964516565.1 uncultured Eubacteriales bacterium | reverse complement strand
TATATGGCATACGACACACCGGATGACTATGAACCGCTTGTCGCCGCGGGGAAAATGCTTGCGGAGGTGGGATACGATTTTGCGACCAGGGTTCCGTGCTGTTATGTGCTGATCGGTTATCGGGGAGACACCTTCGAAAAAGCAGAAAAGAGGCTGCATGAAACCATCCATGCCGGGTTCGTTCCATATGCCATGTTATATCGGGATGAGGCTGGAAAAGTGGATCCGGAATGGAGCAGCTTCCAGAGATTATGGGCACGTCCGGCGATCATTGCCGCAAGGGAAAAGGATGAAATAGAAAAAGCCGCCCATCCGGACGGCGGGAGATCATAAATCCTGCAGGTCGGCGGAAGAAACGACTGATTTTAAAATGAAGTGCGCTTACGGACCTCTACTTTTGCCGGCCGCCGCCCGTGGCCTCACTTCGGGCCAAGTTGGCCCGAAGTGAAATAATCTCACAAACTAATATTCTCTTATGGTATCCGTCTATAATCTGTGGTAAAATACACTTGCATATCTGTTGAAAGGAGTGTCATCTATGCCAGCCAAAAACTATGCTTATGTGAACAAAGATATGTTACTATGGGCACGATCTGAAACTCCTTTTACTACCACCGCCGATGCCGCTGCTTATATTAGTGGTATTTCCGCTGACAAACTGAATGCTTGGGAAAGCGGGGCAGAATTACCTTCCATTACGGAAGCTAAAAAAATAGCTGCTGCGTACAAAGTCCCCTTTGCTTGCTTTTATCTTTCCACACCGCCAGAAAAGAAAATTAAGAAATACACAGATCGACGGACGATGAACGGAACGGTTTATTGTGAAACCAGCTACGAGTTATGGGGCGAAATAGGTCGTATTACTGGTATTCGAGACGAACTTCTGGAATACGCAAGTGATGAAGATTTCGTTTCTTTTCCGTTGCCAACATTTGAAGCTGATATAGCCATCACAGAGATTGGCAGGGCCCTTCGTGATTTTCTAAACCTGAAACTCCCTTTCAAAAATAAAAGCATATATGGGAATGCCTTTAATTATTATAGAAGCATTTTTGAACATCGTGGCATTCTCGTAGCACAAGTCGCGGGGGTAGCATTATCAGAAATGAAGGGGCTGTCAATATATTGTGAGCCGTGTTCAATTATTGCAGTAAACAACAAGGATTATGAACGTGCTAAAGTTTTCTCCCTTTTCCATGAACTTGCTCACCTTGTTCGACGTTCTTCGTCCTTGTGCTTAATTGATTTTGATGAACGTAATGACGGAGAAGAAAAGCTCTGCGATAGGATAGCTGCTGAAATCTTATTACCGGAAGATGCGTTCAAACAGGTAGCAAAGAATATTTGGCCGAGTTATCTGGAGTGGTCATCATTATGTTTGCAGGCTATCGGAGATAAGTTCGGAGTTAGCTCCGTTGTAGTTTTGCGCCGTCTCTACGAATTGAAAATGTTGCCTTACAAAGATTATCAGCAGATATACAGCGCCTTAAATGAAGAATTTGAAGCAAACCGAGAACTCATAGAGCGAGCTCGCAAAGGGAAAGAATTTCAAATCAAATATTATATACGGTATTTAAACAAGCAGGGGTATTTGTTTCCCCGCATAATTGTGGAAGCTCATGCCAGAGGTGCGATTTCTTATGGTGAAATGTGCAAGACCTTAAATGTAGGCCGTAAACACATCGAAAGTATAGAACAGGCGGTGATGTTTACATGAAAACAGTCTATGTTATTGATGCCTGTGCGTTGATTGATGCCTCACACAACTATAATATGGCAAAAAAGTCTTTCTCTCATATTTGGGAGGCTCTTGATAATCTGATGCAACAAGGCCAGCTTATTTCAAGCGCGGAAATCTTGGACGAGCTAAAAGATGATGACTTGAAAATGTGGGCTAAACAGCGACGTGAATGTTTTTTGCCACTAACGCAAGACGTTCAATCAAAGACGGGAGAAATCCTTGCACAGTTTCCAAATCTGATAAAAATGCGTAGCACCGCTAATTCTAACGCCGATCCTTTTTTGATTGCCACAGCCACAGTCAAGGAAGGGATTATTGTTACAAATGAAAAATTCGGTGATGAAAAAACAAAAGACTACCGAATACCAAATGTCTGTCAAGCTATGAATATCCCGTACATAAACCTGCACACTTTTTTAGATACAGTCTTAGAGTAGTCAATATAGGGGCACAGCATATCTATCTGTGCCCCTATATTTTTGAAGTTTTACATCGTTCGGCACATAGCCGTTGAGAGCCATTTTGCGGATATTGGCGCTCATGTTCTGAATACCGAAGGAGGCCATACGCGCTTGTATGGCCTCCCATTCGTCCTGCCGCACCCAAACATAGATAGGCACATTACGGACGCGCTTCCGGGTCATCGTAGTGCTTTAATTATTCTAAAATAAGGGTTTTTATAAAAGATTGCGTACTATTGCGCGTTTTACATGTTACAGTAGTATCGTGAAAACCGGAAAACATCCGAGCAATCACCATTTTGTGTGTCCACTCCTTTTACTCATAGAGCATGGAGAGGTGTTCCTTCGGGAGCGTCTCTCCATGTTCGTGTAATTGGATTTATAAGATCTCGGCGAGGTGAGGTGATGACGAAGCTTACAGAACGCCAAAAGCGTTTTTGCGATGAATATCTGATTGACAACAATGCGACGCAGGCAGCCATACGCGCGGGATACAGTGAAAGAACG
>CAZEXA010000137.1:0-3948 GCA_964516565.1 uncultured Eubacteriales bacterium | reverse complement strand
CGGCAAGCCTACGTCCCAACAGATCTTGACCCAGACCGGCGTAAACCCGGATACCTGACACTTGATGCCCTTGGCGCCGAGCTTCATTGTGCGGCCGATGGCCTGCTTCAACGCGCGGCGGAATGATATACGTCTTTCAAGCTGGGACGCGATGCTCTCGGCCACAAGCTGGGCGTTGAGGTCGGGCTGCTTGATTTCGACAATGTTGAGTGAGACATCCTTGCCGCCGAGCTTGCTTTCGCAAAGCTTCTTAAGCTTGTCGATCTCGGCGCCGCCGCGACCAATGACCATGCCGGGCTTGGCGCAGTGGATATTGACGTAAACGCGCTTGGCGTCGCGCTCAATTTCAATCTTCGGGACGCCCGCGGGAGCGAGCAGCTTGAGAAGGAACTCACGCAGCTCATAATCCTCGTAAAGGGTGTTAGCGAAATCCTTTTCGCTCGCGTACCAGCGGGACTCCCAATTTTTAATAACGCCGACTCTTAAACCGGTTGGATTAACTTTTTGACCCATTGTGTTTTACCTCCTCCTCTCTTATTCGGCTTCCTTGAGTACAAGGGTGATGTGGGATGTCTTCTTGTTAATTCGGAAACCCCTGCCCTGCGCTCTCGGTCTCATACGCTTGAGCGTCGGACCCTGCCCCACGCTGCACTGTGCGACATAAAGCCTTTCGGGATCCATGTCGTGATTGTTCTCGGCGTTTGCCATTGCCGACTTGAGAACCTTTATCAGCGGCTCACACGCGGCCTTAGGCGTGTGTTTGAGGATGGCCATCGCCTTGTCGGCGGGCTGGTTGCGGATGAGGTCGAGAACTATTTGAACCTTTCTCGGCGCAATGCGGACATAAGTCACTGAAGCTTTTGCTTCCATGGATTACACACTCCTTTCGACCATTATTTGCCTGAATTTGAAGTCTTTGAACCGGCGTGACCCCTGAAGACTCTTGTCGGCGCGAACTCTCCGAGCTTGTGACCGACCATATCCTCGGTTATATACACCGGCACATGCTTGCGTCCGTCGTGAACCGCGAAGGTGTGTCCGACGAACTCGGGGAATATCGTGGAGCTGCGGCTCCAGGTCTTGAGAATCTGCTTGTTGCCGGTTTCATTGAGTCTGACGACTCTTTCGAGCAGCTTGGGCTGCACGAACGGTCCTTTTTTAACGCTTCTGCCCATTATTGTCTGCTCCTTTCTTATTTGCCGTTGCGGCGTTTAACGATCATTTTGTTGGAGGCCTTCTTCTTGGAACGCGTCTTATAACCGAGAGCGGGCTTGCCCCACGGAGTTACAGGTCCTGGACGACCGATGGGGCTCTTGCCCTCGCCGCCGCCGTGCGGGTGGTCGCAGGGGTTCATGACGGAGCCTCTGACTGTAGGTCTCCAGCCCATGTGACGCTTGCGGCCTGCCTTGCCGATTTTGACGTTTTCGTGGTCGACGTTGCCGACCTGACCGATAGTTGCCATGCAGCCTGCCGGAACGTTGCGAAGCTCGCCGGACGGGAGACGAAGAAGGGCGTAGGTGCCTTCCTTGGCCATGAGCTGGGCGGAGTTGCCCGCCGAGCGCGCAAGCTGACCGCCTCTGCCGGGATACATCTCAACATTGTGCACAACCGTGCCGGTCGGGATGCTCGAAAGGGGAAGGGCGTTGCCTGTCTTAATATCGACCTTTATGCCCGAAACTACTGTGTCGTTGACCTTGATGTCTGCCGGGGCGAGGATGTACCGCTTCTCGCCATCCGTATAGGTGAGCAGTGCGATGTGCGCCGATCTGTTGGGATCGTACTCAATGCTTGTCACCGTGGCCGGTATGTCAAACTTGTCTCTCTTAAAATCAATGACTCGATACTTTCTGCGGTTTCCGCCGCCGCGGTGGCGGACGGTGATCCTGCCGTAGCTGTTGCGGCCGGATGTGTTTTTAACGGGGGCGAGAAGGCTCTTTTCAGGTGCCTTCTTCGTAAGACCCGAGTAATCCGTAACCGACATATTGCGCCTTGCGTTGCCTGTCGGGTTATAGACCTTTATCGACATTTGTTTCACTCTCCTTAAAGCGGCTTTGCGGAGCATGTCGGACTCCATACGTTACCGCCGGATTATAGTTGATTACATCATTCCGTCGAAGAACTCGATGGTCTTGGAGTCCTCAGTAAGGGTTACGATGGCCTTTTTCCACGCGGGGGTGTAACCCTCGGATGTGCCCTGCCTGCGGAAATGACCCTTGACGCTGATAGTGTTAACCTTCTCGACCTTGACCTTAAAAAGAGTTTCGACCGCTTTCGCGATTTCAATCTTGTTTGAGTCCTTAGCGACCTTGAAGGTGTATTTCTTAAGCATCGCGCCGGTCATGCTTTCTTCTGTGATAATCGGCTTGAGGATGATGTCATAAGCTGTCTTTGTCATGCATATACCTCCTCAATCTTGCCCACGGAATCCTTAAGCACGAGCAGTGTGTCGCAGTTGAGGATGTCGTAGACGTTGAGTGTGCTCACGAGTGTTGTCTTGACGCCCTCAATGTTTCTCGCGCTCCTGTAGACGATGTCGTCCTTCTCGGGAAGCACGATGAGCGTCTTTTTGCCGGTGTTGAGCGCGCCGAGAACCTTAACGACCTCCTTGGTCTTGATAGCGTCGAGCTTGAGGCTGTCGAGCACAACAATTTCCTCGTCGGCTACCTTGGAGGACAGAGCGGACTTCATAGCGAGCCGCCTGACCTTCTTATTGATTGAAAATCTGTATGAACGCGGCTTGGGACCGTGGGAAACGCCGCCGTGATACCACTGGGGCGCCCTTGTGGAGCCCTGCCTCGCGCGGCCTGAACCCTTTTGCTTCCACGGCTTCTTTCCTCCGCCGCTGACTTCGCTGCGCGTAAGTGTGGACTGAGTGCCCTGGCGCCGGTTGGCCAAATAATTGACGACACACAGGTGCATAACCGATACGTTTGGCTCGATGCCGAAGATTTCGTCCGAAAGCTCAATTTCGGAAACCTTCTCGCCGGTTGTGTCGAATACTGATACGTTAGGCATGTAAATAACTCCTTCCTTACTTCTTCACGCTGTCCGAAATGAGCACTAACCCGCCCTTGGGGCCGGGGATTGCGCCCTTTATCGCAATGAGATTGTTTTCGGCGTCAACCTTAACAACGGACAGGTTCTGAACCGTTACACGCTCGTGACCGAGATGTCCGGCGAGCTTTTTTCCCTTATAGACTCTGGAAGGATCGGAGCAGGCGCCCAAAGAACCCGCGTGTCTCGCGACGGGACCTGTGCCGTGTGTTTCCTTAAGTCTTGAAAAATTCCATCTTTTGATGGCGCCCGCCGTACCCTTGCCCTTGCTGGTGCCGACTACGTCCACGACGTCGCCGCAGGCAAAGATATCGGCCTTGAGGATATCGCCGATGTTGAGCGTGTCTGTGTCGTTCAGTTTGAACTCCTTGAGAGACTTCTTGGGTGCCGTCTTCGACTTATCGAAGTACCCCTTCATGGGCTTTGTCACCCGCTGAACCTTGATGTCTCCGAAGCCCAGCTGTACCGCCTCATAGCCGTCATTCTCAACTGTCTTCTTTGTGACCACTGTGCACGGACCGGCCTCGACAACCGTGACGGGGACAACGTTTCCGCGTTCGTCAAAAAGCTGTGTCATGCCGATTTTTTTGCCGATAAGACCTTTTTGCATTTTTACTCCTCCTTCTGGTTATTGGTTGACCTTGTCAACGTGACCACGGTCGTGCGGTTTGTGTGAAGCTTCTGTTTAAAAGCCCTCTGAAAACCGCCGCCTGTTTTGAACTCCGTCAGAGCTTAATCTCGATTTCGACGCCTGCCGGAAGCTCGAGGCCTGTGAGCGCCTCAACCGTCTTCTGTGACGGGCGGATGATGTCGATAAGTCTCTTGTGAGTTCTCTGCTCAAACTGCTCGCGCGAATCCTTGTACTTGTGCACGGCGCGCAGGATGGTGACGATC
>CAZEXA010000136.1:0-3999 GCA_964516565.1 uncultured Eubacteriales bacterium | reverse complement strand
AATGTTTTAAGGTTTTCATCGTCGCGCGCAAGCCACATGGCCGCCTTGCGTACCGCGCGGACAAAGGCAATGTCGGGTTTGAGCCGAAGTTGAACCGCCGGGCAGGACGACAGACCGCGAACATCGTAAACCACATCAAAACGTATCCGTCCTCCGTCTTCACTTAACAGAGGGTAAAAGGGATAAAATCTGCACGCGAGCGGACGCGTCCGTCTGTCGCACATACCGGAGCATACCAGCATATCACCGCTGTCTGAGCTTTTTATTTCAAAACCGTCGACACCCTCAAGCATCGTGCGTTCGCCGTTAAAAAGCGCCATCCCGGCGTTTTCGTCCCCTTTGCAGCATCGGGCACCGCACAGCCTGCCGCAGTCAAAGCCAAAGGGCGTTACACGCCGCATCAGCGCGTAGGCTTCAAGCAGGTTTTTATCGGTCATTCGGGCGCTCCTTCAGCATTTATATGTGCATTTAAAAATTATTACGTCTCATTCACATTTTCACAAAAATCCAAAAATAATATTATCAGAAACGGGGCAACAAAGCAAGAGGGTAAAGGAAAATGGCTTCACTGTTGTTTGGAAAATTAAAATTCTATTTTCTTAATTGCAAATCGTGTCCTTACATTAGTGAGGACACGATTCGCTCGGGCAGATATGTCCGCTTCGGTTATTTTTTTCGGTTATTTTCCGTTATCCCGCTCCGTTGTCTCGTCGATTACGCGATTAATGAAGCCGTTCAGGCTTTCGCCCTGATTATCGGCATGGGCTTTGATTTCGTCGCGTTTGCCCTTCTTTTCCTGTAACACGATGCGGTCGTAAGCCTTTACATTGTATTTATTCTTTGCGCGTGTTTGCGTTTCCCGCAGCCGTTTTTATCATCTCTTTTCAGCATCTAATGTAAGCGGTTTATCAAAAGCCGCTACTTCTATTGTACGCTTTATAAAATATTAAGCTAAGTAGAAATTACTTACGCCCGGAGCTTAACCGCTTCTGCATGATGAACAGGAAAGCCCCGTTTGTAACAGACGGAACACAAGAAAAAGCCCCTTACATCTTCGCCCGTCAAAGCCTGATATAAAGAGCCAAAACATCCGCGTATTCCGCCGAAAAAACCTGTATTGTTGAGAAAAGTGGTATCAGTACACAATAGCAGCAAGCGACATTGCGATTAAAATCTGGCCGATAAAATAGGATATCGAACAGGTTGCCCGGAACCAGAATACCTTTTTGTGCATAGAAAAACGCTCCCAAGGGCAGGAGAATGGCGGCACGGCTGACGGGGAGAAGCCGGATACCCAAAGAAACGGACTGCGCGAACATTAAAATGAGCACGGAGGAATAGACCGCGACGGGTATAAACAGCTTGTGAAAGCGTGCTTTTTTCACTACGCAAAGCAGTATCTCAAAAATAGTGACAACTGCGCCAACGGCAACGCCGAGCGGCGTAAAAAAAGAACTGTCGGGGAAAAAGTGTTTTGCCGCAAAGGCCATGGCCGTTATGTAAAAAACATGCGTCAGCAAGAAGCTCGACATTCCTGACAAAAAAAGCTTAGTGGCATCGCCCTTGCCAAGCAGAAGATCACCCAACCACGCGAAAGCAAAACCGATGAGCATCAACACTGCGAAAGTTGATATATTTTTCATCATGACGACGGACGCTACAGCGATAGTTATGAACAGTGTTGAAAGCGTCATTTTAAGCCGAAGAGATTTTGAAACCTTTTTCGGAAAGGCAGCGCCGACATAAGACGGAAAAAGCGCGATTGAGGCGAGTACGCACAGACCAATGATGATAGAACACACGATTTTTAGCATTAATGAATAACCCCCATATATTTATCTAAGGATTCCCCTATGAACAGGCTCAATGAGTTTATATATGTTTTTTGAGACAGCCTGAGCCATCTGGGAAACGGCTTTGTTAACAATAAAGTCGTCCATAGAATTTCTGAACCAGTCGGCAAGCGCCTTGGTCGCGGGCATCCCAGAGGGGAAAGCGTCGACGCTGCCGTTTTTATTGAAAACAAACCGCCACCGGCGCTGGCAGACACCCTCAAGCGGCCTGAACCAGACATTCAAGGTGCGCTCGTTTTCCCACGCGGCGCTGCATCGAGCCGTAAAGTGAATACCGCCGAGATAGACCGTAGTGTTGCGAGCTGTGCCGCCCATGCCGCAAACGACGGTGTTTTCAACGCTTCCCTCGCACCATGTCATAGTGCACTCGTTATCGCAGAAGCTGAAGCGGACGTTATCAATGTTGCCCGCGCGGTCGGCGGACATGTATAAGGTGGCAAGCGGAAGCATACTGACGGGGAAGTTTGCGGCGTTGAGAAGCTTCGGCTTTTTGAAGAAGACAGTTTTTCCCTCGAGCGTTTTTTCAAACGGGCTTCGGGGCATAGGGGGCAGCTCTGGCAGCGGGTCGAGATGAAGCCGGTCTTTGTATTTTTCATAAGCGGTTGCGTCGCCGCTCTCGTCGATAAAGGCGGCGGGGAAATGACGCCAGATGCAGTCGCGTGTCTTCTGCTCGTCGATTTCGCAGGCGGTGATTACAAATTCCGCGTCGTAGTCGTCAAAGGCAATGGCAAACTGCGAGAACATGCCGTCGGCTCGGTAGGAATTCGGCACAATACCGTTGCGCCAGAAAAAGTAGCCGTAGCCCGCGCGGTTGTCGTCGTCGACATAACGCAGGTTATCGACCTGCTTCTTGACGGCCTCATGTGTCCACCATTCCGGCAGAACCTGCCGACCGTTCCATACGCCGCTGGTATGGCAGCAGCGGATAAAGCGCGAGAGATCCTCCGTTGTGATGTACAGTCCCCAACCTCCGGCCTCGACGCCGTCAATGTCGGTTTCCCAAAAGGGGATTCGTGAAAATCCGAGCGGCTCGAACAGCCGAGGTGTCAGATATTCTACGACGGACTTGCCAGTTGTACGCATTATGGCGGCGCAGACCATATAGGTGCCCTCGCTGATGTAAAGCCAGACGCTGTCGTCAGGGTCGGCGTACCAGCTGGAGTTGAAGTAATCCTTTTTCCATTGGTTTTTCGACTTGTCGGAAAGCAGGCTGACCTCTTTTCCGGCGGTCATGGTGAGCAGGTGCCGAATGGTTATCTTCTCAAGCCTGTCGTCAGGCGCAGGCGGACGGTACTCCGGAAAAATATCGATGAGCTTTGTATCGAGAGTGAAGTACCCCTCGTCGATGGCAAAGCCCGCCGCCGCCGACACAAAGGACTTGCTCACGGAATACATCGTGTGCGGCATATCCGATGTATAGGGATCCCGCCAGGTTTCAAAGGCTACTTTGCCGTGACGCAGAACCATGAAACTGTGCGCCTCGATGTCACTTTCCCTCAAATCGTCAATAAAAGCGAGAATATCCTCCGATGAAACGCCGACCTGCTCAGGGTATGCCGCCCGTAAAAGTATATTTTTCTCCGCAACCACCCAAATCCCCCGTTTCAAATTATAATCCAAAGCCATTGGTCCTTAACCTTAAGTCCTTAGAACTTAGCCACTAACCATAATTATACCACGCCGAGCCAAAAAGATAAAGATAAATAGCAAAAAAAGAAACGGACACGGCGCGCCGTGTCCGTAACCTTAACATCATTTTGACTTAATTGTTTTAATACAGTCAATGCATAATATTTGTTTCCTATCTGACTAAGGCTTTTCTCTGATGAACAGATAACGCATGCCGGAAAAGCTTTTGACAATATCAGCTTCTGATCATGCATTTCGATTTTCACCGAAGAATTCGCATCAAGATCGAGAGCAATGCGCATATCCGCCGGAATGACCAACCGACCCAATTCATCTATTTTTCGTAACATATCTAAACCTCCTTTCAAGTTGACCAATATAGCGGTCAATGTTTTTATTACTGTATCATATAATATATAATATTGCAACCTATATTGGTCAAAAAGAGGTATATTATGATTCAGAAAATCAGACAAGACAAAAACATAGGTCAAAATCTTCGTGATTTAAGGTATAA
>CAZEXA010000135.1:0-4072 GCA_964516565.1 uncultured Eubacteriales bacterium | reverse complement strand
AAAGAGCTCAGTGCCCTCTGATAAATCATTGGTCGGGATGACAGGATTCGACGGCGTTGCCGTCGTGGCAACGATTTTTATGTCCCTGCCACCTTGCAAAGGCGGCAGATGGACGAGCAGGTTCGAATCCGTTCTTCCGATAAAATAAATATGAGAAAGAGCTCAGTGCCCTCTGATAAATCATTGGTCGGGATGACAGGATTCGAACCTGCGGCATCCTGCTCCCAAAGCAGGCGCTCTACCAAACTGAGCCACATCCCGGAATATTTAATTTAATGCTGAATGCATAATGCTGAATGCATAATTTTTGGTGCTGCGCACGGCAATTTAATCGGGTTGCGGGTGTCCCGCCCGAAATTTGCCATTTAACATTTGCAATTGTCAATTTAATTTTGCATTGCGAATAAAATGAGCTCCCTCTACAGAGCTTTTATATTATAATATCCGGCCGGTCGGTTGTCAACAGGAAAGGGCATAGACGCGGCTGTTTTTGCGTAAAAGAGAATATAACCATCAGGATTTCTTGCAAATCCAGCAAAATATGTGTATAATTTCCTTAGGGTCAAGGCAAGAGAAGTGTGGGAATACTAAATAATGAAAAGGCTCATGGTGTACATACGCCCCGAAAAGGGGAAGATCGCCGTCCAGATGACGATCAAATTCACGGGAACGGTTTTGGATTTGTTCATCCCGTGGATTTTGTCGTATATCATCGACAGCGTCGTACCCGCAAAGGACAAGACCGGCATCTATTTATGGGGTCTTGCCATGTTTTTCTGCGCGCTGCTGGCGCTGATTGCCAACATCATCGCCAACCGTATGGCTGCGCGTATCTCCGGCGATATCACCGGGAGGCTGCGGCACGATCTGTTTGAAAAGACCATGAAGCTCTCCTGCCGTGAAACCGACCGGATTACAGAGCCTTCGCTGATTTCCCGGCTGACGAGCGACTCTTACTTTTTCTATCAGATGCTGCTGCGCATGCAGCGTCTCGGAGTACGCGCGCCGATTCTTCTAATCGGCGGCTGCGTTGTGACCCTCGTGCTCCAGCCCGTGATGGCGCTGGTGCTTATTGGGATGCTGCCGGTGCTCGGCGTGACGGTATACCGCATCTCTAAAAAAGGCGTGCCGCTGTATACAAAGATTCAGAACATCGCCGACGGCATGGTGCGGCGCGTGCGCGAGTATATGAGCGGTATCCGCGTCATTCTCGCGCTCTCTAAAAAAGAGCACGAGCGTCAGCGGTTTTTACGCATCAACAAAAAGGCCGCCGCGGCAGAGCAAAAGGCCGGCTATGTGATGTCTTTAACCAATCCCATCATGAACTTTGTGCTCAATTTCGGCATGGCGGTCGTCATCGTCGTCGGCGCGTACCTCGTCAACGGCGGAATGACGCAGCCGGGCAAAATCATCGCGTTCATGACATATTTCACGATAATATTAAACGCCATGCTGAGCATTACGAAAATTTTTGTCGTGTATTCCAAGGGCACCGCCTCCGCAGAGCGTATGGCCGATGTCCTCAATGCCCCCGATGAAATCGCCGATGCCGAGCTACAGGGCGCGCCGGAGACGACCCTTAGCGCGCATATCGCGTTTTCTCATGTTTCGTTTTCCTATTCCGGCGGCAAGGATAACCTTTATGACCTCTGCTTTTCGCTGTCCCGCGGGCAGACGCTCGGCGTCATCGGCGCGACGGGCAGCGGCAAGAGTACGCTGCTCATGTTGCTGCTGCGCTTTTACGACCCGGACAGCGGCGAAATTCTGATTGACGGACAAAACATAAAAAGTATCCCGCGCGAGGAGCTTTACAGAAAATTCGGAACGGTCTTTCAAAACGATATTCTGTTTTCGACGACCATAGGGGATAATATCGACTTCGGGCGGAACGTCACCGAAGCGGACGTTGTTTCCGCCGCGAAGACGGCGCGCGCCGATTTTATCTATGAAAAGGAAAACGCATTCGATTATCCGCTCGATATCCGCGGCCAGAACTTAAGCGGCGGACAAAAGCAGCGTCTGCTCATCGCCCGCTCGCTGGCAAGCCGTCCGGAGATACTGCTGCTCGACGACGTTTCGAGCGCCCTCGATTATCGTACAGACGCTCGCCTTCGCCGCGCTCTGTCGGCGGACTACGCCGGTACGACGAAGATCATCGTATCGCAGCGGGTCAGTTCAATTATGAATTCCGATTGGATTCTCGTACTCGACAAGGGCGCGGTCATCGGCGAGGGCGTCCATACGACGCTGATGGAATCGTGCTCGGTGTACCGCGACATTTTCAATATCCAGATGGGAGGCGCGGCAGAATGAACAAAAAGCCGGACGCCCCCCAAAAGAAAATCCTGTTAAGACGGCTGTGGCGGTACTTAAAGCCCTTTAAGGGACTAATCGCGGCGGCGATGGCTTTGACGCTTTTGAGCAATCTGCTGTCTTTAGTCGGTCCGAAGCTCTCCGGCTATGCCATCGACGCGATACAGCCCGGAAAGGGACAGGTGGACTTTTCGTCGGTCTACCTCTACGCGCTGCTGCTTATCGGATTGTTTTTGGTGTCGTGCCTGCTCAGCTACGCGCTGTCGCTTTTAATGATCAACATCGGCAAGAACACGATGTACGCCCTGCGCAGCGATATTTTTGACAAGCTGTCGAAAATGCCCGTCAGCTTTTTTGACAGGCGGCAAGCCGGCGAGGTCATCAGCATCATCTCCTATGACGTCGATACCATCAACTCGTCAATTTCAAGCGACCTCATTCAGATTCTCACGAGTATGGTCACGGTGTTCGGATCGCTTATCATGATGCTGACCATTTGCCCGCGGCTCGTCATCATTTTCGTTTTCACGGTTCCGGCGCTGGCTGTCTATACAAGACGGCGCATGAAAAAGGTGCGCCCGCTGTTCAGAAAGCGCTCCGAAAAGCTCGGCGAGCTGAACGGTTTTGCCGAGGAAGCGGTTTCCGGGCAAAAAACAGTCAAGGCTTATAACCGCGAGGATTTCATGCTCGGGAAATTTGACGATAAAAACAGCGCAGCCGTAGAAACGGCATACAGGGCGGAATACTACGGCAGTATCGCCGGGCCGACGGCAAATTTCTTCAACAACGGTTCTCTGGCGCTCGTCTGCGTTTTCGGGGCCATGCTGTACCTGTCCGCCGCCATTTCGCTCGGCAACATCTCGTCCTTCATACTCTATTCAAGGAAGTTTTCGGGACCCATCAACGAATTTGCCAACATCCTGAGCGATCTGCAATCAACCTTCGCCGCCGCGCAGCGCGTGTTCTCGCTGATTGACGAAATCGAGGAAACCCCTGACCCACCCGAAGCCGCCGTTCTCGTAAACCCCGTGGGACACGTCGCCTTTGAAGACGTTTCCTTCTCGTATGAAACGGGCGACAGGATTCTCGATGAGGTCAGCTTCGACGCCCCGGCGGGCTCGCTCACCGCCGTCGTCGGGCCGACCGGCGCGGGCAAGACAACCATGATCAATCTCCTGATGCGCTTTTACGACCCCACAAGCGGCAGCGTGACCCTCGACGGACAGGATATCCGTTCCTATACGCGGGACAGCCTGCGCGCCTCCTTCTCGATGGTGCTGCAGGACACCTGGCTCTTTCAGGGGAGCGTCGCCGACAACATCGCCTACGGCACCGACGGCGCTTCGCGCGAGGATGTCGAAAACGCCGCCAAAGCCGCCGAGATCCACGACGATATTCTCTCGCTGCCCAACGGCTACGATACGGTCATCAGCGATAACGGCATCAATATTTCCAAAGGCCAAAAGCAGCTCTTAACCATCGCCAGGGCGATGCTCTCCCCTTCAAAGATGCTGATTCTCGACGAGGCGACCTCCAACGTCGATACCGCAACCGAACGCCGAATCACCAAGGCAATGACCAAACTCATAAGCGACAAAACGTGTTTTGTGATTGCCCACCGCCTCTCAACGGTTGAAAACGCCGACAACATTTTAGTCGTCGACGGCGGGAAAATTGCCGAGCAGGGCACACACGAGAGCCTGCTCACAAGGCAGGGGCTGTATTACAAGCTCTACCGCTCACAGTTTGAAACATAAAG
>CAZEXA010000134.1:3683-4093 GCA_964516565.1 uncultured Eubacteriales bacterium | reverse complement strand
AGCTGAGCTATGATCTTTATACCTAACGCCTTACTCTTTTCCACTCCGACTGCTGTAATTTTACCTGGATTGAACCATTCCATAATTGATTCACCGACCATCGCAATTTGATCGACTGTATCATTTGGATTTATTGTGGCAAGTCCCAGAACCATGGACAGTGGTTGCAGCACATCTGAAGCATTTTTGTAATCAATCGTCACCTGATGGTTTTCACCTAGTACGATGGAGCTGGTTGTTTCTCCCACTGCAACAATGCAGTCTACTCCACCCACGATCACGGCTCCGGCTTTTGCGACAGTCATACTGCTTCCGGCAAGGGAAGCGAGGCTCCCGCCTCCGGTAGCAACAGTAGCCCCAATAAAGAGCCCGACCTTGCTGCCTGTTTTATACACCTGCAACGTATTGAC
>CAZEXA010000134.1:0-3673 GCA_964516565.1 uncultured Eubacteriales bacterium | reverse complement strand
TCCTCCGCCTGTTGCGATGGTTGCACCGACAAATAGCCCTACTTTACTTGCAGTTTTATACCCTTCTACAATGTTGATACTTTGGGTATAAGCAGCGACTTCGGCTTGTGCTTCCTCAAGATCCGCCGCGTTACGTATCAGCTTTTGAGCCAACGCCATCTGTTCGACAGCCGTTTTTGTATCTATGCCCAGTTGCTTTGCAAGCTGACTATAACGCTTCCCTCCACTAAGAGCATCATACTGCTTGGTCAAGTTTTCTGCCCAGGTTTGTGAATATACCTTGGTCTCGGAGCTTGCCAGAAGAGAGACTGCGGAAACTGATTTGTCCGTCCACGCAAGAGTAGAGAACTTTACTGCTGCTTTTTCGGAAGCAGCAGTTTGCTTAGCAAGCGAAGGGTCCAAATAGGCAACAACCGTATCCGTAATTTCCACAGCATCAGAAGCTAGGGAATCCGCTGTTTCCCATGCCAGAACAACCTCATCAATTCTCTTGGCAATTTCTTCCTTGGAAATGGTGTTCACATCGATTGATAAAAAATCTTCGGTTTTAATTCTGGCAAAGACATACTGCCGCAATGCTAAGGCTGTCGCAGAATTAGCCATCTTAATTCCTTCAGGTTCAGCCTGCCTCTCAATGATGATCGGCTCGGAATTGCTTTTACCATTGCTTATCTGGCCATTTGTGTCTTTGCCTGTCTTATCTGTACAAGCGCTTAGACTAAAAAGCATTATCCCAATCAAAAAGAAAGGTAAGAACCGCTGCCTTATTTTTCTTTGATTCAATTTTGCAGTTACTTTAACTCCTAAAATCATAATAGACACCCTCCAATAAGTATTATATTTCCTGCCAAGACGTTATTTTATAGTGTATAAACACATTTTTGCTGACCCTTTGAAGAGTACACACCAGATCTTGATATAATCAATATGATATTCAACAACAAATTAGCATCACACTTATAATCCATCACTTTGTTTCCTTGTCATCAAAAAAATCAAAGCTCCACCAATCAAAATCAGGATAAGAGGACCTCCGCTCAGTCCAGTGTCATTTTCCATCGCGTTAAAATTGGGAAAGTGATTGAAATACTTTATTCGAACAGTAGATGTGCCATCTGCTTTCACATAAGCTCCATCACTAATTTTTTTAGAAAATCCGTCGATCTGTTTTCCGTTCGATAAAGTAAAAGTATAACTGATAATATAGGTATAACGGCCCGGCCTATCATCCACACGTTCACCACCTTCTCTGCGGATATCCGTGACATACGCTGTAGTCTCTTCGCCAAAAGCACCCAGTGCGACACTCAATGTTCCCCATAGGATAAAGGCTACGCCGAGCAAAAAAATTAGAATTCGAGGCACCCAATTTCTTTTCATTTAGTGCTCACCGTATCTGTCTGACCTGTTTTTTGACGGATTAATCTCTCCACCAAGTCATAGTTGTCCTGAGTGCAAAATAAGGCAATCTGTTCTGTCCAACCACTGCGCATCAAGACGGTGTGGCTTTTCTGTTTGTATTTCACCTTTGTAAATTGGCTCCACCGAATAAAAACCTCTTGTCGTGATTGCGCCAGCAAGCCCGCACCGGCGACTGTAGGCTTGCCGGAAAGCAGGCCAAGCATGACCGTAAGTGAGTTGATTACACGATTTCTTTTTGCCTGCTTTGCTTTAGTCCGGCAGAGCACACCATTATTATCCACTACGAACTCCACCTCATATTTGCCTCTATAAGCAATCATAATCAATAGCCATGTCAGTATTAGCAGTGCGGCGATGAGCCCGAGCGCATATATAGTGTCTCGGCTTCTCTTCGAACTAATTGCAATTATCAGTGCGATCAACCCGAAGGGGATGCCAATGGCGAGTCCCAGTTGTTTTAAAATGACAGAATTTTTAAATATCGATACCTTAATTTCCCATTGGAGCACTTCTTGCATACTATTCATCACTCTCCATTCCAAAGCGACTTATTAAAAGCCGCTTTTCATATCATTTAATGCGCTCATGATGGCTCCGTCGGCCATGAATTGAACCGATGGTAACACTGCCTTTTATCCCAATAAGAAACAGTAATGAGGCAAGCACTATCAAGAGAATGCCTGGTAGTACGTTCGTCTCCCCCTCAGACATGTTGATATGAGGCATAAATGAGAGATAACGCACTTCAACACTCTGCGTTGAACCGCTGACCGTGGCTTTTATGCCATGAGGAAAGCTCTTTGTCACCGATCCGGAATACTCTTTACCGTTGGAGGCGGTAAAACGGTAAAACACTTCATACCGCGTGGCATCCCGGGTATTGTCATTGTCCTGTCCCGGACCCACAAAGATTCTCTGCTGATAATCGGTCACAATGCCCGTCGTTCTCTCCCCAATGATGCCAAGCGCCATCTGACTTACAGCAAAAGCGGTCAGCAGCAACGAAAGGAGGATGGGCGTGACTCTTTTTTTCGGTTTCTTCTTTTGTTCGATAAACGAACCTGTGGGTGAGATAGAGTATTCGGACTCCTTGGCAGATAATATTTTCTCACCACAGGAGGGGCAATAGCGTATATCCTCTAGGTTTTGCTTTCCGCATTTTACGCAGAACAATGTATCCGCCTCCTTTGATACTTGGATTTGAATCAAGGAATCTGCTTCCATTCGTAAACGTAATACGTACCTGTGTAACCGCCGGTCCATAGCTTCTCCTGCTGTCCTTCGGAACCCCCATTGGGAATTACCGCAGAAATCGTATCGCTGATCGACTTCACGTTTTTACTGCTGTATTTAACCGACGAATAAATTTCAAAAACACTTTTTTTGGCTGAATTAACAAACTTCAGGTTTCCCCAGTCAGCGCGGGCGCTTCCGGTTCCATCAAAATACGAAATATTGTCATCAGTAAAAGACAAGGTAAAACTTATGGTAACCGTTTCGCCTCCCTTAATCACATCAGGCGGGACCGACATGGTAAGCAGTGTGGCATAGCTTTCTCCGCTGAGCTGATCAGGATCTGGATAAGTATCCGTGTCACCGATATATTTGTGAGAGTAGGTATAATTGCCCGGAGAGGCGGATGCGCTTACCTGATAAACACCACCTTTGTTTGTATTGTCTATATCATTCTTTTGATCGCGGTGGATGGTGTCAACAAGCACCCAGGCAAATTCCTGTTGGGGTTTGGTTTCGGGAACAGCTGACGGCTCGCTGCTGCTTTCGGTCGGTGACTGCTGCTCCGGCTTTTCCTTACCACTGCTCGAAATTAAGATGGTTGTGGTGGGGTAGGAAACCTTGAAAGATACCGTAACTTCCGGGTTGTCTTTACCTGCCGGGTAAAGCTCCAGTATGTTTGGAGAGCCCGACTGCATATGTCCGAGAACGGTAAATGAAGTGTTCATCTCGCCGCCTTTGGGCATCTTTCCGGTCCAGCTTTTTGCGTTGGCGCTGCTTGATATGGGTGCAAAGCGAACGGTATAACCCTCGTACTTATATTCACCCGCTTTTTCGGGCTGTTCGATGATTTGTACCTTGACGGTTTTGTTGAGCTCTTTTTGCATGGCGAGAAGCTGTTTTTCAAACTCACGCTGCGCCTGTTCCATCGCTTGATTGAGCAGATAATTTCGCGCGGAAGTTAGAGGTGCCTGCAAATGAGCCATCAGATATCCTCGGTACTGCTGGGTCAGCACCT
>CAZEXA010000133.1:0-4300 GCA_964516565.1 uncultured Eubacteriales bacterium | reverse complement strand
TGTATCGTTATTTCAGTTTGCTGAAAAATCTGTATGAGGACACCTATGAAAAGCCGAGTTTTTGGGACAAGTACAAAAGTGATATCTTGCTTTATGGGGTTTTTGGTTTTATTATCGTCTTTTGGATATTTGCTTATGCATGGCCAAGTATCAAAAAAGCACGTGATAAAGCCCGTTTAAAAAGAATCGACAAGAATAGTTTTTCAGTTTATCTGCTTGGTTTGAATCCCGTCAGAATTGTTTCCGGCACCACTTTCGCCCCGCCTATACCTAAGAAAGCAGGCTTTACTTTTGGCGGGTGGTTTCTGGATATTTCTCTTTCCGTTCCGTGGCTTTCCAATCAAAAAGTAACATCAGATTTGACGCTTTATCCAAAGTGGGTAAAAGAATGATGTTCGTTCCGGTCGATATCGTCCGGAACGTTTTTTGTTATCCCGAATAGGGAACAACAAGTTTCCCGTCAGGTGTGCGTAAAATCTTAGGCGGTTCTGTTGGTCGGGAGCTTTCAGCTGTCGCTTTTGCTTTGATAAGCAGCTTATAAAGGTTTGCCGCGTTTTCTTTGCCTCCAACGCTTTTGTTATATATATTCGTGATTTCGTGCCAGCCGTTCTGATACACATAAAGCCGGTTGTTCTGCGAAATAATGTCTCCGGTTTTGCCAGATTGTGTTATGTTCGCCGCTTTATCGATAGAAACAGCCGCTTCTATCGTTTCGCTAGAACTGCCGTTCAATGTTATTTTGAATGATATCGCTCCGGCGCCAAGCGCAACGTTAAATGATGGCGATGCTTTTCCTATGGTCATGCTTGCAGCTATTTGCCCGATAAGTTCGCTTGTCAGTTCTGCTCCAAGTTTATTTTTTTGGCTATCAATGCCATTTGCAACTTCCATTAGAGCGACTACCGGTTCAGATTTGGATAAAGCTCCTTCGATATTCATTTTTATCATTTCAACATACAAATCCTTATATGTGCCGTATCCGATATCCCCGCTCTTATACAGCGCGTCAACGCCGTCGAAGAAAGCCGTAACCGTGGTGTCGTCCACGCTGTCAAAATCTTTTTTAAGCATCTCCGCTCTCTTCGCCTGTGCCTGTGCTGTGATCTGGTCTGCCTGCGCCTGTGTCAGGTTTCCTTTTTTCACTTCGGTGTCAATTTCCGCTTTGCTCGGCACTTCGGCTCCCTTTGTCGCGGTGCTTATTTTATCGGTATATCCCGTCACGGTGTTGTTTGATGTATAAGCGATTGCGGCGGCAATCTCGCTTTCGCTGTATCCAAGCCCCGCCAGTGCCGAACTTACCTGATTTGAACTCATGCCGCCATGAACCAGCTCAAGTACCTTTGCGTTCGCCTCCGCCTGCCTTGCCGCCGCCGCAGCCGATTGCTCAGCTGTCGCCGCCTCGGCGTTCGCCGCAACCGTCCCCGCCGTCACTCCCATAGCTTCACGCACCCACTGCTCAAGCGTCTCTGTGTCAAATCCCGAGTTGCCGTACATGAAATACGCGTATTTAAGGAGTTCATCCTCGCTCTTTCCCTGCGCCGCCATGCTTGCTAGGTCTCCCTTCGCCTGCGTCTCGGTCGCCTGCTGCTGCTTGAATTCCGCCACCTTCGCGTCGTTCTCCTTTGAAAGATAATCGTTGTAGTCCTTAAAGAGCGCACGCTCACTTGCCGCTTTCTGCTCCGCGGCGGATACCTTCGAATTCTGCATCGAAGCGTAAGCCACGCCCTCCTGATAATCTCCGAGCCCCGATCCGGTAAGCCCGTTCTGTGCCAGCTGCTCCGCCCTCTGCCCGTATGTAGCGCGCGCCTTCTGAAATTCGGTTTCCGCGTTACGCATCGCATTGTCATAAGCCTCCTGTGGGGTGGATCCCGAAGCCTTCAGCCATTGGTCATATGTCTGCGGCACTGTGTTGCCGACAATGGATTTCAGCCTTTTTGTAAAGTCCTCTATCGATTCTCCGCCGGCAGCTCCCGCCGCCGGTGCCGCTGCTCCTGCCGCCGCTGCCGCCCCTGCCGCCCCCATCGTCTGCCCGGCTGCGTTTGTCACGCCGCGTCTGGCGGCGTTTATCTGTTCCTGCGTAGGTGCGCCTGCCGCGCCTGTTCCGTTATCATTGTCGTTGCCGGCGTCCCCGTTTGCCGGTGCTGCTGCTCCTGCCTTCGGCTGAGCTGCGGCGAGTGGTGTGCTGGTTTTTGGCGCAGTCGCTGCCGCCCCTCCGTCTCCCATCATTGTGCTGGTGTTGCCCGCAAGGCGCTGATATCCCGGTGCCGCGTTCTGAGGAAAGTTATAAACTCCGGTGTAATTGCCGGTCAGGTGTTCAAGGTATGTTTTCGGATAGCGTTCAATCTGCTGCGCCCCAGCCGCCGGCTGAGCTGCCGCGGGGGCGTTTGCCGCTGTCTGAGGGAAGTTATAAACGCCGGTGTAATTGCCCGTCAGGTGCTCAAGGTATGTCTTGGGATAATACCTGTTCGGATCGGGTTTGATTGTTCTTGTCCCCGTTCCTGTGTTCATGCCCGTGTTCCTGATTTTGGGCGAGGCTTGCTGAAGTGCGGCGACATAGGGGTTTAGCGGCACCCCTCCCGGTGCGGCGACATAGGAGTTTAGCGGCACCGGGAGGGGTGCTGTGCCTCCCGTTTTATTCGCCGGGGTTGTTGTTTGCCCGTAAACGCTCTGCGTAACGCCCTGCGCCGTCTTTGGCTGCGACACGGTGCCGGCGGGAGTTGCCGCGGCAAGGCTTTTCCTGCTTAAGTAGTCGTAATATTTCTTTTGCGTTCCGGTGAGTATCGGGGTGTTTGCAAGCTCCTTGTTTTTTTTGTTCTGCGCTTCAAACTGGTCGTAAGTGTAAGCCATCTGTTTTTACCGTTCCTTTCTGCCTTATCTTATATTTGGGGTGTCTGTGCCATCTGTGCCGATCCCGGCATCACCGCACCGTACTGCTGTGCTGCCATCTGCGCTTCCTCCGCCGCCTTTTCTGCTTCCATAATCCGGCGGAAGTAGTTAACCTGCGTGTGCGCTCCCGGATATCCGTGCTTTTCACGCGCCAGCCACACGGCAAGCAGCGTACCGGTAGCGCCCTGCGGTCCGTAAAGCCCCGCGGTAAAGTCGTTTGTTATCAGCTGCCACATCTGTTCGGGTTGGTTTTCAAGTCCGCCCGACTGGTCGGTGCCGAAGGTGTAGCGGTCATCGTAGTAATATTCGCCCGTTATTTCGTCATATTCCACAAAATCATATCGGTTGAATTCCTCATACTGCATCTGCCCGAATTCGTCTATATATGTAGCCGGGCGAGGTTCGTCCGCATAGGCCAAACCCATCTGAAATAAAAGTTCGTCGGTCTCAGCGTCGGCAGCCTGTTTCATTTTGCGTTTTGAACTAAGCCGCCCCTCGGATTGCTGTACCTGTATCTGTTTTGCGTATCCCGAGTTGGCGGTATTGTCCGGCTGCCCGGTAAATGAATTTGTAATTCCTAGCAGCTGCTGTGCGTGCTCGCGCTGTCTCTGGCTCTCGCTCTGGTCGGCGGAAACGTCGGGCTGCGTGTCGATTATGCCGTATAATCCTTTGTTTTCTCCCGGTCCGAGTTCAAGTACATAAGCGTGAAGCGTGTCGCTGTAAACGAATTTTGAACCCTCGGGCTTGACAGGGAACACGCCCGAACCCATTATCTTATCGTGTATGCGGCTCTCGATTTTGTTCACCATCATTTGCTCCGCACGGATAAACTCGCAGTCCGACTGACCGAGGAGCGATTTCTCCTGCGACGTGTTTTTTCTGATAACTATCGGAATTTTCTTAGGCCTGTACCACGGAATGCGCGTCGGTCCCATCTTAACCTGCTCAACCTCCCGCCGCATCGGAACCATAAGCCCGTTCTCATCTTCAGCCATAATCGGCGCGCCGGTCTCGTCGGTTTCAATAACGCTGACCTTTTCCATAACCTTAACGCCGTCTTTAAATACCGGAGACGAAGCGTATATTATACTTCCGTCCGAACGCTTCACGTCGTGCGTCAGCTCCTCATATTCGATGTTCTCGTTAATTATGTTTCCGCCGCACTTGCATTTGCCGGGGTTTTTCTTGTCTTCCCCGATTTCGGCATCCTTGCCGCACTTATCGCATACTTTCTTCTTACGCGCCCAGAAGTCGCGTATATCCTCAAGGATTACGTCACCCGACCACGCGAAGCGGCAAAGGTTGCCGGTGTCATCGTCAAAATACCAATAGGTGTATTTAGCGACGGTTTCTTCTCTCTCTTCGGACTTCTCGTCTCCTTCGGTGTTTTCGGCTTCAGTGTACGTCACCCCAT
>CAZEXA010000132.1:0-4316 GCA_964516565.1 uncultured Eubacteriales bacterium | reverse complement strand
GCCTCCGCATAATTCATACGCTCACCTCCTGCTGAAAAACAGTATAACGCAAAACAGCGTTCAGTTCAAGTAGTCGCTCTATTATTTGTTCCTCTACGGTTGACTGCTCCTTTTTTTCGTATTATAATGGTTATATGAAAAATTGAAAGAGAGATGTGAAATGGCGCAAGTTATGATTATGGACCACCCCCTGATTCAGCATAAGTTGTCTATTTTAAGGGATGTCAACACCGGCTGTAAGGAATTCCGGGCTCTCGTTTCGGAAATCGCGACGCTGCTCTGCTACGAGGCGACAAGGGATTTGCCGCTGACCGATATCAACGTTCAGACACCCGTCGGGCTCGCCAAAACAAAGACCATCGAAGGCAAGAAGCTCGCGTTCGTGCCGATTCTGCGCGCGGGATTAGGCATGGTTGACGGCGTGCTCGCGCTCGTCCCCTCGGCGAAGGTCGGCCATATCGGGCTTTACCGCGATCCGGCTACCCTGATGCCCGTCGAATATTACTGCAAGCTCCCCGCCGACATCGAGGAGCGCGACGTCATCGTTTTGGACCCGATGCTCGCTACCGGCGGCTCCGCCATCGACGCGATCAGCCAGATTAAGAAACGCAATCCGCGCAGCATCAAATTCCTCGGCATCATCGCCGCCCCGGAAGGACTCAAAGCTCTGCAGGAAGCGCACCCGGACGTCGATATCATCGTCGCCGCTCTCGACGACCATTTGAACGACCACGGCTACATCGTTCCGGGCCTCGGCGATGCGGGCGACAGAATATTCGGAACAAAATAAAACAAGAACCTCTTACAATAAAGCGACCGCCGTTGCCGGCGGTCGCTGTCCATTTATGATTTTATTGTTTAATGAAAAATATGGTTTTTTAGTAAATTCGTTATTTTTGTTTCGCCGAGGATTTTTTGACGTACCAGGCAATCGCTTTATCGACTATCCCCTGCTTTGAGCCGTCGCTCTCCTCGCCGCTCGACGCGGAGCTTATAGCGGCGCTGTCCGAAAGGTCGATTTCCTTTGCGGAAAGCTTATAGGAGTTCGCGAACATATCGAGAACAGACTTGCGTACCATACCTTTAAGCGGTATGTGCGCGATCATGCCGTATGTAGCGGCTTCACCCTGCTGCGCAAGCTCCGGATGCTCTTTGACATGGGCTACAGACTCCTTAAGGTCGTTTATATATGTGTCAACAACTTTTTCGTGGGGCGCCGTTACCATCGCATGCAAGGCGTCCGGATGCTGGAGCCTGTCTATATGCCAGCCCTTGGACTGCATAACGTCGCCTACGGCGAAAATGTTTACGCCGGGGTCGGTGGAACGGTATGAGACTAAGGATGCGGGGGGATTTCCTATCACCTCAAGCTCAGGTATCTGAGCGATACCCGCTTTTATGCGGTTTACAGCATCCATCGTCCGGCGGGCAAGCTGTGTATATCCCTCCATACCGTTTGCCTGAATAGCCGCCCACGCCGCCGCGTATGCTCCGCCGGGTCTTGTGCCTAAAAGCGCGGGGGAGGCGAAGACGCCGCCCGGCCAGTCGTGCTCAACATAAACCTGATGCTTAAAATATTCAATGCTTCTGTATATTATGCAGGAAGCGCCTTTGGCGGCAAAACCATACTTATGGATATCCGCCGATATGGATGTCACCCCTGGAACGCGGAAGTCCCAAAGCGGGAGCTTTATACCGCTCGCCTCGATAAACGGGAGGATATATCCGCCGACGCAGGCATCGACATGCATCGGTATTTTATGCTCTTTGGCAATGGCGGCAAGCTCCTCTACAGGGTCTATCATACCGTGGGGGTATTCGGGCGCACCCGCTAAAATCATAACGGTATTCTTGTTTATCAATTTTTTTACGGCATTAACGTCAACCCTGAAATCATCGGCAAGTCCCGCTTTGCGTACTTTAACGCCGAAGTATTCCGCCCCCTTTCCCCATGCCACATGGGCGGTTTCCGCAACAATCATCTCAGGCTTTTTAATCCCCTTCGCGCGTCCCCAATCCCTGTAGGTCTTGACGGCAAGCATACAGCTTTCGGTTCCGCCCGCGGTCATAACGCCGCAAGCCTCTTCGTCCACATGGAAAAGCTCTGCCGTAAACCCGACAACTTCCTTCTCAAAACGCTTGAGGCTGTGGAACGCGGTAGGATTAAGCCCGTTGGCGGAAAAAAACTTCTCGTAAGCCTTTGCAAGAAATTGTGTGTATTCCTCGTCAAGGTAATAGACAAGACTCCATGTCTTCGCGTTTTTGTAATCGGGATCGTCGGCGGCGAATGAATCAAGCTGTTCGAGTATTTCACCGTAAGGACGCCCTTCCTTCGGAATTTTTGAGCTCATTGTTTATTCTCCTTTTAAAATCAAAATAGCTGATACAGATAATTTACGGCTATACCTAAATAATTCCCTATCGCGTAACCCACGACGCCGGTGGCCAATCCGGAAATCAGTATATCGGTATTGTTAAGGGCCGCCGCGACAGGCGGGACAAACGGCGGGGAACAAATAGCGGAAGCGGAGGTGATTATCATTGTGTCCGTATCAATCTTAAAAAGCTTGCTTAAGAATGCGTGCAGCATAAGGTTTCCAAAGACACCGATGAATACATAGGTGAAAATTACCGGTTTGAAGTTGATAAGCGCCCGAAAATCGGCGCTCGCGGCAACGGAAAAGCAGAACACATAGATTATGTACATTCCGAGCTGGAAGGAACGCCTGATATCCCGTACCTTTTTAATGAACGACGCCGCTATGCCCAGCGATGTAATGGAAAGCATCATAACCACCATCCCGAGGCTGCCGTTGACCTTATTCGCCAACATGCTGAGGATATATGAAATCGCAAAAATTACGGTTGACAGCAGGAAGGCCGTCACTAAACCCTTGGCGTTTTTCTTTTTCAATATCTCCCTGTATGCGTAAACGGACTCGTCTATCCGGTCTTCCTTGTCTTCCTCCCCTTTTGCGGCGACAGGCTTCTCATAAGCCTTCATGCGGAACACCTTCAAAAAGAACTTCCGTCCTACGGTGGACAGGAAGAAAATGAATAACATGGACATGACGGAATCGTATGTATTGAAAATCACATAATCGTCGGCGGTCATACCCACCGCCTGGCGTATAGAGCCGAGGTTTATGGTGCCGCCCGTATATACGGCGCACGCGCCGGCGGCGAACTTCGCGGAATCGGGGTCGCCCCGCCCAATGGTCAGGTGAGTAATTGCCGTCACGATGATAATAGAAATCGTCGCCAAAAGCATACAAAACATGCCCTTTTTAGCGTTTTTGAACCACTCTTTAAGGTCCAGCGAGAATAAAATCATGGGCAGTGCGATACAAATCGTAACGCTCTGCAAAAGACTCAGGATACTGTCGCCACCTCCGGCGGAAGACGTAAAGCTTTCGGGAAGAATTCCGATGTTCCCCACCACCATGCCGAGAAGATAGCAAAGCAGCACTATTCCGACTTTTTTAAGCCACTTGATCTTGACGCAAATCCAGATAAGCGGCGCCGGTACGGCGAGAAACAAAATCCCCGTGACTATGTTAATGAATGTATCCGTATTTTACCCTCCTTCTATTCGGCGTCCAACCGAATAATAGTATAAGTTTATCATAATTTTTCCATATTTACAAGCTATTTCAGCTTTACTGTTTAAGCAAATTGTTAAACCATTTGTTAATAACACACTTTTTTATCCTGATTTTGATCTAAAGCAAGGGCATTGTTCAATGAAGAACTTGTCTTGATTGTACAGAAGCAACGTGGGATTTTAACGGATTTAGTGATATTATTTATGGATTAAAAATGAAAAATGAATAATTTAATTTTAAATACCTTCCCGTCTTCACTTAAAATAAAAAAAGCAGGAGACGTTTTGCCTCCTGCTCTGCGGTATTGTGCTTATTCATGGACGGTCTTTTCCTGGTCGCGCTCGCGGATTTCAATCCAAGCTGTTTAAATAATGGTTTCGTTTTCGCTTTGCTTTCTGGCTTGCCTTGGCATTTTCGTCACCTCGGCATTCAGAATAGCATATTTTTAGCTCGTTGTTATGACGATAGAACCGTCCCCGCGTCCATACCCGTGTCTACCCGTGTCTACGCTAACCGTCCCCGTGTCTACTCGGGTGTCCCATTATGGGTGTTCTCGAGTTTCGGCATACTCATCTAAAATATATCTTGAGTAGCGTGTGGCTTGTCGCTCTTCCCCTATCATTGTAAGTTTTATGCCATTAATCCATTGAAAGTAATGAGTTAACTCATGAGCGATAGTAATAAGAATTGTTGTTAAAGCACAGTCTTTGC
>CAZEXA010000131.1:0-4449 GCA_964516565.1 uncultured Eubacteriales bacterium | reverse complement strand
GCGGGCATGGTACCCGTGGGGGGCGGTATACGCGCCACCAACGAGGACGAGAGCTACGAAATCAATTTTGCCATCACCCGTATGCTTTCGAGCGCGGCGCGGTTCTATGGCGTGCTGTTCGGCTCCGAGCCCGCCGGATACGGTACGGCCAGAAGCGTCATCAACAGGCTGTTTAACATCATCGTCAACAACGGCGCGCACCTTTTCTATTACGGCGGCAACTTCCACTGCTGCGACGAAAGCGCGCCTTTCTGGAACAAATATGCACCCCTGCTCGACGAACGGGACGAGCCGGTCATCGACGTCGCGGTGCTGTATCCGGACACGATGACTAAAATTACGGACGCCAGTATACGCTGGCTTGACGGCTCGTCGTTTTTTTCACAGGTGTATTCTCTGAGAAGAAAGCTTGACTTCGACTATTGCTCGGAGCGTATGATCACCGATGGCGCGCTCCAAAAAGCCGGCTATAAGGCGCTTGTTTTCCTGACAAGGAATCACGACGGGGATTATATCGAGGAGGATGCCTTGAACAGAATTGACGGTTATGTCCGAAACGGCGGCACCGTGATTTATCCGCTTCTGCGCTCGAACGCAAGGATGGGTCCCGCGACCGTCGAGGGTGTAGAGTCCGTGTTCAGCCGCTGGCAGGCGGGCGATACGGGCAGCGGACGGGTCATCTTCATTAACGCCATGCGCGAGCCGCTCGACAGCTTTATCGACGACACCGCCGACGCGCTGTTGTCTCTTTTGGAGCTGTCGCCGCTGACAAAGGACATGCTTTCGGCGAAAAAGCCGCGCGGGGTATACATGAGCGCACTGAAAAACGGCAAGCTCGCGCTGTACAACGACCTGATGACAGAAGCGTACATAGAGCTTGCCGACGGCAAAATAATTGATATGGAACCTATTTCAATAAAAATTATACAACGATAAACAGACTTGGAGTGATTCTATTGTACGACGTCGTTATTATCGGAGCCGGTCCGTCAGGCGCGAATTTGGCGCGGCTTATCGGGAAGTCCTATCGAGTTTTACTGCTCGACAAACGGGAGCTTCAAAGTGATACGCCTGAAAAGCATATCGGCAAATGCTGCGGCGGATTGCTCGCGCCTGACGCGCAAAAAATGATCGCAAGGCTTAGCTCGGGTGTCCCCAAAGACATTCTTGTCGATCCTCAACTCTTCGCCGTGCGCGCTATCGATTTAACCAACAATTTTGAGCGCCTGTATCAGCGCTTCTATTTCAATATGGACAGAGAAAAATTCGACCGGTGGCTGGTGTCTTTGATTCCGTCCGGCGTTACCAAAAGCTTCGGTGCTCTGTTTTTAGGCTATTCTGAAATACCGGAAGGATATGAAGTCCGGTTTCTGCAAAACGGGCAAACGCTGTCTGTAAAGACAAGGCTCCTTGTCGGCGCAGACGGCGCACGTTCAAAAATACGGATGAGCATTGACAAAAGCAATCATTTGCCGAATACATATATCGCGATTCAGGAGCAGTTTGAATACACGGATAACCTTCCCTATTATACGGCGATTTTTGACAGGCAAATCAGCGATTTTTACGCATGGATGATCCCGAAGGACAACCGGCTCCTGCTCGGTGCCGCCCTTGCTCCCGGCAAGGACGCAAGAGAAAAATTCGAACTGCTGAAAGAACGGCTGATGCCCTTCGGTTTTTCGTTCGACCGTAAAATTAAAACCGAAGGCGCGTTTATTTACAGGCCCTTTAAACCGTCGCAGTTACTCATGGGGCAAAACGGAATCGCTCTTGTCGGCGAGGCTTCCGGAGCCATCAGCCCCAGCTCGGCAGAAGGCATCAGCTACGCGCTGAAAAGCTCCCTGCTTCTGGCGAAAAGCCTTGAGGACGGCATAGACGGCTTTCTCAAGAGATATGAGAGGGCAACAAGAGAAATCAGACTGAATATCGCGCTTAAAGCGATGAAATCCCCGGCTATGTACAATCCGCTGCTGCGCCGGACAATCATGAAATCAGGTCTTATGAGCATTCGCTGACAGGATACAGCGCCCGTAAAATCTCATCAAACCCTTCAAACGGCGTCGCTTTTACACCGTTTTTCCGGCAGTGCTTCAGCAGCACGCCCTTGGCAAACACCGTGTCACAAGCGGCTGCGCCGCAGAAGTCCGAATACCCGTCGCCGATATAGACAGTCGGCTTGCCTTTTGGGTTCAGCGTGTTCACAAGCGTTTTTTTACAGGTGCCGCACCTGCCGCACGACGGATTATGATACGGCGTGAGAACAGAAAACCCCTTATCATACTGAAGACAGTTTGCATAAAAGGGCAGCTCAATCCCATATTTTTTAAAAATGATGTTGATATTATGGTCGTAGCCGTCGCTTAAGACCGTCACCGTATCGCCCTGTGCTTCTGCTGCGTTCAGGAACGCTAAAAATAAGGGATCAATCTCGATGGCCTCTATAAACTTCTTAAGCTCCTCCGGTGAAGCCGAAAAGCCTTCAAATATCCGCCGCGCACACTCCGCAGTGGATATTTTCTTTTCTCGCCAAAGCCTGTCGTTCTCCTCCCATCCGGGAGCGGCAAAAGCCTGAACCATCGACGAGCAGGAGTCGGTTTTTGTGATTGTCCCGTCAAAATCCGTAAAAATCATTCTGTCCATTTTGTTCCCCATGTCTTGTGCCTTTAGTGGCAAAACTTTCATAAAGTATACGTTATCTATGTTGAAATATCAAGTCTTTGTGTATGCGGCAGATTCGTTTTTCAAAAAAGTATACGAACAGAATACTTGATTTATCGCCTGTTTCGTGGTAAAGTACAAGCAGTTTTAAAAATCAAAGGAGCCTTTTGTATGAATTACACGATTTCTGCGCTGTCTATATGTTTTATCATCTTCGCCATGTTTGTCGGAGTATTGATTCCCGTCGGGCTCTTCTTATATTTCCGCGCAAAAAAGAAAGCGGACATTTCCCCGTTTTTTATCGGCTGCGCCGTGTTTATCGTGTTTGCTCTGGTCTTAGAAAATCTCGTGAAGTACGGTCTGATGAAGACCTCGGCTTGGACGCCTATTCAGAACGACGTATGGCTGCTCGGAATAGTGATGGGCCTGTTTGCCGGCGTGTTTGAGGAAACCGGCCGCTACTTAGCCTTTAGGACCGTGCTGCGCAAAAAGCAGGGCAAGGACGTTAATGCCCTCATGTACGGCGCGGGACATGGCGGCTTTGAGGTGTTCCTGATCCTCGTGCTCGCCATGACAAGCAATCTTGTTTTCGCTCTGCTGATTAAAACCGGAACCTATGACGCCTTCCTCTCAAGTATTCCCGAGACCTCCCGTTCAGTCTATGAGACGGCGTTTAAAACAATCTCAAACACGGCTCCCTATATGTTTCTTGTCGGCATATTTGAACGTTTCGCCGCAATCACGCTGCATCTCAGCCTTTCGGTTTTCGTATGGTTTGCCGCGAAAAATAAAAGAGTTTTTTGGATGTTCCCGGTTGCCGTTATGCTGCACACGCTGGTTGACGCCTGCGCCGTCATCGTCGCAAAGCTTTCCACCACGTTTGTTACCGAAAGCATTGTCGTATTATTCTCCGGACTTTGCGCCATTCTTGCCTTAGGCATCTGGAGAAAATATGCGGTCGCTTTTGTTCCTGCCGCCGTTACCCCGGAGACGGCGTATAAAACAATCGATGCTGTATATACCGAAAACAATGCCGCGGCAACAACCGAAGCGCTAAAAGAACCGGACGCTATAAACGAACCGGACGAATCCGATAATTGAGCATCAAGCTTCCGCGTAATGCTCTTTTTATTATCACAGGAATAGCTTCGCTCGTATTTTTGTACATGGTTGACTTTCCGTGAATGCCGTGTTACAGTAAAGTTGACTATTTTTGGAAAGGAGATAAATTCATGAAAACAATCATACTCTACTATACCCTCGGCGGCTCCTCAAAAAAAGAGGCGGAACGCCTGTCCGCCGCACGCGGTGCGGATATTTGCCATGTTTTAGAGGTAAAAAAGCGCAGTTTGATTGCCGCGTTTATCCCCGGCGCGCTTTACGCCATGAAACGCAAGGCGTCTGCCATACAGCCGCTCGGCGTCGATCTTAACGCCTATGACACAATCGTACTCGTCGCTCCCATCTGGGCCAATTTCCCCGCCCCGGCGTTCAACGCCGTCGTAAAGCTGCTGCCAAAGGGCAAAGAAGCGGAGCTGTTTTTTTGCTCGGGCGGCGGCGACTCGCAAAAGAGCAAAGCAGGTACCATTGAGCTCCTCAAAAAAGCGGGTTGTACCGCCGTTTCTTATAATGATATCAAAACCGGTTCTCCGCCCAAAAAGGCAAAATAGGTTTCTTAAAAATCAAACAGGAGCTACATTATGCCGGAAAGATTACGCTATCACTTTGAGCCCCAAAAGGGCTGGATGAACGATCCCAACGGACTAATCTTTTTCAGAGGCCGTTATC
>CAZEXA010000130.1:0-4545 GCA_964516565.1 uncultured Eubacteriales bacterium | reverse complement strand
ATCATGAGCGGCGAATCCCCGAAGCTTTCCACCTGTACGGTCGTTAAAAAGGGCAAAGGCTACACCGTAAAACAAGATGAAGAATACAACTATACACACCTTGCCTACACCTTCCGCAAGAAGAAGGGGGAACCGTTTCTTGTGACGGTCGAGCCTTCAAATAAGGCGCCCGTCATGCACGAGCATGAGGGGCAGGAATTTAACTATATCTTAAAGGGGCAGCTTAAGTTTTATATCGGCGACATTTCCTATATTCTGTCTGAGGGGGACAGCGTCTACTTTGATTCCGGCGTTTTGCACGCCGAGCAGGTTATTGGTACAGAGCCGGTTGAATTTATCGCCATAGTGATGAAATAGGGAGAAATAGTATGCCGATATATGAAAAGTTTACAGGACGTGCGCGGGAGAGCTTTTCCTCTCTCGAGGACGCGTGTAAAAACTATTCGCTGACATGGGGCGAGGATTTTAATTTCGCCTATGATGTCATCGATGTCCTCGGCACCGAAAAGCCGGATAAGCTGGCGATTTTGTGGGTGCCGAACACGGGAGAGGAAAAACGCTTTACCTTCGGCGATTTGAAGCTCTGGTCGAATAAGGCGGCAAACTACTTTACCGACATGGGCGTCAAGAAGGGCGATAGGGTACTGCTTGTCTTAAAGCGCAGCTATTTGTTCTGGATTTGTATTCTCGGCTTGCATAAAATCGGCGGCGTCACCGTTCAGGCGACCGATATGCTCAAAGCCAAGGATTACATATACCGCTGCAACAGGGGCGGCATTCGTTTTGCGGTCATTACCGGCGACGGCGACGTTACCAAATACTTCGATGAAGGACAGAGCGGCTACGAAACGATTCAAAAAAAGTTTGTCACGAAGCATAAGGACGCCGGTGAGGGCTGGATTGACTTTGAAGCCGGTCTTGAAGCGGCGAGCGCCGACTTTACGCGCCCGACCGGCGAGAACGCCGTAAAAGCCGCCGATACCATGCTCATGGCTTTTTCCTCGGGTACCTCGGGCTATCCGAAAATCATCACGCACGACTTTACCTATCCGCTTGGTCATATCATGACCGGTGTTTTCTGGCACCATGTCGTTGACGGCGGTCTGCACTTCACGGTTTCCGACACCGGCTGGCTTAAAGCGCTGTGGGGCAAGATTTACGGTCAGTGGTTCGGAGAGAGCGCCGTCTTTATTTACGATTTTGACAAGTTCGATGGTTATGACATCTTGAAGAAGCTTGAGCAGTATAAGGTCACGACCTTCTGCGTTCCGCCGACAATGTACCGCTTTATGCTTCTCAATGACGTCAAAAGCTTTGATTTGTCCTCACTCGTCCAGTGCTGCACCGCTGGTGAGGCCTTGAGTCCCGAGATATTCAACGGCTGGAAAGAGGCGACGGGTCTTGAAATTTATGAGGGCTTCGGTCAAACCGAAACGGTCCTCTGTATTTCGACGCTGTATCCATGGATGAGGCCCGTCCCCGGCGCGATGGGACTGCCGACCCCCGGTTACGACGTTCAGATTCTCGACGAAAACGGCGAGCCGAGCAGTAAGGGTGCCGTCGGAGAAATCTGCATCGCCGCCGAGAGCATCGAGAAACGTCCGCGCGGACTTCTCACCGGCTACAACTGGAGTAAAGAGGACACCGAAAAGGCGTGGCACGATGGGTATTACCACACCGGCGACATGGCGTACACCGACGAGCACGGTTATTTTTGCTACGTCGGCAGAAACGACGACGTCATTAAATCCTCCGGATACCGCATCGGTCCGTTTGAGATCGAGAGCGTGCTCCTCGAACACCCGGCGGTCTTAGAGGCTGCCGTCACCGGCGTGCCCGACCCGATTCGCGGTTTCAGCGTGAAGGCAACCATCGTCCTCAACAAGGGCTTTACCTCTTCCGACGAGCTGACCAAGGACATCCAGAACTACGTCAAGAACACGACCGCGCCTTATAAGTACCCGCGCATCATCGAATATGTAGACGCGCTTCCCAAAACCTTCAACGGCAAGGTGCGCCGCGTCGAAATCCGCGAGCGCGATCAGGGAAATACAGCGCAGTAATAAGCACAATACCGCAGAGCAGGAGGCAAAACGCCTCCTGCTTTTTCGCTTTGAGTGAAGACGGGAAGGTATTATCAAATTAAATATTTACATATACAACAAAATATGGTATTATTAGCTAATATATAGCCTTATGAAAATAGGACGACAAAACCGTCCCCGAAAATCACATTTGAAACTTCTATTTGGTCACATAAACAAAAGGATGACGAAGCGGATAATGTTTTAATGCGACAAGAACAATTAAATTTGGCAAGGGACGATACGAAATGGGTTATAAATGGAATTCTCGAAGAATATGGCACGTTATTGAAGTAGGGAGGAGAATATGTATTTATTAGTATTTAGGATATTGTACTTTATTTTACTGGCAATTCTGTTTATTGCGGCAATTTGGTATCGAATTGATTACAAAAGAAAGAAAATGAAAAGGTCAAAACATATTTATATTAGTCTTTTTGTTTTGGTTGTGGTAGGGATAGTTTTAGGCAATATTGATGGTATTTCTTTGAAACCGAAATTCGTATCGGATAATATTGCGGAAGCAACGGAAACCATTTTATTAACAGATACGCGCGATAATATTTATTGGGATTTTCAAGCAAAGGTCTGTGCCGGAACAATCCGGGTTGAAAGAGATATTTCCGATGAAAGCAAAAGCGAAATTATACAAAGGGGTATCGATGAAAAGAAAAGTATATACGGCTATGATGGGGGAGTTTATTACTGCTTTTTTTCGGACAGATCTTCGAGAAGCAGCGGCTATTTGGGGCTTCCAAAGGCAACCGGAGGCAGTGCTTGGTTGATTAGTGGCAATAATATAGTTAGTATTAATTACTATTATACATCAGAACATTGGTTTGAATTCTTCATTGATCCTATTTTTTCGTCAGAATATATATATCGAGATAAAATTGATCTGATGGATATTGCAAATGCTGAAAGAAAGAATATCCGTGTATACGAGGATAGATAGAAACGGGTATACGCGTGGACGGATCTATCGTGCTGATTTGGACGAGCTTTCTGTCTGAATAGTATTATCGACGAAGCCGGACAGCTTGTCCGCGTCAATGACGCCGTAAGGCAGAAATCCTTTACTTATGCTTACGACTCCAGAGGCAACATTACCGAGAGAAAAACATATATTTATACGACGGCGACGACTTTGTCGAATCCAATCGCGACCGACACCTACGGCTACGCATCTTCCAATTGGGATGACCGTCTGACCAATTACAACAGCACAACCGCAAATATTATCTATTATGAAGATGCAAATCATCCTAACGATATGGGTAACCCGACAAATTACCGCGGCGCGGCTCTCGAATGGAGCGGGCGGCAGCTGACATCATACGCAAAGAACGGCAAAACAACGTCTTTCGTGTACGATCAAAATGGTATGCGGTACAGCAAGACCGTCAAGGTGAACGATGTAACGACAGAAACCTACAGCTACATCTATGCCAATGACAAGCTCATTGCCATAACGTTTTCAAAGAACAATGAGACAAACACCGCCCGCTATATTTACGATACAAACGACGAGCTGCGCGGTTTCATCCTAAACGATGACCAGACCTACCTGTATGTGAAGAACCTGCAGGGCAATATAATCTCGATTGTTGATGAAACAGGAACAATTCTTCTGAACTATTCCTACGATTCCTGGGGCGACGTCGATTACATCATCCCGTCGGGCAGTAATCTCCTGCTTGCCGCCATGCTGGCAACGCTCAATCCGTTCACCTATCGCAGCTACTGTTATGACTATGACATCGGACTGTACTATTTGCAGAGCAGATACTATGATCCGGAGCTTTGCCGGTTTATCAACGCGGACAGCACGGATTATCTCGGAGTGAGCGGAACGCTGTCGAGCTATAACCTGTTTGCGTATTGTGATAACGAACCGGTAGGTACGATTGACGCTGCCGGGACATGGGCATATGATGTACATTGCGGGTATTATACGGATAAAAATATTGATATTTACCTTTATGATTTCGAAAATGACAAGGAAAAGAAATTTTCCAGTATTAATACCAAAGTGCATGTAAGTTTAAAAGTTGTGGGTATTAAAGATGATAAAAACTATTTATTTACTAAACCAAGAATAACAATGATCTATATACCTATTATATTAATAAAAAAGCAAGCTTATGGAACATATTTTTGGTCGATTCTTTCTGGTTTCAAACCTGACAGTGCTAAAATTATTGCTGATAGTTGTAATGGTATAGATAAACTCTTTTCTCCTGTAAGCACTTCAGAATACAACCAGTCATGGCACTTTAACTGTAATTGGGATCGTGACTATGTAGACTTTAATAGGTCCTTGAACGATACGCGGTGTTTAAACGGTCTCATAATGTTAATTGTTGCAGCAAACTATTTTGAGACAGCTAAAACAACGAACAATAGCACTACAAAAGCAGAGTCGATAAAAAGAGGATTACAATTTCTTGGTTATTCACTT
>CAZEXA010000129.1:0-4547 GCA_964516565.1 uncultured Eubacteriales bacterium | reverse complement strand
TGCAATATTCCCCACTGCTGCCTCCCGTAGGAGTCTGGGCCGTGTCTCAGTCCCAATGTGGCCGTTCAACCTCTCAGTCCGGCTACCGATCGCAGACTTGGTGAGCCATTACCTCACCAACTATCTAATCGGACGCGAGCCCATCTTTCAGCGGATTGCTCCTTTGATAGCTCCTCCATGCGAAGGTACTATCTCATGCGGTATTAGCGTCTGTTTCCAAACGTTATCCCCCTCTGAAAGGCAGGTTGCTCACGCGTTACTCACCCGTCCGCCACTAACTTAGATGTTAGACTTTAGATATTAGATTTTAGACTCCTTAAACCGCGCTTTGCTTCTGTTCCCTCGCTCTGCGCCGCTTTTCGTCGTCTGCTGTCCAATGCCCTTTGTCTGGTACTAACTTCGGATATCAAGTTTTAGACCTTGCGTAGGGAACAGTCTTGACCGTTCCGGGTCAGTCACCGCCGCACTCATTTCTGTATGCCGCGCTTCCTCTACCTCGTCCAATGTCTAATATCCACAGTCTGTTATTAAACTTCGGATATCAAGTTTTAGACCTTGCGTAGGGAACAGTCTTGACCGTTCCGGGTCAGTCACCGCCGCACTCATTTCTGTATGCCGCGCTTCCTCTACCTCGTCCAATGTCTAATATCCACAGTCTAACATCTAAATCCGTTCGACTTGCATGTGTTAGGCACGCCGCCAGCGTTCGTCCTGAGCCAGGATCAAACTCTCTAAAAATTGTATCAATACGCCTGAACCGCTTCCCGCGTCTGTCCCCGCCGCGCTTCTCCGACGCTTGCGTCAGCGCTTTCGCGCCGCCGCTGCTTCGAAAATCTACGCCGGTTTCATCCGCCGTCCGCTGCCCATGCACATTAATCATCTTAGAGCTTCAATCGCTCAATTCAAGCACTTGGCTTGTTTTTGCTATTTTAAAATTCGTGTCACCGAATTACTGTACGCGGATTTCTCCGCGAAACTTTAAAGAATCTTAAGGGTTTTGCTTTGATCGTTGTTTAATTTTCAAGGTGCGTTGCGCCCTAGCTGATCTTGCCCTCACTTGAGGCGCTCGACTATAATATCAGATTGTTCACCCATTGTCAACTGGTTTTTAAAATATTTTTATACCTGTTTTTGTTAATTCTAATGTAGTTGACGCTTATGTTTATAACACATTTTAGTTGTCTGAATGCGCCACAAAATATACTATATAATAGCAACCACTAAAAAAAGTGTTCATTGTCTAAACGACAAAAAGCGCCTGAAAGCTTCAAACTCACAGACTCTGATAAACGCTTAAGACGTTATCGCTTCGGACGGCTTCTTCGCCAGTGGAACAGATACTGCTGCGCGATTCCCCTGCACCCTTCGGCACAGGCGGGCAGTCCGTCGGGGTATAGCTCGTCCATCACGCGCCTGACCCAGACGTCGACCGGGAACGCGTCAATCCGTCCGCAGCCGTAGAGCAGCGTACACTCCGCAACCTTCGGACCGACGCCTTTAATTTTCATCAGCTCCTCGCGCGCGTCGTCAATCGGCATTTCTGTGAGTGCGTCGAGCCTCACCTCGCCGTTTGATACCTTCCTCGCCGCGTCAAGAATGTACTTCGCCCTAAAACCGCACCTAAGCGGTGACAGCGCCTTTTCGTCGAGCCCGGCGATTTTATCCGCCGACGGGAACGCATAATCACTATTTCCCAAGCTGTCGCCGAAACCCTCGCACAGCCTTGAGATGATGCCCTTGATCCTCGGTATGTTGTTGTTTTGCGAGATGATGAATGAACACAGTGCTTCCCACGGCTCCTGACGCAGCACACGGATGCCGCGACAGACCGTCACCGCTTCATTCAGGTTCTTGTCTTGCGAAAACTCGTTAAAAAGCGCTATGTAGTCTCGTCCGAAGTCAAAATAGTCCTGCCAGATGTCTTTGAAATCGTCCGCGTTGCTGGTGTTAAATATGAAGCCGTCGTCGGTTTTGACGATGTCAAGCGGTCGACCGAAGGCCACCCCGTGCCACACGCTGTCCTTTTTCTGTGACCAACGGAACGCTTGACCACAGTCCAACGTCAGCGCCGGATCGAAGCAGTCGGTCTTGCCTAAAACCGAGCCGTTCGGCGCGTAGAGACTGAGCCCTGCCTCATCTATTACCTTTATGCTGATTCTTCTCAACTGATAACCTCTTTTTCCGTAAAAACCGTGTGTTTTTTCATGCTTCTTGTATGAAAATTGTAACCGATTTTTAACCCGTTGTAAAGTCAAAAAAACGCTTTGTAATCGCAACCGCGTGAAATAAAAGTTATTCACCGTGAAATTTGCCTAAAAACAAGGCTTTCCGCCGAACTTTTCAACATTTTCCACCGAGTTTTCCACCGACTAAATTTTGGGTGACTATACAAAGCGTAATATCTCGCGCAACCACGGCTCAATTGAATAAAACAGATTGACGGCGGCAAAAATAACTTTGCCCATACATGAAATATATAGTGGTCGAAAGGATATTTATTATGATGATAAAAGGCGTCAACCGACAGGTCGTGGAAATCACGCAAACAGACTGCGAATACTTTGAACGCATCCTATATTTTGTCAAGCCGGAATACGCGTCGGTCAGCGAGGGCAAACTGCGCGAGCGCGCTGGGTTGATGAGCGCCGCCGGCTCTCCACCTCCGACTAAGCTGCGCCGCAGCCGCTGGATGACGGTTTTTAAGCTCGCGGCCGCCACGTGCGCAGGAGCTTTGGTAACCGGTCTTGTCTTCGCGCTAATATAACCACCCCAAATCGGCCTTTAACGGCTCCATTCCTTTTCAATAACGTTTCCTTAAAACAACCTGCCGTCCGTCAAACAAGCGTTTGCGAACGGCAGCCGTTGTTTTTACTGTACTAATGCGCCCATGTTAATTCATATACCAATTCCAGTCAAAAATAATTCTATGCTAGTTGGAATTATTGTTAATACCACACCCACCCGAACAAAAATATCCGAATCAGCCACTGCCACCACACGTAGTGCACCGTAACCGTGCATGTTTCGCGGTACGCGCTGCCGTCGCTGTCGGTTATTTCACAGGTGATTTTAGCGCTGCCTGTTCCTTTCGTCACAAGTCCGCCGTTCTCGTCTACTGTCACAACCGACGCGTCGGACGAGCGCCATGTTACCACCGCGGTATCCCCGTCGTAGGTGTAATTGAGCTTGTGAGCGCTTTTATATTGAATCGCGACCGACGTCTCTGTCAGCGCCAACGTGTGACCCGTGCCGGATTCACTTTTAACAGTGATATCCCGTTCTCCGACGGTTAAACCACTGCCGTCGCCGGAATAGGCGTAAAAGGTTAGTGTCGAGCCGCCTATCGGGAACTGCGCACACGGAAAGCTGTAGCGAAAACCTTCTTGTCCCGCCGGATAGCCCGGATTGGCCGCCGCGATGTCCGCACGGGCGTACTGCTCAAGAGGAACTTCACCCCCACCGTTAATCGAGCACGTGACCGAGGTGATTCCCTCGCCGCAAATCGCCCAGCCCTGAACATAGACACTGTCGCTGACCGAATATTTGTTATTTTGCTGCGGGCACTCGACCGCTCCCTTGTAGGGCTTTTTCCCGACGACATTGCCGAACCAGAAGTCGAGGTCAACGCCGCCGCTGATGCCGCTGACCGTGCCGGAGTTGGTGCACTGCCACATCGTATAACCGCCGTTGTAGGTGCAAACCGAATTCCACTGCGCCACCCATTTGTGCCAATCGCTATTGTTGAAAGCGGCGTCGGTCAGCCTTGTCTCCCACCAGTTTTTGTTGGCGTAGATGCCGACATCATAGCCCGCATCTTCAATCGCGCAGCAAAACGCCTCGGCAATATCGCCGATTTCGCCGTTAGACAGTGCGCCGACCTTGGCGTCTTCCAAATCATAATAAATCGGGAACGACGGTGCGTAGCCCGCGACGAGCCGCAGCACATGCGCCGCCTCGCTGCGCGCCTTTTCGACCGTCGTAGCGTAGGAATATAAATAAACGCCGAACGGGATGTCGAGTGCCGTGCATGCGTCGGCGTTTGTTTTCCAATACGAATCATCCTGTTCAATATAGTTGCCGCCATATCCGCATTTAATAATCGCGTAGCCGACGTCGGACGCTTTCACCGCGTTCCAGTTAATAGCACCCTGCCATCCGCTCACGTCGACCCCCTTCATTGTCGCGCCGACGATTACATTACCGCTGCTGTTGATGAAATAGCCGTCTTCGTTTTTTGACCACGGTGCAAAGTCGGATTGGGCGCTGTTTTCGTCGCCGCCAACTTCTTCAATCGGCTTTCCGTCGCGGTAACGCCAGCTGTTGGCTAGATAGGACGACTCGCCTTTCTCCGCCGCGAAAGCAACCGTCGGCATCAGAAAGCAAAGCGCCACGACCAGTGCCAAGCTTATGTAGCGTGTTTTTTTCATGGGTTCTCCTTTGTATTTATCAGCAGCTTGTTGACCGAATGCACTTACTCCACATTAAGTACGTCGTCCTGTGCCTCGTCGTTAGCGGATTTTTTAGTGTTGATTTTTTGTTTTTTATCT
>CAZEXA010000128.1:0-4553 GCA_964516565.1 uncultured Eubacteriales bacterium | reverse complement strand
TTGCTGAAGAGTTAAAGCTTTATCTCGAAATCGACGCCTGCCGGGAGCTCAAGACCCGTGAGCGCTTCGACGGTTTTGTTCGAGGGACGCAGGATGTCGATAAGCCTCTTGTGCGTGTGCTGCTCAAACTGCTCGCGGGAGTCCTTGTACTTGTGAACGGCTCTGAGAACTGTGATGACTTCCTTTTCGGTCGGGAGCGGGATGGGACCGGATACCTGAGCGCCTGTACGCTTCGCGGTTTCAACAATCTTTTCAGCCGCTTTGTCCACAAGGTTGTGGTCGTACCCTTTGAGCCTGATTCTGATTCTTTCCTTCACTGCCATTTTTTTTGCCTCCTAATCGTAATTGGCGGGCACGCGAAATTTTCAACACTCGCCCGGGCATATCGCCCTGTGCATTTTAAAAACCGGAAGATGCTTCCGGGGATGAAAATCACGCCGACCTATATGCCTTTGCCGCAGTAATGCAAAAGGTAAGCCGTATCGTTCGCCCGGTTTATCATCGGACATACTCCGCCGAAATTCCCTCCCTGACCGTGCAGAACGGCCGGTAGCCACCTTCGGCATCAACGCCTTTGCGCGCCATGAAGACATGAAAACAGGACACGCCTGTTCGCGCGCCCCGTTATAATATCACAGTGTCTGTAGGATTGCAAGTGTTTTCTATAAAAAAATTTTTTTTTTGAAAATGTCCTGATAAGCCGTATTAAAACCCGAAAACCTTTGAGCTTATAAGTTTTTTACCGGATAATTCACGGCGCGGCGAAACCGCCGCGCCGTAATAACTGATTGTTTATTCCGCAGCGGGTTCGTACATAGTCTTGAGCCGCATCAGGTGGTCGTAACGCTCCTTGGCTGTCCTTTCGGCATCGGCGAAGAGCTTTTCGGCACGCTCCGGGAATGCTCTGGTCAGTGAGGAGTAACGCGCCTCGTTCAGGATGAAGTCGCGGTAGCTTCCCGTAGCGGGCTTGCTGTCAACCGTGAACGGGTTCTTCCCCTCTGCCTTGAGCGCAGGGTTAAAGCGGAACATGTTCCAGTAACCGGCCTCGACAGCCTTCTTCATTTCTTTCTGGCTGTTGACCATGCCGCCCTTGATGCTGTGCATCTCGCACGGCGAATAGGCGATGACGATTGACGGCCCATGATAGCTTTCCGCCTCGGTCAGCGCCTTAATGGTCTGGTTCATGTCAGCGCCCATGGCAATCTGCGCAACATAGACATAGCCGTAACTCATGGCGATTTCGGCGAGGCTCTTCTTGGCAATCGATTTGCCTGCGGCGGCAAACTGCGCGACCTGCCCGATCTGGGATGCCTTACTGGCCTGTCCGCCGGTGTTCGAGTAGACTTCGGTATCGAATACCATAATATTAATGTCGTCGCCGGAGGCGAGGACGTGATCGACACCGCCGAAGCCGATGTCATACGCCCAGCCGTCGCCGCCGAAGACCCAAACGGACTTTTTGTTCAGGTATTCCTTGCTGCCGAGAATTTTCTTTTCAAGCTCACAGCAATCGCACTTGTCCGCGCACGTGTTTTCCTCAAGCATCTTGACAAGGGCTTTCGTCGCGGCGGCATTGGCGGCGCCGTCGTCCAAGGTTTCGAGATACTTGTCAAGGATTGCCTTCATGTCCGCCGCGCCCTCAAGGGAGGTGTACTTATCGGAAAGCTCTTTTACAGCGGCAATCAGGCTGTTTCTGACCGCCTGCTGACCGAGATACAGACCGTAGCCGTTCTCGGCGTTGTCCTCAAACAGGGAATTGACCCACGCCGGACCCTTACCTTCTTTGTTGACGGTATACGGGGACGTCGCGGCTTGTCCGCCCCAGATTGAGGAGCAGCCCGTGGCGTTAGAGATATACATCCTGTCGCCGAAGAGCTGGGTAATCAGGCGCGCGTAAGAGGTCTCGGCGCAGCCGGCGCAGGAACCGGAGAACTCAAGCAGCGGGGTTTTGTACTGGCTGCCCACGAGCGTGTTATTGGCAAGGTCTTCCTTGACGGTGACATTTTCGACCATATAGTCGAACGCCTTTTGCTGCTCATCCTGGCTCTCGCGGGGCATCATCTTAAGAGAGTTCGTCGGGCAAACGCCGACGCAGACGCCGCAGCCCATACAATCGAGCGGCGAAACGGAGATGGCATACTGATAGACATCCTTGCCCTTGCCCTTCTTGCCGACGAGTTTCGTATCTGCCGGGACGGCGGCCGCCTCTTCGGCGGACAGCGCGTAAGCGCGGATGGTGGCATGCGGGCAGACATAGACGCACTGGTTGCACTGTGCGCAGGTTTCGGGAATCCACTCGGGAACCGTGACGGCGACGCCGCGCTTTTCATAGGCGGATGCGCCCAGTTCAAATGTGCCGTCAACATGCGGGATAAACGCGGAGACCGGAACGCTGTCGCCGCCCATACCCGCGATCGGCTTCATAAGGTCGCCGACCATCTTTACAAGCTCCTTTTTACCCTTTTCGGTCGGAGCGGTCGTATCATCCTTGGCATCTGCCCAGTCGGCGGGAACTTCGACTTTCTCGAACGCGGTGACGCCGGCGTCGATGGCCTTGTGGTTCATATCGACAATATCCTGACCCTTTTTCAGATAGGACTTGGTTGCCGCGTCCTTCATATAACCGACGGCTTCCTCAATGGGCATGACCTTGGACAGGGCGAAGAATGACGCCTGAAGGATCGTGTTGGTACGCTTGCCCATACCGATTTTTTCTGCGAGGTCAATAGCATTGACAATATATAATTGTATATTATTTTTAACTATGGTGCGCTTGGCTTCGGCGGTCAGGTGCTCGCCGAGCTCCGCGACAGGCCACTGGCAGTTGATAAGGAAAACGCCGCCGGGCTTAACGTCGTTCACCATCCGAATACCCTTCTCCACATAAGAGGGGTTGTGGCAGGCGACAAAGTCGGCTTTATTGATATAGTAGGGGCTGCGAATCGGCTTATCGCCGAAACGCAGATGCGACACAGTGATACCGCCTGTCTTCTTGGAGTCATACTGGAAATACGCCTGAACGTACTTATCGGTATGGTCGCCGAGAATCTTAATGGAGTTCTTGTTCGCGCCGACGGTGCCGTCGCCGCCCAGACCCCAGAACTTGCACTCGATGGTGCCGGGAGCCGCCGTATTCGGGGCCTCCGTTTCGGGGAGCGACAGGTTGGTGACATCATCGGTGATACCGATGGTGAACCGGCGCAGCGGCTTGTCCTTCTTGAGCTCCTCATAGACGGCAAAGACGCTTGAGGGCGGGGTATCCTTTGAGCCGAGACCATAGCGCCCGCCGATGACATTGGCGCTGCGGCCGACCTCATTCATCGAGGTGACGACATCCATAAACAGCGGCTCGCCGATAGCGCCGGGCTCCTTGGTACGGTCGAGGACGGCAATCCTCTTCGCAGTCGCCGGGATGGCCTCCCAAAGCTTTGCGGAGGAGAACGGCCTGTAAAGACGAACCTTGACAAGACCGATTTTCTCGCCCTTCGCGGTCAGATAATCGATGACTTCCTCGGCGACGTCGCAGATCGAGCCCATGGCAATGATCACGCGGTCGGCGTCGGGAGCGCCGTAATAGTTGAACAGCTTATAGTCGGTACCGAGCTTCTCATTTACCTTGCCCATGTACTCCTCAACGATGCCCTCAACCTTGTCATAGTATTCGTTGCAGGCCTCGCGGTGCTGGAAGAATACGTCGCCGTTCTCGTGAGAACCGCGCATGACCGGACGCTCAGGGTTTAAGGAGCGCTTTCTGAACGCTTCGACGGCGTCCATATCGCACATTTCCTTTAAGTCTTCATAATCCCAGACGGAAATCTTCTGAAGCTCGTGAGAAGTACGGAAGCCGTCAAAAAAGTTGATAAACGGCACACGGCTTTTAATAGCTGCCAAATGCGCGACCACGCCGAGATCCATAACCTCCTGCGTGTTGGTTTCGGCGAGCATCGCAAAGCCGGTCTGACGGCAAGCGTATACGTCCGAATGGTCGCCGAAAATGTTGAGCGCGTGGGTCGCTACGGTACGGGCGGAAACATGAAACACCGCCGGAAGCAACTCGCCCGCGATTTTATACATATTGGGAATCATGAGCAACAGACCTTGCGAAGCGGTGTACGTCGTCGTCAGCGCCCCTGCGTTCAGTGAGCCGTGCACGGTGCCGGCGGCACCCGCCTCCGACTGCATTTCCGATACCTTCACCGTCGTGCCGAAAATATTCTTCTGCCCCGCGGCTGCCCATTGGTCTACATAGTCGGCCATCGGGCTGGACGGTGTGATCGGATAGATACCCGCCACCTCGGTAAACGCATAGGAAACATACGCTGCGGCGTTATTACCGTCCATAGTCTTCTTTTTTCTTGCCATTTGATAATCCTCCTGTAGTGCTATACAATATAATATTAAGAGAGTCGATTTACCCCAAAGAACATATTACCACCTTTCGGACAAGTTGTAAACCTCTATAATTGTGAAATATTCGGCAAACTTTAACTTAAATTGCCGAAAAAAACTGTATATGAGGCACAATAAAGACAAAAAAATAATTAAAAAAAGTC
>CAZEXA010000127.1:0-4559 GCA_964516565.1 uncultured Eubacteriales bacterium | reverse complement strand
TCGATGCAGACGACATTGCCGTCCGATTTTTCGACTGCCTCGTTTAGAAGAGAGAGCAGATGTTTGGTTTTTCCGGAACCCTTGTTGCCGATGATTAACGATATCATTGTCGTTTCCTCCTTATATTCTTCTTTCAAGCGGACTATAAATTGTAAAATTGCTGTATTCTATAGGCTTTTTGCTAAAGGCGAACAAATATTAGATATTAGATTTTAGATTATAGGAACCGCGGTTGGCATTTTAGATTATTCTGCTTTCGAGTTGCGTTTTTAGTTCCTCGTAGCCGGGTTTGCCGAGTAAGGCGAACATGTTTTTCTTATAGCTCTCGACTCCCGGCTGGTCAAACGGGTTGACGCCGAGCATATAGCCGGATACCGCGCAGGCTTTTTCAAGAAAATACGCGAGATATCCGAATGCGCCGGCATCCATCTTCGATACGCGTAAGACAATGTTCGGAACGCCGCCGTCGGTATGGGCAAGTACGGTTCCCAAAAAGGCCATTCTGTTGACCTCGTCCATCGTTTTCCCGGCAACAAAGTTGAAGCCGTCCGCATTTTCGGGGTCACTGTTGATGACCAAAGAACGTTTGGGCTCGTCAAAAATGACGGCTGTTTCAAACAGAACGCGTTTGCCCTCTTGGATGTACTGTCCGAGCGAATGAAGGTCTGTCGAAAAAACTGCCGATGCCGGGAACAATCCCTTTCCGTCTTTCCCCTCGCTCTCGCCGAACAGCTGTTTATACCACTCGTTCATCATGGTATAATCCGGCTCGTAGGCAACCATCATCTCCACGTTCTTCCCGGCGCGGTACAGAATGTTGCGGACAGCGGCATATCGATAGCAGTCATTCAAGTCAAAATCGTCGCATTGCAAAGCCTTCATCGCGTCGGCGGCACCGGACATCATCGCGTCAATATCGATACCGGCCGCGGCTATCGGCAAAAGCCCGACCGCAGTCAGCACAGAATAGCGGCCGCCGATGTTGTCGGGAATCACGAAGGTTTCATATCCCTCATTGTCGGACAGCTCCTTGAGCGTGCCGCGCGCCGAATCGGTCGTGGCATAGATGCGCTTTGCGGCGTTCTCCTTACCATAGCGTTCTTCTAAGAGCTCCTTGAACACGCGAAACGCGAGCGTCGGCTCGGTCGTCGTGCCGGATTTGGAGATGACGTTGACCGAAAAATCCTTTCCGGCGCAAAAGTCAACAAGCTCCTTAAGGGCGCTGCCGCTGACGGTGTTGCCCGCAAAGAAAATTTTCGGACTGCCGTATTGATTATAGTTTTGGGATGTGCAAAATTCAATCGCCGCGCGTGCGCCGAGGTACGAGCCGCCGATGCCGATGACGATCAGAACATCACTGTCGCTCCTGATTTTTTTTGCGGCACGCTTGATCCGTTCAAATTCTTCTCTGTTGTAATCCAAGGGAAGCGTAAGCCATCCCAAAAATGCGTTGCCCGCGCCTTCTCCGCTGTGCAAAAGCCCGGCGGCAGCCAAAGCTTCCTCCCGCACAGCTTCCATATCGGCGCGGGTAACAAATGTGTTCAGATATTGCAAATCGAGTTTGACACTCAATGTAATCACCTCGATGATATTGTACAATATCGGAACGGATATTTCAAGACATACCGAAAAAATTCAAAGATTATTTATGCTTCGTTTACAGTTCCCGTAGCTAAAAACCGGAATATCCTCATGAAGGAGCTAAACACATTCAATTTTTTGATATCCTTAGGTGCGGTCAAATCGTACTCGGCGACCACCTGCCCGTTCGACACAAATTTCAGCTTCCCGAGTGACTGACCCTCGTATACAGGCGCTTCAACACTTTCCGCGACGGTGATTTCAGTCGTCACCTGTGCCTCTTTTCCCTTTTTCGTCAAAATCGGCGAAAGCTCCGGCACAGAGGGAATGATGGTGTTCTGCTCACCGTACCAGACTGCGACATGCGCAATCTGCACCGGGTCCACGGCAGGCTCGACCAGTGTATAGTTCGAAAAACCCCAAGAAAGCATGGCCTTCGCCGTTTCCCAGCGGGCGGCGCTCGACACGCTGCCCATGACGACGGCGACGAGATGAAGCCCGTCGCGCCGCGCCGAAGCAGAAACGCAGTTTCCGGCTTTGGCGGTCGTCCCGGTTTTCAGACCCGTCGTGCCCGCGTAGAAGCGCACCAGCTTATTGGTGTTGGTCAGTTCTGTTTCACCGTTACGCAGCGTATCCATCCATATGGTCGTATACTCCTCAATCAGCTTGTGCCGCAGCAGGGCGCACGACATCAGCGCGACATCGCGCGCCGTCGTCAAATGCGTTTCTGACGTGTCATCAAGCCCGGTCGGGTTGTCAAAGTGGGTATTCGTCATGCCGAGCTCAGCGGCACGCGCATTCATTGCATCGACAAACGCTTCTTTACTGCCCGATATATACTCGCCCAGCGCCATGGCCGCATCGTTAGCGCTGCCGACGGCGGTCGCCTTAAGCAGCTCATGGACGGTCATGATTTCCCCTTCCTCAAGCCATATCTCCGTGCCCCCCATGGAGCTTGCATATTTGCTGGCGGCCACTTTGTCCTCGAGCGTTATCTTGCCGCTGTCGATAGCCTCGACAACGAGCAGCATGGTCATGATCTTCGTTACCGAAGCCGGATACAGCTTTTCATCCGGATTCTTTTCCATCATCACTTTGCCCGAGGTCGCTTCAACCAGTATCGCACTTTTAGCATCGATCTTGACGGGCAGCGCATTGGTCGATGCAACAGCCTCGTCCCCTAAAGCGACAGTGACAATCTTATCGGCCACGATATTTTCCGGCGAAGCTATCAGCGCGCCCTCACCCTGACACTGAAACGCGCACATCATCAAGAATACAAAAGAAAAAACCGCACAAAAAATCCTTTTCATAGTGACACTCCTTCAAAGGTTCTTGTACAGTTTATGATAAATTTGTCCGTATTAGAATATGCGCTTAGCGATACCACATCGCGTAAAGAGCGAGTTATTTTTTTGCTTTTCTCATGATTAAGCAGACCCAACCGCGTTCCTCGCTCTGCTCAAAAAGAGTAAAGCCAACCCCTTTAAGCACCGACACAACCTCCTCGGCGCGCGTGTCTATGATACCGGAGGTAATGAACGTGCCCTCGTCCGTTAAAAGCCGATACGCATCGGCGGCAAAGGAAATGATGACGTCGGCGACGATGTTGGCGGAAATGACGTCATATCGCTTTGTCACGCAATCCGCAAGATTCCCGCAGACCGCCGAAAACCGCGGCGCGAAAAACCCGTTGAGCTCGCCGTTCTGACGGGCGGTCTTCACAGCCGTTTCGTCGATATCGATGCCCAGCGCCTCAGAGGCACCTAAAAGCAATGCGCCGATGGAAAGAATCCCGCTGCCGCAGCCGATATCGAGGACGCTCTCTTTGCCCTGTATCATGCGGTCAAGCGCCGTCAGGCACAGACGGGTCGTTTCGTGCGTACCGGAGCCGAACGCAGCACCCGGCTCAATGAACAGTACCGCGCGTGCGTTGTCCTTCTGCGGGACCTCCCACGCCGGGCAGACAAGCAGCCGTGTGCCGATTTCCATCGGCTTGAAATATTTTTTCCAGCCCAGAGCCCAATCCTCATCGGAGAGTGTGCCGCGCTCAGCTGTAAACGGAATCCCCTCGGCAGTCAACCGCTCGGACAAAAACGATACCGCCTCGTCCGGGTTCTCCTCCCGCGGAATATATATGTGAATAACCGCCGTATCCCTGTCTTTTTTCAGCAGCTCCTCGTCGATCAGGTCAATATGGGCAATCTCAAGCGTCTCCGCCTCCAAATGACTGTAATCCTCAACATAGATGCCATAGGACACCGTCATTAAGGCGATAGCACCGGCGGTGTCCGCGTAGAAAATAGGAACGCTTATTTTTATTTCCGTCCAGTCCAATAGGTTCTCCTTTGTATTTATTGTACACGTCCTCGGCAAAGCTCATGTAATAGCTTATACCGCTGTGTTACCTCATGATTACGTATTATAACTCGTCCTCGTTAATGTTAAGCTCCGCGCCCGTAGCAATTGGCTTTCTTCCGTGATTGTAAAACTTCCGGTTTTCGAGAGCCCAAAGCTTTCCGGAAAAACCGCCCGGCTCGACGCCGGACAACGCCTCTGACATCTCATACATCTGCGCGTCAATCAGGTCGAGCTCCGAGAGCAGCTGCGCCTCGATAAACGCCGGTCTGACCGCGGCACCGTACTCCGGAATGCCGTGGTGTGAAATCAGCATATGCTCCAGAAGCGTCGCGGTCTTTTCGCTGATGCCAAGCTCGGCGCATTTTCTGTCAACGAGCATCGCGCCCATGACCAGATGGCCTATGAGCTCTCCGCGCTCCGTGTATCCTTCGGCAAGCCCCGTCGCGTTGACACGGAACTCCGATAGTTTTTCTATGTCGTGGATGATTGCCCCGGATAAAAGCAGGTCTCTGTCTATGTACGGATAAACATTCGAAATAGTCTCTGCCAAACGCACCACCGACAGTGTGTGCCAAAGCAAACCGCCGTGTACGGCGTGGTGAAGCTTGAAGGCAGCC
>CAZEXA010000126.1:0-4626 GCA_964516565.1 uncultured Eubacteriales bacterium | reverse complement strand
ACGATGGGGAAGGCATTCACAATGGCGCGTGCAATCTCATAAGAGAGTTTTTTGTCAACGGTGCTGACCCTAACGGTCACCATGGTGGTGTCAGCCACGACGGTCGGGGATACAGCGCCTCTGAGCGCCTCTACGGTCAACTCTTCCCCCGTGTTGGCCTTGACCTCTTTTTGGACGTAAGTATAGATGTCGTCGGTGTTCATCAGAATCCATTTAAAGCTTGCCGCAAACATCGCGGACGCGGTAACATCGCTTGCTGTGGTGTACTTCGCGGCGTCTCCGGCAATGTCACTCGCCTTGTTTGAGGCATTAATCAGAATCTTTGAGGAAAACCTTTCTTCATAAGTCGCCTTGGAAAAACCGAAGCCGGCCGCGGCGAAAATCACTACCAAAGCGATGATGACCCACATCTTAGTCGCGATGATCCGGATAAAACGGAGTATGGCTTCAAAGCTGATTCCGTATTCCTCATCTCTCGCGTTAATCGTGTATTCACTTCCTGCCATCTATTTTTTCTTCCTTTCCTGCTTATTCGGCTTATTTTATCACAAAGTGTCTACTTATTACAATAGTTTTTTTAATGAAACCCTAATTTTCCAAATAAATCACTTCTGTCATAACGTATGCCTTTGTCCGCCGCCGCTACGGAGGTTATTTCACCGGTGACGCGCTTTAAGTTGAAGAATATTTTTACCCAGCGCGCCGCCCAGCAGAAAGGCAGAAGAACAGGCACCTTTTTCAGCTTCGGAAAGAGTGCTGTCATAACAGTATATGACGGAAATATCCGTTCGAGCACGTACAAGGCCTTAGAACCTCCGATTTTACTCTGCGTTACCGTGGAATTGACGTAAAACGCGCTCTCTGTACCAAACACACCGCTTTCTATTATATACTTCTGCATACGCCTGACGGTGTCCGTAGACGCGCCTTCGGCAAACCAACAGTCGCCGAGTGCCGCGAGCTGGCGTGAAAACTCGGTCAATCCCGCCGCTTCAAGCTCCCGGTCGACAACGGTCGTATCGCCGTCCGAAAGAAGCTTTTGGCGCAGCAGATAATCGTCAAGTACGCTTCTGATGCCGGTTCCGGCCGTGAGAAAATGGTGCGCGGTATGGCCGAGTACATAGACGAATAAATCTTCGTTTGTCATTCTTAGGCAATAGGGATTGTCCGGCGACGGTACAAGGCGCAACGGCAGCTGTTGAAAATAATCGTGCGTAAGATCGGTTTCGAAGTTTAAATCAAAATGGAGCTCCACGGTTAAGGCGGGTTTTTTAACAAAAGCAATATCCTTTGTCGTGCGCTCGCCCTCCTGCGAATAACCCAACCCTTTAAGGATTTGCTCTGCCGTCGAAACATTTTCCGAATCAACCCAGATATCCATATCCAATGAAAAACGCATATCCGCGGATGGATATAAAGCGGAAAGTGCTGCACCCTTGAGTACACAGAACTTGATTTTAGCCTCTGTGAATCGTTCTTCGATTGCTTTGAGTGCCGCGGCTTGTACCGCCTGACGCTGAACAACCCTAAACAGCTCCGTCTGAAACGCTTTTTTCACGGATTCGTCAACGGGCAGTTTCAGAACGGCATACGCCGCCGTATTGGCAACACGGTGGCTGCGCGCTAAACGCAGGACATCGGCCATGTCCACATCGTCGGGTACCGAAGGCGGCTCTGTCCCGTCGAGCGCCGCTCTAAGCAGCTTGAGAGTATAGGAAACACAGGGCTTTGGCTGATAAAACCCTTCTGCCGCGGACTCGTCCGTAACCTTGGCGCTCCGACGCAGACGTCGCAGCGGATACCGGACACCGACGAGCGCCGTCCATAAACGGACATAAGCGCGATAGAGCGGGGCGTTCACTGAAAATTCGTGTTTACCCCGCGTAATTCCCGTTGTAATGCCGATGATATTCGTATCCGCAATTCCGCGCTCCAAATCGAACTGGTTGTCGCCGCATAGAACATAACCGCGGTCATCCCTGCCGATAACCCTGTGCAATACAAACGCGCCGTCAGCACGACGATACAGCGGCAAATCCCCTTTTTTAAGGGGAAGCGCCGCTTTTTTCAGCGTCACGCTATCACGCTTTTCACGGAGCAGCGGCAACATGCTTGTTCCGGTGACGGGCAGAGTAAACGTCCCGCCGCTTTCAAGCGTTTGATTGATAACGGGGAGAAGGTCGGACAGCTTGTACTTCACGGCAAACCCTTTCCTATTCTGTATCGGACTTAAACAATGATTCGAGCTCTTTTTGCCCGACGATTACACGCGTGAAATCAAGAAGCGCAATCCGCTCAAAGAAAGCGCGGTGTGAGCGATGAAGTGAAAATTCAGAGGGTACGGGTTCTTCGGGGAGGGCGTGCGTTCGCGTGACGACAAGTTGATGCAATTAACGCAGATTGTCCACGAGTTTTTCGGGGAGGGCGCGTGAGCGCACTTAAAATCCGACCGCGCGTGTTCCCGTTACGGTATCAGGATATTTCTGTCTATCAGCTTCTTAAGAAAAACATCAGTGTCATTCTTGAGCCGCTCTTCATCCGCGCCCGTGTATTCTTCTTTGAGCAGAGCGAGAATTTGCTCTTCGTCAAGCTCCTTTTCCAGACAGCGCCATATAAATGCAGCTGTTTCGTTAAGCGTAATCATACCGTGGAGCTTCACGGCTTCTTCTCCGAGCGCGACGACAACATCACTCCCGGCGACATTCTTAAGCATATAATTTTTATTTAACTTCATGGTGATTCCTCCGCGTCGGGTAATGATTGTGCGACACCTGACATCTGTTTGTAGGCGGTCATAACTGCGTCATGCGATATATCGCAGCGCAGCTCATAGACGCCGATTGATGAAAGGAGTTTGTCAAGATTCTTAAGAAGCCGCTCCATTTGCGCGCGCCCGGAAGGGCGCAGGGTTTGGTCAAGAATGTATTTAAGCGCTTTCACAGTGGAGAGTTTATCAATAGAATTGTCCGGAGAGCGGACGATATACGCAATCGCCGTTAGAGGGAAACGGACGTTTTGGCTTTCGTCAGTCTTTCCGCTCCATGGCGTGCCGCAGGCGTAAAAGCGTTCGCCGATCAGACGGATTGCCGGCTTGTCATCATTGATAATTAAAGCGCGTTCGCCGAATTCTCTGAGCCACAGATGCGTGTGGGTTGATTTTCCCGTTCCGGAGGGCGCAGAAAACAAATAGGCGTTGCCGTCAAGGGCAACGGCGGAGGCGTGCAGCAAAAACCCGTCACGTAAAATCAATTCCCGGTAAAAGAGGTCGCCCGTATAGATATATTCACACTCCGCCGCCGAAAGGTGCGGCAACAGCACTTGCTTTTCACGGAGAAACGCGTCACTCAGGCGAATCGTCACATCCGGCGTACTATCCGCGATAGTATACGCGGCAGCGCGCGACGCCAATAGCTCATATACGGGTTCTATGTCCACTTTCAGCCCTGCCACCGATAACAGCATAGCGGCTCCTTTCGGGAACAATATATGCTTATTATGCCACATAATTTGTATACAGTCAAGTCAATCTGACATCTGATATCTGTCATCTGATATCTGTCATCTGAAAAACAAAAGCCGGGCGAGCTTTATGGCCCGCCCGGGAATTGCGTTATAAAACGAGATTAATACCAACCATCATCGATTCCGCCGCTGCCGATGGAAACAGTGATGATATCTTCAAGCTCGAAATCAACGACTTCAAACTCGGGTGTTTTGAATTCTTTCATTCAAATGCTCCTTTCAAGTATGCCACTGTATGTCAAGGGAAAAAATCTGAGAAGGGGGCGCTGATTTCGCCGCCGCCGGTGCCGATTACAACGCCGGTCTCCTCATCGGTGCCTGAAGGAGTTGATACGGTGATCACATCCTCAAGCGTAAATAAAGTCACGGAAAAATCAGGTTCCTCATAAATCCGACCGCACATATTACGGCAACCTGCTCGTGTGGGCGCCGGCCGTCGTGTAAACATAATCGGAATAATATGTGGTAGAGTTATACACTACAAACATTCTCGCCTTGATGGGGGTGCCGAAATTGGCGGCGTCAATACCTGTAAGAGCAACGCGGAACTTATAGCCGGTCACGCCGTCAGCATAAACATAGTTATCATAATAGGTATTGGTGGTGCTATTGATAGTTAACTCAACACCGACAGAGGATACATTGGTAGCTCTTCCGGCCGTGAAAGAAATCGGAACACCGGCCGTCAAGAAAGACCCTGTAAAGCCAAGATCGACAAGGGCCGAGTTGCCGGCGTTACGTCTAATCTTTGTATTTGTCCAGAAATTGACGCCGACATAATTGGACATCGGCATGGCATCGGCATTAGAGATCTGCACAGCCGTATAAGAAACGTTTGAGGTCCCAACTCTCTTTTTCGGAGCCGTCTGCTTCGCAAAGGTGCTCTCGGGAATACCAATTGTGAGCGGTTTATCAACAGCTTTTATAACTTTTAACTGGAATGTAAGCCATTCACAATCCGGAACACAGGAAAAACCTGCGGTGACTTCAGGTACGCCAGTTTGATAGGCTGCTGCAAAAAGAACAGCGTTGGAATAACCTTTTGCGAGATCATTTGCATTTGCGGCAACACCTGCAGAAATTGTAGACCAAATACCCGTATTC
>CAZEXA010000125.1:0-4705 GCA_964516565.1 uncultured Eubacteriales bacterium | reverse complement strand
GTTGACGGAAAAATGACATCGCCCTCAATATTCACGTCATAAGAAAACGCGTCTTTACCGATGATTTCAAACCCTTCATTGAACTTGAGGCTCGTTAAACCGCTGCAGGTCCAGAATGCCATTTCACCGATTTCTTTGAGTGACGAGGGAAACAAGACGGCCGATAGCGTATCCACCTTGTAAAAGGCATACGGCCAAATCTTCGTAACGCCTTCGGGAACCTCATACACAACAACCGATTTTGTATCGCCCGCGTTATTCTTCGCTTCGGGATAAGCGATAAGCTCCGTACCGTCGGCTGAAAACAGTACACCGTCGATGGATCGGAACCACTTGTTTCCCGGATCGACGTTGATTTCTTGTAGGTTCGGGCAGTTGTTGAATACCCATTTTCCTATGTAGCGTATGTCCGGTCCTATCTTGACACTCTTAAGATAGCTGTTGTTCGGCAGGGAGAAATCGCCGAGCGCGACGAGCGGTACGGCTTTTCCGTTTTCTTCGGTGATATACTCGTCGGCAGGAGCATCAAGGATTGAAAAATACTCGAGCATCTGTTTCCACAGAGGCGTTTTTATGTTTTTCTTTGCGTAATACAGCTCAATTTGAGTCTGAGAAGACAAGCCGCTGAACTGCTCTAAATAGTAGCCGCTAAGCCCTTGTCCGTCGATATCCGCTGAGTAGGCATATTTTTCGGCTTTCGCGTTGGTAACGGTCTTAACGGATATGCCAAGCGACACTGTAATGGTAATGGCGAGAACGACCGCAACAGCTGCTTTGACACTGTTTTTAAGTACAAATTTGCGCGGCGGCAGATACCTTTTAATTTGCTTTCCGTCTGCCTCAAAAAGCGCCGCATCGGCAAGGGCGCCGTCTATGTCCTCGGACCGGAACAGCTTGCGCTGCCAGCCCTCTACGGCGGTTTTATTGAACTCCGGCAGCGGTACATAGTCTTTTTCAGTGCGGAACAAAGAGAACGATTTTCGCCCTTTCCTGTCTGCCCGCTCGGCGGCGCGGCGCTCTTCCTTCATCCGTTTTTGTTCGAGTGCGGCTTTTCGCTCTTCCTCATCCGCTTTTGCAGCGAAAACGGACGGGCGGCCTATCGCGCCGTCCTGCGTCAGCGTACCCTCCGCCTCTGCCTCCGTCCAAGCAGCTTCGGTCCGTTCTTTCTGTTCTTCCATAATCTGCTCATGCTTGCGGTTGGAGTAGTTGAAAAATGAATACGGCAGAATGCAGACGATATCGCCGACCACGCAAAGAAGCGCGCCGAAAATCCAAACCTTGACACGCACGCTCCCGTCGAAAAGCACGTCATAGTCGGAGGTAAGCCCGTATGTACGGTAAAGCAGCGGAATAATCAGACCGATAAGATACGTCATCGGCGCCTGAATCCAGCCGAAAATGCCGGAGAAGTTTTCAAGCCTTTCGCCGCTGAGCCACATCTGGTAGTCGTTGATTTTAAGATCCATATTACTAACGGCTTTGCCGTTGGCAAAGGTCAAAAATCCGGCAATAAAGTTTAAAACTAACAGCGCAACCGCCAGTGTAACAATACTCCGATTTTGAAAGAAGATAACCGCTAAAAGCTCAAAAATATCGCAGGTTACAGCGATGGCGCGCGAGACCATATAGAGTTTCTTAAAGTCAAATCGTTTTATAATAAAAGGCGTTAAAAATTCACCCGGAATGTTATAAAGCCTGCATACCGTTCCTATAAACACAAACCAAACACCGTCGGTCATACGCAGCATATAGAACCAAATGCAGTCGCGTGCCATTCTCGCTCCGGCTCCGAGAAAATCGAAAATTCCGGAAACCATGGTAATCCAGCGGTATTTGTTTCGCAACACCCCGGTGACGCCCTCCCAGAAGCTGAAGGTAACTTTCTTCCCGACGGGCGGCTGCGGTAAACGTTCACGCATTTTGGGGGCAGTGATCAGAATCATGACAAGAGAAATCACGCCGGCAGGGAAATAAAGCCAGCGCATCGTGCGGATGTTTTCCAGACCGCCGAACTGCATGGCAAGTATCGGAATCGTCCAGTCCGCAACTATGTTTTTGAGCAGCCCGCCAATCTTGACGGGGTAACATTCCAGGAAAACACGTTCCTCGTTATTGGTGGTGGAGAAGCGGACCATGTTGCCTACATATCCTGCCGTGGAGCGGCCCGCATAAAGGGAGAACACCAGATAGAGCCGCCACAGCATATCCCCGTAATTATACTGCTTGAAATCCCAAAACAGCAGGACAAATGTGGCGATGACACGCAAAGGGGCGTTCACATACGGCCAAAACTTATAGCGGCCGTATTTCGGCGTCAGGTATTTTCTGAGCAGAAGATCACGGATGGCGTTGTAACCGCTGAGCAGAACCTGTATGCCGAAAATCTTGCCGAAACCTTGGATGAACGACTCGCCGAAAGAGACAGGACACCATAGAATGAACGCCAGCCCGACAACGATTGCTACAGAATAAACGGTGATAAGCCGGCGCTCCGTTTTCTTTTCCAAACGGCCGAGATTATCCGCTATCCCCCAACCGAGAACACTCCAGAGATAACCCAGCGGCGCTCCGATCAGGTTAATCACCATAAAATCAAGCGAATCAACCTGATAGTAGCGCATAATCAGGTAACAGCCTGCAGAAAATGACAGGAACCCGAACACCGCTCCGTGCAGCCCGTCGAAAGAGCTGCCCAGCGTCGCCCGGCCCCATTCTTTGTACGGCATATCATAGCCGGGGCGCGGTGTGTTCCAGTGTGTTTTTACCTCTCGTAAACCCGCTTGTATCAGTTTTTTGCCTTTAGTAACTTTTTTCTCGGTGGTCTGCTTGGATTTGTCTTCCGTTATGATCTTCGGCAAAGTCATTCTCCCCTCAAAGCAATCGATTTTGTCATTGTCCGTGAATACAGGCTAAAGCGTTTATGGATATAACAGAAAAGGGACCTATCGGTGCAACGGTATTAGACTCATCATTGGGGTTTAAAAGTTCAATTAAAGAAATATTATCACATTATTCGCTATTAGTCATCATTTTTTAGAACAAAAGCAAAAAAAGCCGCTTTATTTTTACGGCTATCAGAATAAGGACATACCTTATCACTTTCTCAACGTCGAAGAGGCATATTTCTCTTTACTTTTTATAATATTCTTAAGATCTATTTTTGCTTGATCCGCTGCCTTTTTTTGTGACTTAAGCTCGTCTGTAAATACCTCTTTTTCTATTTTCCCTCTGTTTACTTTCGATTTAGTAATTTTAACGACCCAAACAATCGCCAATACAATGGCGGCAACAAGTGCGGCAATCGTTAACAAGACTAAAGGCGTCAGAAAAACACAAGCGAAAAATGAAACTACCGCAACAACGATACAAACCAGAAACCAAATTTTTAATGCTTTTGAAACATAACTGTAATAAAGCGTTTTTTCAGCGCTGTGGGTAATCCAAAAAGCATCGAGGGCTTGTTCATAACGGTGAATACTCTCCTGCTTTTGAGCCTCATCGGCGCTAAATTTATTGAAAGTGAGCCGTATTCCGGGAAGACTATTGTAGGCATTGACAAAAACATTCCGGTGCTGTTGAACCGCGGGTAAAGGAACCGGTTTAAACTTCGCGGTAACTCTGACTGTCTGTGTGCGACCATTATTAGTTATTGTTTTAGTACCGTTATAATAATTAACCGGAAGTATTGCCAAATCACACACGCGGATGCCTGACTCAAGAATCTGTTTTTTTAACGTTTCGAGATTCGGGCTACTCTGCATCATTGTTTCGGTTATTGCTTGATTTATAACAGAAAGCACGGGCAGCAGTTCCAACAAGCTTGCAAAATATCGGTTAACCACTTGCATACTTTCAAAAACAAATCCGGGATTTAAATTGTAATGTGAGCTCATGAATCTGACCACAAATGTATTGACGGCGGTCACGACCTCGACTCGCTCCTGAACGGTGGCATCCGATTGCCCTATTATCTGCAGCGCTTGTACCGTGCCGGAATGAAGCTCATTAAGACGCGTCTTTTCAAAAGAAGCTAAGTTAACGGCGCATAAGCCCCTGTAAAACACTGCTTTCCAGTTTCTCACATCAATCTCAAGGCACTTTGAAAAGTATCCATACGCCTCTGAGAAATTTGCGTTTGAATACGCTGTAAAAGCAAGCTGCATATAGTTAGCCGCTTTTTTCGTATCGTCGAACTCTATTTTTACTTTTTGTATTTCTTGAAGCATTAATTTGCTTCCGCAGTACAGACAAAAACCAAATTTCAGCGAATCGTCAACCTGAACGCTTCCGTTACAGTTGGGACAGTTTATACTTTTTATAGCCAAAAAAATCCCTCGCTTTACTTGTTTCGAATTGTAATTTTTATATTACCACCCCGGCGTTGTTTTGTCAAATATTGTCGGTTTTAATGTACCGGAATAATAATTCCACTCTGAAAATATGCGTAATGAAGTGTTTCGCTTTCGCTCAACGTGAGGTTGCGTTGCAGTGAAGTGTTTCGCTTTCGCTCAACGTGAAGCGAAGCGCGCCTTAACTGTGCCCGCAGGTACGCTCCATTAGTGAAACTTGCTTCATATCCGCAGGGCACTTCATGCGCCGACAGGCGCGCTTCATTGAAAAAACCACGCTTTCGCGTGGTTTTTTCTGGCGCGCCAGGAGGGACTCGAACCCCCGACCTTTTGGTTCGTAGCCAAACACTCTATCC
>CAZEXA010000124.1:1469-4740 GCA_964516565.1 uncultured Eubacteriales bacterium | reverse complement strand
CATGGAGCCGAACTGGATCGAGTATTACGACAACCGCAACGGCGAGGCGCCTCTGGGCGGCTACAACGGCTATACAAAGATCGAAGCCGTTCAGCGTTTCCCCAAGCCGGGCGGCGGCTTCCCCAACCCGAAGTTCTCGGTTGGCTGGATACGCGCCCATGTCCACAGTCTGTTCTCCTTTGTCAACAGCGTATACGAAGGCAAGGCGGCAAGCCCGTCCTTTGCAGAAGGCGCTTATGTACAGCACGTTATGGAATGTGCGTACGCGGCAGACGATAAAAAAACCTGGGTCAAGATCTGATCGCATACATCAAAAAACAGGCGGAACGCTCCGCCTGTTTTTTTATTGCGCCTATAATTTCATTCCGCCGTAAAAGAGCGGATATTTGCCGGCATTTATCAGCCCATCGGCTTCATTGTCGGGATACTGTGATTCATTTTCTGCATTTCTCATTTACTCCCTGTAACCCTTTCTAATAAGCCACTTCTTTCTTTTCACATCATGCCGTGCCCTGTAACTTACTCTAAATAATTGTGTTTCTGGAGAGTAATTTGGAGAATTGGAGAAATCAAACACTCTCAATCAATTCGAGTATTTTTACTGGTGTAGTAACCACATCAATCGTGTCCCCTGTTGCATCAACAAACTCCACCTCAAAATGTGTGCCATCATACTCAAGAACAATAGTACCCTTCGTGCCGGCAGAAATCCCAGCGAAATCTTCAACGAGCCTTACGATGTCTAATTCCTTCATATTACCCCTCCTTTTTGTCCGGATATACGGTAACTATTTTATATGTGATTCTGCCATTATCCTTTTGAATAACAACAACCACTTTTGCACTAACAGCATCTCCGTTTTTACCAATGACCTTGGTACGATAGGTATGCTTAATGCCAAACGGAGATGTTTCCGTCTTAGATGGATTCTTACCGACTAAGGATGCCGCCACATTCTTATGAAACAGATGCGAATCTGCCTGAGAATAGCCCAAAACTTCTTTCATAAACTTGGCCTTTGCGCCCCCCATAGGGTGATTGGGATTCAATAAATATCCCTCTGTTTTCTTCTTGCTGTAACGCACATCTTTTGTGGCTGTTACCGGAGCCTTCTGCCCCTCCGCTCCCTTTGTTCCACCAAAACCGCCGTGAAATCCTGCACCCATTAGGCACCCACCGCCTTTTTGTGAACAATCATATAGTCGCTGTCAAACTGTAGCACAGTAATTCCAGCCTCCCTATATGTTGAAAAAATCACATCCGGTGCCGTGCCGTAAACAACTATTATTTTAGGCTTCAGCATATTCACAACATAATCCAGACCTTCAGCAAATCCTTGGCGCTCTTGCACCAGCTTGATACAACCATGAGAACCAACCGCAATAACCGCGTTGTGTGGGACACCCATGCAACACAGTTTATGCGTTCGCTCATCTCCCCAGCGTACATTTACAATCGTAGGAATTCCTTGCTCTTGTAGCCAATGTCCAATAGCACGACTGCGGTAAATGTTCCACTGCTGCATCACAAGGGGCATGTCGCGGTACACACTAAAATCTGGTGTAATGACACCTGTGTATCTTTGAAGGATGGGGAGATATTTATTTGGGTGATTCCATAGCCGCTCAAAGCTTACATCATCCTCATAAAAATGCACCCACGTATCATGCTCCATCCTATTTACTGCCTTAGAGAAAGGAATCAACTTGGTAGGAGTCAGCTTCTCTGCCTCAATGCAAGGGATTTCAAGATCACCTTCATACTGTGCATTTTTTACTAAAAAAGTGCGAAAAACATCCTTGCACCCACTTCGAGTGCCATCTTCTATGGACATATTCTGTCCCTCCTCCGCCTTGCCCAAAGCGGAACCGATCCGGGCGGGCCAAAATTTCCCCGGACGGATTGACAAATGGGGCAGAAATATGCTACACTATCCAAACCATATAAGAAGTATGTAACATATTTCTGCGAAAGCCACACAGGTTTACTGCGCCAACAGTTTATCTGTGTGGCTTTTTGTGTTTTACGACGATCAATACGCATCACTCCTTTGGCAAATGTTTATATTGCATACAGGCTGCGTCATATGAAACGCCGCACTGATCTGCAATTTCGTACTTATTCATACCCTTCACAAGATGTGCAGGCACCATCAATTCTCCGGCAAAACATTTTGCTTGCCATTCTGGATCTTGAAACGCTGGAATCATACCCCCGCTGAAATTACGCTCCAGCCTAAATCCGCAAAAGCACAATGTGACGTAGTGGCCAATTTCGTGTGCGATAGTCATTCTATCTCTACCTTCACCTGCGCACGCACCTTCATAAACACTTTCCTTGATACGGATATGTCCTGTGCGAATATCCGTATCCGCATGAACCTTCTTCTGCATAGCATTGTCCTCAACGATTTCATAATTAAAATCGTCAAAAAGCTCTGTCAACACATCAAGCAGTTCAACAATGGGAAAGTAAAGGACATCAGAAAGATGTAAATGATTTCTAAGTATGCGTGCAAGCTTTCTTAGGTCAGTGCGTGATTTCGCCTCAACCATATAATTGCTCAATCAGTTAATCCTCCTTACGCCGCTTAAGAATTTCAAAAATCGTTCTGCTTGTTTCGTCATCAAGAGAATCAAACTCTCTGGCAAACGATATAGCAAGGGCTCTATTTCCTGGAGTTGCATCCTGCAAATTAAGCTCGACTGCATTGTTGGTATTGATAATGGCCGTTTGCAGTTCCCGGCTCTGTTCTGCCGAAAGTGAGTAGATGGTCTGGAGTTTTCTTCTCCACCCTTGTGGCATTTTTTTCTTACCATTTTCAACAGCTGACAAAAACGCAGAAGAAACCTCCAACGCTTCTGCCATGTCTCTTAAAATTTCTCCGTTACTCATACGGAGTTTTCTTAAGAATTTACCTATACTTGTCAGCATAGCACTTCCTCCTTCTTAACCTTTCAGGTTAACCATATTATATCCAAGCAAAAGCACTTTGTCAACCTTTTAGGTTAAATAAAAAGTTTTTAGTGTCAGTTTTAGAAAACCACATTAACATATCCCTCTAAATCTCACTACTACTCTCCGTCACCATCACCACAAATCGCAACTATCCACAATAGCTCTCCACAAAAATGGAGAGGAAATTGGAGAAAAGCGAAAAACAACCCTCCAAATCGGTCGATTTGGAGGGTTATCGTGATTTATGGGGATTTTTTTAATCAATGGGTTTCATCGTGGGGAACAGCAGAACGTCGCGTATCGAATAACTGC
>CAZEXA010000124.1:0-1459 GCA_964516565.1 uncultured Eubacteriales bacterium | reverse complement strand
AGGATATAAGGCTGTAACTAGCTTCGCTTTAAAGTTGGAAACGGCACTGCTTCGCGACCAGGGACACCTTCCAACAGCCAGAAATTGCGCTCGCTATTTCCCCACCCACATGCCGGCGGCATACCGTATTCCAGCGCCGTTAAGAAGTCCTCGTCCATAACATGCGCCTCGTCGTCGCCGGACGCACGCTTTTTCATCTGGGCGACGAATCTCTCGCGCTGATCTTCCGGATCGTTTAACTCGGAAAATGCGTTTGACATCTCCTTGCCCATAATAAAGCACTCGAAGCGCTCGGTAAGCCACGGCTCGTCCGCCTTGCGCTTTGCAAGCGGCGAAACGTCTATCGGGTAATCCATGATAAAGGTCGGCTGGATAAGCGTCTCCTCTACGAAGTCCTCGAAGGCAGCGTATAGAAGCTCGCCCTTGGTACCCTTAGGCTCATGCAGCCCTATCTTCTTTGCCAGCTCTATCGCCTCCGCATCGCTTGCACAGGCGGCAAAGTCCGCGCCGGTCGCGTTCTTTACGGCGTCGTTCATAGTAAGCCTGTTCCACGGCGGAGCAAGCTCGATATTCGTATCGCGGTAGACGACCTGCGTCTTGCCGTGGAGCTTAAAGCAGACCTGCGCGACCATCTCCTCCATCAGCTTAGCCATGCCCTTGTAGTCGGTATACGCCTGATAAAGCTCGATCGTTGTAAACTCCGGGTTGTGGGTAGTGTCCATTCCCTCGTTTCTAAATATCCTGCCCATTTCATAGACCCGCTCGAACCCTCCGACAATAAGCCGCTTTAAGTGCAGCTCTGTGGCGATGCGAAGATACATATCGATGTCGAGCGTGTTGTGATGCGTTATGAACGGACGCGCCGCGGCACCGCCCGCTTCTGTTTGCAGTATCGGGGTATCGACCTCCATATAACCCATTGCGTCTAAATATTCGCGGATATAGCGGATTATCTTGGAGCGCATTATAAATACGTCGCGCACCTCGGGATTTACGATAAGATCTACATAACGCTGACGGTAACGCAGATCGTTGTCTTTAAGTCCGTGCCACTTTTCGGGCAGCGGGAGCAGCGATTTTGAAAGCAGCTTTATCGAATCGGCGTGTATCGATACCTCGCCGGTCTGCGTTTTGAACACCTTGCCGGTTATGCCGATTATATCGCCGATGTCCATGCGCTTGAATGCGGCATACGGCTCTTCGCCTACGTCGTCACGGCGGACATACGCCTGTATCCTGCCCGCTCCGTCCATGATATGGATAAAGCTCGCCTTGCCCATTACGCGCTTTGATACCATGCGCCCGGCAAGCGAGACTTCCTTCGCCTCATAGCCTTCGAAATTCGATACGATGTCCGCGGACCGGTCGCTTACGTCGTAGACCGTTGTTATGTACGGATCTGCGCCGGCGCTCCTAAGCTCGGAGAGCTTGTCCCGCCTTATTCGCGACTGTTCGCTTA
>CAZEXA010000123.1:0-4755 GCA_964516565.1 uncultured Eubacteriales bacterium | reverse complement strand
TCTGTCCATGGCTTACCTCGCTTATTTTTAATAGAACCAGTATATCATGTTTTCATAAATTTTCAACGCTTGATTTTGATATAAATAATGAAGGGCGGTTCGTTTTTGTGTGGAAATTTGTCATGCGGTGCGGTTGATGTACGGCGAAACCTAACCGCGATTATACATATTTCACTCCGAGCGCCGACAGCTCCTTTTCACATTTTCCCGTCAGCTGCGGGAAAAAGCTGAACAAGCCGTCTGAGATCATTTTTACCGTATAGCCCTTTTTGGCAGCGTCTTTAGCGGTCAAAAAAGCGCATTTCGCCGAGTCGCAGCCAACGATATGCACTTCGCTGATTCCTTTGCTCTTTAAGTATTTAGTAAACTTTTGATTGGAAAAAGCGCTGCCGAACATTTTTGTGAACTCCTGTCCCTCTGCGATGACAAGCGCGTGATGGCACTTAACGCCTGCGGTTCCTTTGAGAGAATGACCGAACACTTTACGGAAGAAGAATGTGTCAGGCAATTCCTCGCGGATATAAATAATCTCGCTTTCGGCGGCAGTTTCCCTCTTGATAATCGTATTAACGGAAGCTATGTACTCTTCCGGTGTCTGAAACACTTTTTGATGTGTGCCGGTGTTTTGTGATCCGGACTGATCCTGAAAATTAATTTTAGCGTTTTTACCGAAATAATCCTCCTGAATATCGACGATAAGCAGCGCGACCATAATTGAAATCATTCCTTTTTCAAAATTTCATAAATTTACTGTATTATACACCGTCATATGCTATAATACAACCGGGGAATCATTTATAGCGAAAAGAGGAAATGGCAATGATATTGTCTGCAGACGTTTTGCTCTTTGATAAACACGAGGCATGCGCGTTATATTTTTTCGGCTATCAGAGCGTCGGTAACCACATCATTTCCCCGCACTGTCAGCCCGAACATTTTCATGGGGATACGCTTTTATGGATTTTACCGCGTGAGAGCACCGGCAACGAAAAAGCGCGGAGAATTACCGGAGGTGCTTATAAATTCGATCGTAAGAACGGCGGCAAGATTCGAATCGAATACAGCGGTCACTGTGAATCAACCGAATATCCGTGTAGACCGATTTGCGATTTTTTTGGGAGGTCGCTGTCGCTCGAAATACCGCACAGCAAGCGGTTTGAGGAGGATTTCGCCAGGTTTTACTGGGATAATCTGCTCTTGCAGATTGCCGAGCGCGGCTTCATGAGCGATAAGCACGACATACGCGAAGGGTATGTGTTGTCCACACTCAATCGTAAAGCCTACGTGGGAACGTATCCGGCCGTCGATCATGAGTTTCACATAAAGGGACGGTTTGCCGTCGGCGGGGTTGCCGAGGCAAGCCTGATCAAACGTATGCTCGAGCTGCAGCTGAAGGTTATGCGCGAAGACAATACAGGGTTGTCAAAAAACGTCTGTGCCGTCCAACCGAACAAGAGCCGCGAATACGATGTATGGCGGCGTAGCCGCGATTTGCGATGCAAGGCGCAAATGTTTCGGATTACCGCAAACGTCGAGTTTATTGAGGGCGTATATGAATACTACTCGATGACCAAGGACCTCGGTTTTCTTCAGACCAATATTGACGCTATTGAAAAAAACTGCGCCTATATTGAACGATTTATCGGGGACGATGATCTGCTCGATTCCCATGTCTATTTTGAGGATCAGGTTATCAAGGACGGAAAGGTGACTCAGGCACAGTGCTTTGCCGTCAACGCGTTTCGTCTGATGGCCATGCTGGAAACACTGTTAGGCAGAGGCGCTGCCGCCGCACGGTATACGGCACTTGCCGAAAGGCTTGGTGACAGTGTGCAAAAACCGTTTCCCGAGGGGTATTGGGACGAAAAAAACCAGCGCTTTATTGACTGGATTGACGGCAAAGGCGCGTCTCACGACCACATTCATCTTCTTGCCAATGAGCTGCCCGAGCTGTTCGGGCTATGCACGGAGAAACAGGCGCTCTTGTGCCGCAGGGCTGTTGAGGCAGAAAGAAATGTTTTCAATAAATTTCCGAGCTTTGTCGCGGCTAAAATTGAGGAGTATACCTCATCAGAAATCGGCATTGGGGGGCCCTATGACCTGTGCGCCGCCGGAAGGTATTGGTGCTGGGATGCTGTCTATAAGGCGTTTTTGGGAGACGGCGCAGCGCTTCTGAATCAGCTTTTGCAGGTGTCGGAGCAGGCGCGTATTGACAACTGGCTCATGGGCGAACGTTATGACATGAACTATGTTTACTATAATACCGGCGATGACGGTGAAAAGAACTGGCACGGCGCGTCGTTCTACTATGAATATCCGAATGTGTACCTCTATGTTCTTCTCTGTCAGTATCTTGGTATTACTTACGGTTTTGACTGCGACCTTGTCTTAAAACCCCTGATTGAAGCCGGGACAGTTACCTCAGAGATTCACGGCATTACCTATACCGTCAAAGACGGTCTTACAGTAAAAAACATCAGCGGCAGAGCGCTGACAATCAACCTTCCCGCCTACGGCAAAAAAGTAACGCTTACTCCCGGCGAGAGCATGAGAATGAACGGAGTGAGCACCACAAAATAGGAAGCCAAAAAGGAGATTCTATGACAACCATACATATTGACCCGTCAAGAACCTATCAGACGATGGAATCTTTCGGCGCCAGCGGTGCATGGTGGGCGCAGGTCGTCGGGGGTTGGGAGCAGATTGACCCCGCGAGCAATAAGCCCGTCCGCGAGCGGATCGCCGAGCTTTTGTACAGTGAGGAGCACGGCATCGGGATGCGCTGCTACCGGTACAATTTAGGCGGCGGTTCAAAGAATTCCGGTTCTTGCACGTTTTCCGGGGGGAACCGCGGCGCGGAGGTTTTTGAAATCGGCAGCGGAAAATACGATTGGAGCCGGGACAAAAATGCCGTTTGTATGCTGCGTGAGGTCGTTAAATACGGCGCGGACGAAATCGTCTTTTTCGTCAATTCACCTCCGGAGCGATTGACAAAAAACCATAAAGCCTGTCTGGATAAACCATGGAGAACCAATCTCAAAAAGAAGAATGAGCGGGCGTTTGCCCAATATGTCCTTGATGTGACCGAACATTTTTTGGCCGAGGGCATACCGATTCAATACATTTCTCCCGTAAATGAACCGCTTTGGGTATGGACCGAGCGTCACGGTCAGGAGGGGTGCCACTATCGCCCTTTAGGGATTAAAAGCGTCATGCATACCTTTGCAAAGGAGCTTATAAAGCGTCCGGCTCTAAAAAGTGTAAGACTTTCCGGTATTGAAAACGGTGATATTAGATGGTTCAATAAAACCTATTGCCGCTTAATCTTAGAGGATCCCGTCATTCGTAATAAGCTTGATTCCGTTGACATTCACTCTTATTTTTTACCAATCATTAAGCTTGCGGCGTTCAATAACCGGCCAGCCTTTTTAAGGCGATACCGGAAATGGATGGATAAGCATTATCCGGACGTCCCGCTGAAAATCAGCGAGTGGACGCATATGAAGGGCGGACGCGACAACGGGATGGACTCCGCACTTGTGCAGGCAAACGTTATGTTCGAGGATATATCCATTTTAAACGTCATTTCTTGGCAGCACTGGATTGCCGTTTCCGAATGCGATTTTTGCGATGGGCTGATATATATTAACGAAACTGACGGCAACTTTGAAATGACAAAGCGGTATTACGCCTTCGGAAATTTCTCAAAGTTTGTGAAAAAGGGGAGCGTCCGTGTCAGCGTTTCGTGTGACGACGACGACGACATAAAACTTTTGGCGTTCATACGAGATCATCAAACGGTTTTTGTCTTAATAAATACCGCGCCGTCCGAAAAGACACTTGTATTCCCAAAAAATTTTTCTGCAGGCAAGCTCTACGTCACCTCGGACAAAATGTCACTTTCAGAGCTGGAAATATTTGCAGAGAAGACCGTCGTTCCGGCGCGCTCGGTCTGCACAGCCATTTTCGTTGAATAATTTATTGCTCCGCCAATTAAACTTCGCACTTTTATTGGTGAGGATTTTTGCTGTCGAACAAGGCGGAGGACGCGGCTTTACGCGCGTAAAGCAAGGACGACAACGCAGTGCGGCGGCAAAAAGGCCGCCAAGAGAGTGCAATATTTAGTTGGCGAAGCAATAATAACAGGCATCACTGTATTTTTTTTGTCACTTGACATGAGAGAACAAATTTTATATAATAAATCTGTCGGTATCTATACTTTTTTAAAGGAAGTTGACCTATGAAAAAATTTATTTCCTGTTTGCTTGCCGTGGCAATGACTTTAAGTCTTTTGCCGGTATTTTGTGCGGCGGCAACTACTGTCGCGGCAAAGGTAACCGCCAGTAACGTTAATAACACCGTCGAAATCACCGTCACTCTTCCGCCGGTATCCCATATGGAACACTGCTTCGTCAGCGTGGAATTTGATTCCACTGTTGTGACGATTCCCAATCAACCCGGCTATTTCGCGACTTATGTGCCAACGGATGGAACCGAGGCTGTTCCCTATTTTTATGCGGGCATTTTGGAGGGCGGTTACCAGAAAGAAACAAACAATATCGTCAAGAGCGTTTTTCTTGCCACGGATAGCGTAACGAAAACCTCCGCTACTCCTTTTGCGAAATTTGTTTTTACTGTTCTCGACAAAACCGTCAAAACCACAAGCTTTAAAGTTAATCTCGAACAATTCAAGGACGACTCGGCAACTGTAGAAAAAGGTGAGGGCTATTCAATCGGGACTGTGACCGTTCCCAT
>CAZEXA010000122.1:0-4755 GCA_964516565.1 uncultured Eubacteriales bacterium | reverse complement strand
AATTTGCCGCCCTCTGCATTGGGATGAAGCTTGTCGCGCCCTATAAACTCGGGGCGTGAGCAGTAATCGTCGTTAGGGTCGGTAGCGACGGCGGAAATGTCAAAGAAACCGTCAAAGTAATCTTTGTTTTCCTCGTACCATTGATTTACTTTGCGCCTTAATCCGTCCTTCTCTCTTGTTGAGTCGGGGGCTGAGCCGAATGCGGGAATGTTGAAAACGATTACCTTTATTCCTTTTGCGTGAAGGTCGTCGGTTATTTGTTTAATTGCTGCGCAAATATCCGCAGGATCGGGCTTTTCCTTTTTAGGTGCGTTTATTGAGCCGTATTCAAAAACATCGTTAACGCCGAGGAAAAGAATAACGTGGGTAATATTCTCATAAGGGTAAATATCATCGATAATTCTTGCTGTAGCGCGCTTTCCGTAAAGTCCGCGGGCAACAAAAATGGGGGAGCAGTCAAAAAGGAGTCTGTTACCCATAACTGATTTATTAATCAGTGAATATTTGCCCGGGAATGTCTTTCTGATTCTTTCTTCAAAGGGGTTTGACCAAAAGCCCTGCTGGCTTACAGAGTCGCCGAAAATAACTATTGAGTTTGCGCCGTCCTCGTTAAGAAGTTCAACTGAGTCAAAAAGAGGAATGGGTTTCGGAATGTGCATACCGAGGAGTTTGCCCGCAACATCAATTACGCCATCGCGTTTTCTGCGCTCATTAAGAAGCTTTTTGGCAGCTGTTTTGTTACCTGCGGAGGTAATCAAAAGAACATTGTCAAGAAGGTTTCCGCTTGTAGCGTCGCCCTTTTCAACATAAATGCTTATGCAAAAATGGTAGCCGGATTTAACATTAATATCAACGGGGTCGCTTTGAAGTCTTTCACCTTTTTTTATTGTGAACTTCGTATTACCGCCGAATTTTACATCATTAAATTCGGAATAAACGGTGCCGTTATCGTCGCAGAGTGCAACTGTCACACCGCCTATCGTTACATTTTGCTTGCCGTATGTATTTGAAAGGTTAAGGCGCATTGCGGTACCGGAAATTGCGGAATCGATTACAAGACGGAATGTTTTTTTGCATGAAGGGTAATAGAATAAGGATAATGCTGAATGGGATTGACCCCATGTAAGAACCCATTTGCCGTTAGTTGTCATAAGTTTCGCACTCTTTCTTTTTTATTTTATTTTATCATATTCTTTTCAGTAAAGCAATAATGATTGTTTTGCATTTTTTATTGACGGTTTTGTTTTCGTATAAAAAACGCAGCCCTTTTGTCGGGTCTGCATTTTTATCTAATTCAATATTATTTACTGCACACATCCAGTTCCGAAACGTTTTTCTGATATTTCCACGGCTGTTCGTCTTTCGGGTGCAGCGGCGTCCAGACCTGAGCGAAAAACGAATCGACTTTTGCGCGTTCGTAATAATTCCAGCTTTCTCGCTCGCAGACGGGGCACCAGTGACCGCCCTCCAGCACAAGGCGCGGGCTCGCCTCAAAATCGTGACCGAAGGCGCATTGAAAGCGTAGCTTTGTGCACCAGTCGCCTGTAGTCATACTGTCTGAAAGGCATTTGCCGCCGCGAAAAGCCGCCGCGCCTTGCATATCCGAAAGCGACAGCGTGCTTTCCGGTTTTGATTCGTCGTAGCCGTGGTCGATACGGACAACGGTGTCCCAGTCTGTAAAATGCACAAATTCGGAAAACGGCAAAATGTCATCCCATGCGGTTTGAGAGCCCCAGTAAGCGGCGATGTGATCGGCCATGTTGTCTTTGATGAATTTGACGGTACCATGATCTGCCGACGCCGCTTTATAAAAGCGTTTTCTGACCACATGACCCAGTAGTTTCTTACCGCCCGGTATCTTCGAAATCGTTTTCGCGGCAATCGCCATACCGCCGAGCGCTTTCCCGACGTTGTCGTAAAAATAATTGAGCGTATCGTGCCGAAAGCCAAGAATAGCGTCCAACTTGTCGGAATCGAGATAATATTGCCCATGAAAATTGCGGGTAGCGAACCACTTGACGTCCGCCACGTCGTCAAGCTTCTTCAGCCCGAGGGCATTCATCGATTTGGTGTAGAGCTCGTAGGCGCTGGCGCGGCAGCTCTTACCGCCGCCGATGTTGAAGACGTGACCCCAGAACTCCGACCCAAGCTCACCGCGTCGTTCCTTGCGGCATAGGTTTTGCAACATCACGGCAGAGTCGCGGTCAGAGACGTATTCCAGCACGTTATCCAGACAATTGTGGAACATGATAGGGTCGTCGGTGCCGGACATGTTCGGACCGAGAATACCCGTTTGCCTGAGGCTGACCCAATAGGGGAGACCCGACTCGATGATACACCGTTCGGCGGCGATTTTAGACACCGCGTAATAGTCATAGACGCTCGGCTTGATGGGGTCGCCCACACGCCCCCAGTGGATTGGCGGCATACGGTCGCCGGTCTCAGCGACGGTGCCGATATAGACAACGTGTGTTTTTTCCTGCTGGCCAAGCTCCTTGATAGCATTGACGATATGTAGACAGGAACCGAAATTGGTCTCCATGGCAAGCGCGGGCTTATAATCGGCAACAGGGGAGACGAGTGCGCCGACATGCAGGACAACGTCGGCATCCTTAACGGCGTCTTTGACGCAGCCGTAGTCGGTCAGGTCCCCCCAGATAATTTGAATGCCCCGGGCGTCGATAAACGGCATCATTTTCTTTCGGTTAATCTCCGAATCACGCACGAGCAGGACAAGCTCGATTTGATCGAGGTCTTGCATAAGCGCTTTTAGGGCGGTAAAGCCCATGGCACCTGTGGCACCGGTCAGAAATATACGTTGTTTCGTCACCTGAAATCACTCACCTTTCATTCCAATTGCATTGGTTTGTTTTCCGTCAATAATTGCGAGACTTAAGGTTATGGATTCACCGATGGCAGCGTCAATATCGTCCTCGGTTACACCGAGGGGAATACTGCCGAGCGACTTGTCAATATAAAACGCGGAGCATTGAATATCGGCAAAATGTCGCATATTCAGACCGCCTTCAACGCCCTTTTTTTGTTGTTTTTTTAATAGGTTAAGCGCAACGATAGAAAAGAGCGTCTGCGGTATGGTCACGATTCTGCGGTCGGGAATGCCCATGTATTTGTGTACAACGGTGAGGAGCTCCCTCCAGCTTTTATTGTACCAACCGATGGGATAACATACGCCCCCTCCGGCGAGTTCCAAAGCGCCGTTCATCGCTTGTCCTGCCTGCCTTATCGTGATCATCGCTGTTCCGCCCTTAGGAAACATCGTTACACGCTTCATACTGCGAATGGTCTCCACGAGGAACAGCCATACCGGTTTTCGCCCGGGCTGCACCCCGAAGATATAGGGCAGCTCGAGAACGGCGACGCTGAAATCCTTATCCGCAAAAGACAGCGCTGCGGTTTCCTGATTGATTCGGCTGCGGATGTACGGATGATGGCGGACAAGCTCAAGCTCGGGACGCTCCTTGGCAAAGTAAGAGAAGTAGGAGCCACAGATAACCGCGTGCTTAATGCCGGATTCTTTGGCGATACGCAGCAGCCGTTTTAAGGGAGTGATGTTATATTTCTCAAACATAGCATAGACGGGAGGAGGACCTTCGACGCGCTCATCGATTCCCGCTGCGAAAACGAAACCTTCACAGCCGCTCATCATCGCGCAGATTTCTTCGTCAGAAAGCTCGAAATAATTTCCGAATATAATTTTCATTTCCGGGGGCAAAGGCGCACCCTCGGGTAAGGGAGGTAACGATAATGTGGTTACTTCATGACCACGACAAATCATCTCGTTTGCCGCCGCACTTCCGAGCAGTCCCGTGCCGCCTATCATAAATATTTTCACCCATGATTCTCCTTTTCACAGTCTATTATTGACTCCAGTATATATTCATACTATACTATAAAAAATATTCATTCAACAGTCAGATTTGACGCGGTTTGACTAATGACGAACAGATTGACAAAAATGTGTAGCGTATCTTATCGCTGATATGTAAAAAATTTATGAACGGAAGGCGGATTTCAATGGGCGATAAAAAACCTGACAGACGTATTCTGTATACAAAAATGTTTTTACGCGAAAGCCTTCTTAAGTTGATGAGAGAAAAACCAATTGGGAAAATTACCCCCACGGAGCTATGCCGTCGTGCGAACATCAACCGCAACACCTTTTACACGCATTATGACACCCCGGAGGCTCTGCTGCACAGCATTGAGGACGATCTGTTAGAGCGTATACGCGCCTCACTTGAGCAGCCGTGGGACAGGGCTAATGTCCGCACGTTTTTAACACAGATCTGTCAGGCTATCAAAGATAACGGCGATCTTTGCACCGTTATTTTTTCAGACTACGGTAACAAGGAATTTTTGCGCAGTGTCTTTTATCTGGCGCATGACAAGTGCATAACCGAGTGGAACACGCTCGGACTGAATGTGAGAAACAACGAATTTGAGAAGATTTATACTTTTACGGTCAACGGCAGTGTGGCGGTTATTCAGCAATGGATACAGGACGGCATGAAAGAGCCGCCGGAGGAAATCGCGACGCTAATTGAAAAGGTAAGCTACGCGGTTCCGAATTCTTTTCTCTAAAAATTTTGAAAAAACATAAAAAAGCTTTGACAATTATCCGTTTTTACGCTATAATGATGCCCGTTACAATTTGGGCCTGTAGCTCAGTTGGGAGAGCGTTCGGTTCGCATCCGAGAGGTCGTGGGTTCGAATCCCTTCAGGTCCACCAAACAA
>CAZEXA010000121.1:0-4832 GCA_964516565.1 uncultured Eubacteriales bacterium | reverse complement strand
GTATGGTCAAATTATTTGTAAATTATTCCATTTACACGGAGCGCGGGACACTCCCAGCCCCATTTTTTATATTATTCTTATAACTTCAATTTCGCGTTTTATTTACCGTTTCCATCATCTTTGTGAACTCCGCGGCAATTGTCGGCCCTAAACAGCCCCCCGCGGATTCTGTTTCCTCATAATGGCTGCATCCCCTAAAATCATTGGCGGGGCGTAGAATATACGGATATTTTTCGTTGAGCAGAAAATCGTTGGGCGGAAGGATGTAGCCGAGCTCGTCGTTGCCCAGCCCGAAAATCATCATATCCGGGTCGCCCGCAATCTCGGTAAGCGGTTTCGGATTCATATCCGGGCTGCCCGCCGCGCCATTTTCAAGATAACCGCCGTAGGCAAGCTCCGGGAACAGCTCACCGGGAATCGTTAAGAGCTTTGCCTTGCCTATTTCGATGTAGGTAAGGCTTGTCTTTATTGAGATGCCCAGAGGACCATCGCCCGAAAAGACTTTATCGCTCGGCATAATATGGAACAAACCGCATAAAAGCAGCATGGTATTCTCAAACTTCGCAAGAAACTCCTGACGAATAACGCCGATGCTCGGTTTTAACTTTTCCTCGTTTGTGATACCGAGACACACGTCCGCAATCTTTTCTCCGGCTATTTTTGTTGAAACCCGTCTGTTGTTCGGATTTGCGACAAGAGGAGTAATCATCCCGCCGACAGCACCGTTGAAGAAAATCACATCCGCGCCGGTTTTGTCTGTTATCTTTTTTCTCATATAAGCGGGATAATCGGGGCATACATAAGAATTTGATCCGTACAGCACCTCGGGATGCGAGGCGTAGTTCACCATATAAATTTCCTTTGAACCGTCTTGCGGTACAAAACGCAGCCTGTAAAGGCGTTTGCAGAAAACACTCGGTTCGCGTTTGTCATCCTGTATGTTTTCGGTATCCGCATTTCCGAAATACAAGTCGCCGTCGCGTCTGCCGGCATACGCCACCTTGACAGCCGTTATAATCCCGTTGTATACGATATCCATATAGTCCTTGCGCCTGCCGGTAAGCGGCAGAGAACCCCACATACCCATCGTGTCAATTCCCGCGTGAGTATGAGTCGCCATAAGATTTATTGAGCGGCAGCCCGTTTCTTTTTTGAAATCCGTAAGACGGTCATTGATACGGCTGACATCGTAGCTTAAAAGCCCCACACAATCAACGGACACAAGAACGATTCCGCCGAGACCGGAGTTGTCATCAATCCAGACGGCATGAGCGTACACAGGTTCAATAACACCCTTTGCGGGGTTATAGGAACCATAGCCCGCGATATAATATCTGTGCGCGGTAACGTCCTTGGGCATGATTTTATCTCTGCCGAAGCCGACGGTGAAATGATCGGACTTAATCTCCTTCGGGCATGAAAACAGCGCTTTCGTTATCTTTGGTTTGGCAGAAAATTTTGATATTCCGACAGAAACGGTTTTCACGCCTTTAACGGCAGCAGTTACAACGCTCATTATTTTTCACACCTCTTTATTTCATTCTTGCGGCTACTAAAGCGAACGTATCGGCAATGACCTTCTGTGTTCCTATACCCATCGAGTTTGTCTCATGGTAATGGTTCTTCCCGAACCTGTCTTTATATCCGTTGAGATAAGGCTGCGTGGGATTAAGCACAAAATCGCTGATTGGGACGACATACCCTGTCATATCGTTCGATATACCGAACACAATCATATCACGGTCTCCGGAAATATCAGCGAGTGCGGGCGGATTGACCTCTGCACCGAGACCGGTTGAGGATTCCTCATTAGAGCAATAGCCTCCGAATACGGTCTGAACAAAATTCTCTCCGGGCAGAAGCAGTATCTTCTGATCCCTTATCTTCATGTAGGTCATTTCGGTCATCATAGCGATGCCGACGTCGCTGTCGATACACGGATAAGCTTCAAAGCTCATTACATGACGCATAGCTAAAAGCGAGAGGACATAGTTGCCGATTGGCAGATAGAACGGCTGCTGAATTATCGTCATTTCCGGCTTCAGCTCATGGTCGTTGTCAATAGACAGTGCCGCGTTTGCAAACATTTCACCCTGCATTTGCACTTCTTTTACAGGCTCTTCCTCGCAGAGCTGCGCCGCGTCCATGCCTCCGATAGGGCCTATGCCGAAAAGCACTTCCGTATTCGCTGATTTATATATCGCCTCGCGCATAAAATGCGGGTATTCGCCGCTTAATAAACGGTTATTACCGCCGAGTGAATTGGGGTGCGCCCCGAAGTTCAGTATCCAAATTTCCTTTGAGCCGTCCTCGGGGATAAAGCGGATACGCGAGAGCACCTCGTGCTTTTCGCGCGGCGGACGCTTATCGTGAAGACCGCCGGGAACAAGCACAGAACCGCTGTAAAGCTTGCCGGGTCTGCGGTTTTTATACGCTTCCTCACAGACAAGCTTCATTTTCTCCATCAGCATCTTCATATAGTCGGGGTCTTTGCCGTCGGAAGGTATGCTGAACACGTTGGGTTTGCCCCAGTAACCGATGGTATCAATGCCTGAATGGCTGTGCGTGCAGCTGATATTAATACATTTGCACCCTTTTATCACCGCGGATTCCCTAACCATACCGCGGACGATGTTTACCTCAACCCTTGTCATTCCGACAATATCCGCACTTATCCAGAGCATACCCTCGTCACTGCCGCAGTCTATCCATACAGCGCTGCACGTTACCGGAGTCAGTACGCCCTCCATGACATGACCGGAACCGTGCCCGGCGATATAATACGTCTTCCCGCTGTTTAAATCGGGAATAATTTCGGCTTTTCCGAAGCCCAAACGATATGTATCGCCCCCGAAAACCATCGGCTGTGCCTCCGGTATCGTGGGAGCGGTCATGCTTTTCTGCATTTTTTTACCGTAATTCTTCGTAATCCTGCAAATCCCCTTTGAGGCAAGATCCATAATATCCATAAAGCCACCAAACCTTTGTTTAATATAGGAAACTTTTTTCCAAAATAATACAATAATTATATTACAAAACGTCTTTGACCGCAATATCCAAAAGCAACAATTGAGAATATATATTTATAAAACACCCACAAAACGCCCGCTTGGTTTTAATATAATGGCTGCCGCAAAACGCAAAGTTTTGCGGCAGCCATTTTAACATGTGTCTAAAACCTTAGATATCCGTTGAAAAATCAGTTGCTTTTCTTACCGTTTGAAGAGGCTTTATTTTCATTACCTTCGTTGGATTTATTTTGATTTTTCTGGGCGTTTTCAGAGCGATTTTGTTCACGCTTCTCTGTGGTGTTTTGCTCTGTATTTTGAGCGCTTTCGCATATTGCGGAGCTGGTACACTCACTTGTGCATACCGTCGTTTCGGATGTATTGTTGTTGCCTTTTCCGTTGGCCTTACCGATGCTGTTTTCGACCGCTTTGTCTTTGTTTGCGGCTTTATTGGCATTGGTCTGAGCCATAATGTCTTTAACGGGTTTGTTAAGCCACTCTTCCTTATTGATGCTTTCCGGATTTTCTGAGCTTTCAATAAGCTTTTCGACCAGTCTGAGCTTACCCGGTGTAACGCCCAGTTCTCTTGCCTCGGCGACGCGCTTTTTACCGATGGCTTCACCGCATGCCGTACACTCGCTGCCATTTTCGTTACAGGCTTCGTTTGCGGTTTCCTCAAGCTCCTCTGCCATTTCCTCGGCATTGTCGGTATCGTCTGAAGCTGTGGTGATAACAATTCCTACACCATCACCTTGAAGATACCCTTGTTCGGCTATTTCGTCAACCGTTGCACTGATAGCCTCATCAATTGGCTGATACATTTGATTTTCAAGTGCGCCCTCGTCTACAATGGCTTTACCATCGTCGTTTACGCCTTCAACCGAAATGACCTTATCAAAAATGTTTGCTTCATATTCAACAGAGGGATTCACATCAACGCTTACATAGGTATAAGGAACAAAATAGGCAAAAGCGCCGATTCCCAAAGCAAACATTAAACAGGCCGCGAGAGACAAAACGACTATTTTCTTTACCCCGATATTTTTCATTTCATTAACCTCCTGACCTATTGTATAATGATGGTTTTTGACTTTCCTTATGCATCCGTCATCCGAAAGTACGGCGGCAGAGCTTCCGCGGATTCCCACAACGATTGTTTTCATATTTCCCCGCCGTCCTTTTTAATATATAATACATATTCGGCTAAGCCGGGATACTCTCCGGAAAGTATCACCGTAGCCGCTATTATATAAATACGGTGCCGCTCAAGGATTTTTCGGGGTATTTCTGTATTTTCCGATATAGTATTTATTGGGAGCCGCTTCAGGCGGAAAAGCTTTTCCTTCATTTCATCGTTTTTTAGTATGTATAAAACGGCTTTTTTACAGGATGCTTTGGTTTTTTGTGATTTGGGTGAATATTGATATAAATCATAAAATGAAAAACCGAAGGATACAAACTCTTCGTCTACCGCTTCAATCTCATATTTCAAAGAATCCTCGTAGGTGCGTGCTAAATTTTTTACGAGAGATAATTTCAGGTCGAGGTCAGCATCGTCATCTTCGGGTTCACAGTCAAAAATACTCGGGTTTACAGAAAGCTCCGCATTGAATTTTTTCTCGGAACGGTAATAATCCGTAAGCATTCTTCTTATAACTGTATCCGCATAACTCAAAAAACCGCCGCGATGAATATCATACGTTTTCACGGCTTTGGCAAAGGCCATCAGAGCGACAGACCATTCATCGTCGCTTTCGGTTATGTATTTATTTGAAGCCCGGTAAACAGAATTCATGATATACTTTTTGTTTGAAAAGAGAAATT
>CAZEXA010000120.1:0-4864 GCA_964516565.1 uncultured Eubacteriales bacterium | reverse complement strand
AGTAAATATGGTTGCAAAAAATAAGCTTAAAAATTTCTTCATAATAATAACTCTTTTTTTTTAATATGTTTTAAGTTTAAATGATTTTACATTCTTATCACTCCTATTCATCCCCTATTACACCCTTACTATCATACCATAAAATTTATAAAATGTTAATAGTTATTTTAAACAGGAAATTATAATAAAAAATGGAAATTATTGATAATTAATTATATATTTGAGATGAGTTAATGGGTGCTGTCGATTTTTAAAGAATATAGCACGTTTTGTGCCGTGTGCTGCAGCTCCCCCCGGGTGATGCCATCCGGCTTGCCGAGAGTCTTAATAAGCGTCCCGTCCGGCTTTTTCTTACCGACTCTTTTTCCTCCGGGCATGAGGACATCCACGCCGGCGCGCACGCGGTAAGCGTTGTCGCGCAAGGCCGGAAATTCCGGGCTTGCGCTTTTTTTCATCCACCAGTCGGTCATGACCGCGCCCTGAAAGCCCCATTCCTTTCGCAGAATCGTCACGCAAAGGTCGTAGTGGTAGTGTCCCCAGACGCCGTTGATTTTGTTATAGGAGGTCATAATCCATTGCGGGGAGGCTTCCTTGACGCAGATTTCAAAGCCTTTGAGATAGATCTGCCGCAAGGCGCGTTCGGAAAGGCGCGAATCGTTGCGGTTGCGGTTAACTTCCTGATTGTTACACGCAAAATGCTTCGGACACGCCGAGACACCCGCCTTCTGAAGCCCCCTGACCGCCGCGGCGGCAATCTTGCCGGTTACTAGCGGGTCCTCGGAATAGTATTCAAAATTGCGCCCGCACAAAGGATTTCTGTGGATGTTCATGCCCGGGGCGAGCAGGATATCTGAACCGCGGTCTTTCATCTCCTGCCCGACCTTTTCGAAGAGCGCTTCAATCAAAGCGGTATCGAACGTACACGCAAGCAGCGTACCGATAGGCATCAGCGAGCAGCAGGCAAAGAGGCGGATGCCCGACGGACCGTCGGTTACCGTAACGGGCGGCAAGCCTTTTTTGCGTAAGGATTCAAGCACACCGCCGAGCACCCCGGCGTTGCCCTTCTGTCCTAAGGGACTGTTCATAGTATAGTCCCCGCGCGAGAGCGCCTCAAGCTCATTGTCGGTCAGCTGTGCGATGAAATCATCAAGACTGACTTTTTCGGCTCTCACATCAGACAATGTATAGCCGCGGTCGCCCGTAGGGGGAATACTTTCAGGCAAATTGTCAAGAATACGCCGTTTCAAATTTACCGTAGAAAGGGAAACGGGCTGTTTGTTGACGTAAAAGCTGCCGTCGTCATTTTTCCCCGGCGACACGACGGAAAACGCCTGTTTCGGGGCGGCTGCTTCCGAAAGTCGTTCGATGATTTCGTTTTCGGGAAACGACAGCTCAAAAATCTTTGAAGCGTTTCTGACGTCACCGCCGAGATACAGGCGGTAAACGCCTTTTTCAATGACATAGCAGGACTTGTTCCCGGTCTTTCCGGCGTCATCATAAGAGGCGAACGCCGCTTTGTCAACGGAGAAGGACAAATATTGACTCTCTCCCGGCGAGAGGGAGCGCGTTTTCTTAAAGACGGCAAGTTCTCTTAAGGGATTGCCGAGCGTTGCGCACGGTTTTTCTATGTATAGACAGACGGTTTCCCTGCCGGACAGACGCCCTGTGTTTGTTACGACGATTTCAATTTCATAACCCGACCGTAAAGGGGTAATTTTTACGACACGGCGCGAAAACGCCGTATAGGACAGCCCGTACCCGAACGGATAAAGCACACCCTCCTTGCGGAACGTTTCGAACCAGCGGTAGCCGACATAGATGTTCTCCAAATAAAAGTTATATTTTTTACCGCCAAAGCAGGGGGAGGACGGGTAATCCTCATATGCATTAGCGACGGTGTCGGTCAGGCGGCCGTTCGGGGACGCTTTGCCGCACAGGAGGTCACAAGCGGCGTTACCGCTCTCCATGCCGCCCTGCCAGAGCAGCAAAACCGTCCCGAGGCGCTCCTTATACCGCCCTATCCATGATAAATCCATAATGCTTCCGATGTTGAGCAAAACAATCGTATCGGAGAAATACGCGGTCACGGTATCGAGCAGACGCGTTTCGTCGTCGGTCAGGTAGTAGCTGCCTTTTTCGAGGACGTTTTCCCGGTCCTCTCCTGAAGACCGCCCGATAACGACGACGGCGTTTCCGCCTTTTTGGGAGGCGGTTTTGACAAGTTCCTCGCTCAGGGGCATTTCCGGATGGAAGCGCGGCCAATGTCCCCAAAAGCCGTGGTCGGCGGGATTCTTTTGTACCCACGCCTCATAGACGCCTCTTAGTTCCTCGTTGACGATAAGCTCCGGACAGTTTCTTAAACCCTCTAAGAGATTCACCTTGTACGGGGCGTTGACATCGCCGCCCGAGCCGTAGCCGGTAAAGAACCAGTCGAGCTGCACGCGCCCGAACACCGACACCATGGTTCCTGTTTTCAGCGGCAGTACGCGGTTTTCGAGCAGCACCGCGCCCTCGGCGGCCACTGTGCGCAAAAGGGAGGACATAGCGGCGTCAACGCCCTGTTCGGCGCCTTGGCGGGCGCTTTCGTCCTGCGCAAGGCTTCCGGTTATTTTACTGACGACGTTAACCGCGCCGGTAATCAATTTATCTTTCAGCTTCATAACTTTTCCTTATGTTGATGATAAAACATCTTCAAATCGTCTTTTATGTCCGGCGGCAGATGGTGCCAGCGCACGCCTAAAACCGCGCCCTCAAGCGCCGACAGACGCATATAGCAGGCTGACGAATCAAAGGCGAGAATGCGCAGCCACGCCTCCTTGCTCCCGACTCTTTGCAAGTCGGCAACCGTATCGATCCCCGCCTCATGAAGCTGACGCTCCAGTTCCTTGCCGATGTTTGGCAGTGTTTGCAATTCTCCCATACACTCATCTCCCAATAACAGTTTAACGGATTTTTCAAATGAATTCAACTCAAACGTTAAATTTTCTCGACATCACCGCGCGGCTGTGCTAAACTGAATAAAAATGTGAGTAAACTGATGGTTGAGCGGGATTTCTACCAACAGTTAATAAAAAATGCCTGTTTTCAACCTTTGGTCGCTTGCCTCTTCGGGTCTTGCCGGATATATTGAGAACAAGAAACAATGAAAGGAGTCCCCTATATGAAAAAATCCTTAGGCAAGATTATCAGTGAGTTAAGAAAAGAAAACAATATGACACAGGAGGAGTTGGCCGACAGGCTTGGCGTTTCCCCGCAAGCGGTTTCCAAGTGGGAGAACGACGTCTCCTGTCCTGACATCGGGCTTTTACCTGACATCGCCGCGCTGTTTAAGGTTACGACGGATTTTCTTTTGTCTGTTGACAGCAAGGAAACCGTTGTTGTCGAGCCGGAACAGCCGATTGATCTTAACAGCCTGTTTTTACGCATTATCGTCGAGAATCCGAACGATTCCGTTAAAATCAACATCCCGATGAGGCTTGTCAAGTTAGCGGTCGAAATCGGCATGAGTATGCCGCAGGTTTCGGGCAATAAGGCGCTTGAAAATCTTGATTTCGGGAAAATCCTGTCGATGGTCGAGAGCGGCGTACAGGGCAAGCTGATGGATATTGAAATGCCAAATGGTACGGTATCCATTTATGTGGAAAAGCGGTGAGCCTATGACTATCGAAGTGCCGGGCAGTAAAAACACACACAGCGTGTTTCTGCCAACCCATCTTTTGCTCAACAACGCGACGGCGCTGTTTGTATCGAGGCGTTCGGGCGGCATACTGCGCTTTCGGGACGCGCGCAAGCTTAAAAAGGGCATTTATCAGCTGAGAAAGGAATTGCCGGTCTGGGGGTTTGTGGAGGTCACCGGTAAAAACGGAGTTAAAAAAGTTACTATACGGCTTTAAATAAAGAAAACCGGCGCGCGCCGGTTTTCTTTATCGGACAAACCCCGTTCGGATGGAGGCGTTAATCTCCGAAATCTCCTTTTCGCCGTCGATGTACGGCTGGTAGGTTTTCCACGCGTCACCGAGTCCCATCAGCCCGTCGCAGAGAGTGCAGCCCTCGCACGGGGTGCCGCAGGTATTTAAGGAACGTTCAATAATTTTAATGCGTTGTTCGCGGGTGGTGTCTTTAATCAAGTAGGATTCTGCCATGTTGTTTCCTCCTCAGTGAAACGGGGCGATTGTGCCGCCGCCGACGACGGTATCCCCGTCGTAAAAGACTGCTGCCTGACCGGGGGTCACGGCGCGCTGCGGTTCGTCGAACGCGACGGACGCGCCGCTGTCTGTGACCGTCACGGTTGCGGGCTGTTCGGTCTGCCGGTAGCGGATTTTAACTTTGACGCTCAGCGTGTCGGGCGGCGTGTCAAAGGCAATCCAGTTCGTATTCTTTACCGAAAACGTCTTTGTATACAGGTCCTTGTTTTTCCCGAGGACAACGGTATTCTCCTCAATCCGTTTTTCGCAGACATAGAGAGGCTCCGGGAGCGCAAGTCCTAACCCCTTGCGCTGACCGACCGTATAACGAATGAGTCCTTTATGTATACCGAGCACGCGCCCGTCTTTGCCGACGAAGTTCCCGGCGGGGTATGTTTTGCCCGTAAAGCGTTCAATGGCGGCCGCGTAGTCGCCGTCGGGGGCGAAGCAGATGTCCTGGCTCTCTTTTTTGCGGGCGTTTAAGAAACCCTGCTCCTCGGCGATGCGGCGCACCTCGCTCTTAGATAGTTCGCCGAGCGGGAGCAAAACGTGCTTTAGCTGCTCCTGCGTCAGCGTGTACAGCACATAGCTCTGATCCTTTTCGGTATGTGCCGCCTTTTGCAGCAGATATCTGCCGTTCTCGGCTTTTACGCGGGCGTAGTGCCCGGTGACGACGGTGT
>CAZEXA010000119.1:0-4864 GCA_964516565.1 uncultured Eubacteriales bacterium | reverse complement strand
GCCAAGCGTGTAGCGGACTTTCACCGCCAAGTTGTCGCTCATGCCGAGCGCACATATAGAACGGCGCGCCCGATAGGCCGCGCCGTTCTTATCTGTAAAAATTATGAGGCGACGTTGATGACAATCTTGTGGATGACACCGAAGGCGAAGTCGAAGATGAACGGGAAGGCGTACGCGGCGGCGATTGAGGTCAAAACGCTGACCGAGTACCGCTCTAAGTACGCGCCGGCGACGGCGACCGCCACAAACGGGGCGAGCAGAATTTTTGCCGGTAAGCCCTTGCCGTTTTCACCGTAGACGCTCTCTTTGAACGCGAGCGCATCCTCGATAGAGGGGAACAGATTGGAATAGAGTGAAATGCCAACATAGAGGAGGGTAACCGCCAGAGCGCTGACGACGCCCGCGTAAAAAACCATGTAGGCGCCATAGAGCAAAAACAGCGAGCCGAGACCGAAGTTGAGTATCAGGGGCAGAAAGCACATCAGAAACGACTGCCCCGTTTTGGTTAAAAATTCGTGCTCCATGTGACTGCTCATTTCACTGACTTTAAAGCAGCGGATATCCTCGATGGGCAGTTTAAAGATGCGGCACACGCAGTACTCCCAAAAGCCCCGCACGCCCGATCCGAAAAAGGTCAGAATTCTTGTGATAAAAAATAATAAATCCATTATATCTTTTCCTTTACGTCAAAATGTCCGTTAGCCTCAATACACGTCATAGGTGCCTGTGGTGAATATCTGCTTGGCGGTCTTTTTGCCATTGAGGTATGCTTTCATCACGTCGGGATAGGTGATGCTGTTCTCGCTGATGATTCCCTCAATTTTCTTCATGGTGGTCTTGTCACCCGCTTCTTTAGCGGCAATCTCATAGGTAAACAGCGCCTGAAGACTGGGCTGGAGGTTCGTTTCTCCGTCAACAATCGGCTGAAGAAGCGTCACGGCTTCCTTCGGTTTACCGTTCAAAATCTGATTAACCGCTTTCAGACGATACATCTCCGTGCTTTCGCCGCACATCTTAAGCCCCTCGTCGATGATTTCAGCGCTCTTGTTGAATTCGCCGCTCGCGCGGTAGATGGTTTCTTTCAAAAAGTACCCGTAGGAGTTCTCAATGTTTTCGGCAAACAGCTTGTCGCACAGGGCGTTTGCCGCGTCTGCGTCCCCAGCATGGGCATAGTGAAGACCCAAATAGTATGCATAAAGCCACAGGCGGTCAGGCGAGTTCTTCTGCGTTTCTAACATATACTCGGATTTCTCTTCAGGTTTGGTTTTTGACTGGAGCATGATATACTGCAGCAGCCGAATGACATCCGCATCATAGACCGTCTCAATTTTAGCGCCGGTGCCAAAGAACAGCGTGGACAGTCCCCCGGAAGCCTTGGGTGCATTAATTTCCAGAGATTTGCCGACATATGTCTCGAGATCCTTCACGATGGCGTCATAGGGCTCTTCTTCATTCTGGTATTTTGTACTGATATCCGAATAGGCAGTGACCGTCGCCGCCTCAGTCAGAAGCTGATTGCGGATTTTGTAGTATTTGCGGTTCCACGGCATTTTATAGTCAAGCGGCGACAACAGACTGTCCAACCCATCCGCCAGCGTCTGCGCAGAGCTGAACGAGCCAATGGTGTTATACGTAAGCTCGGTTACTTTGAGCGTCGGCCGCTTGGCGACAATCGAATCGTCGCTGAACAGTTCAATCGCCTTTTGGTACTGGGTAACGGCACTCGTCATCTTCCCCTGTCCGACAAGCTTTTCCGCCTGACGGATGGCATAAAGACTATTAAAATCGGTGAAGAAAAGGTAAGCCGAAACAAAGGCAAAAACCGTCACGACCAATGCGAGCGCCAAATATTGAATCCCCATCGGATAATGGCGCATACCCTCGCGGCAATGCGCGCAATACTCGTAGTCCTCGCCGAAGCTCGTATCACGCCGGCGCTCGCTGCAGCAGCGGCAAAGCTCCTCCTCGGGAATGATCTCCTTTTCGACCTGCTCCTTGATTTCGTCAAGCTCCTGAATGACTTCCTCCTGCCCTTCGGCGTCGGCGTCAGCTTCTGCTTCACGCGCCTTTTTCAGCTCATCACGGAACAGAACTGTCAGCCTCTCAAGCTCGCCGGTAAGCTCGCCCTCCGAATATTCCTCACGCTTGTCATAAGCCGAAAGCCCGTCGTCCGGCTGTTCATTATCTGCGGGTGTTTCTTCAAAAGGCTCCTCGGTGTTCTCGTCCAGTTCGGATTCCGGTTTCCCCGTAAGCTCCTCTTCGTCCTCGGGTACATTCTTCTTATTATCGTCCAAGGCGGTTCCTCCCTTGTGTTAATAGGTGTATCATATCATCTTTATACAGTTATTTCAAATAAATCCTGAAAAAAACTGAGGACTTCATAAAATGTTTACAGTTCCCTTAAAATAAGACGGAAAGTTTTTACCTCAAACGGACGGATGGTAAATGCTACCGTGTCGGTATCCGCCGACAACGGCGTCATGTGTTCTTCCATCATATCGCATTCATAAACAGCCGCCGCCTTTACGGACAACCCTATCGCCGCTTTTGTGCGCCGTCCCTCCGCTTCGTAAACCCTGAGAATAAACCCGTTGCTGTCCTGTGCCTTTTTCAACGCGTCGAGAATGACGTTTTTAGCCGAAACGTTTAGCAGCGACCGCGCCGCGAAGGGCGCATTTACCGGAGATGCGGCAGTAAATACGGCCTCAAGCGGATTGTTCAGTTCATATGCCCTTTTGACTGTGCCGCCGTCCTGCCAGCGGTTTTCGTGCGGGTACAGGCCATAGATAAAGGTATTGAAACCCCTGTCCGCCGTGGTATCTGGACAATTGGGCGAACGCATCAGCGTAATACGCATGGTGTTGCCGTGGATATCATACCCATATTTGCAGTCGTTTAAAAGGCTGACGCCGTAATCGGTCTGCGACAAATTCGCCCATTTGTGCGCGGCTGTTTCGAACTTAGCCGCGTCAAACGGCGTGTTTCTATGGGTCGGCCGTGAGATGGCTCCATGCGCGATTTCATACGAAGCCTCCTGTGCGCGGATATCCACGGCGAACGCCGCCTTGAGCGTTTTTTCCGTTTCCTGCCAGTCAACCGCAGTATCAAAGAGCAGCGTGTCGCCGCCCGCGTACAAAACGACGTGCTGGGTGATAACGGAATCGTTGAAACGGTACGTCATCCTTAACACACCGCGCAGCGCCGAGCTTTCGGCAACCTTAACGCTCTCTGCCTTAAGCTCCCAGCACTTCCTGTCGAGGTCTGCCTCTAAATTCCATGCGCTTTCATGAATCGGTTTATCCTGAAAAACGGTCAGCCGATTGCCCATATCGCTGAGAATCTCACGCTCCGAGCGCTTGTCCGTGATGCTCACTATTCTGCCGCTCTCGTCAAATAAAACGCGTAAAATCTCGTTTTCCAAACGCTCTGCCGCCGCATAAACCGGGGTTAAAGACGGCGGGTCGGGACTGATGAAAAAGGCTTTGTAGCCGACCGACGGCACATTCTTTGCGATGAACTCGGCAAAGTACGCTCCGTCCTTTTCATAAAAAACCGCCTCTGTCTCTTTCCCCTGCGCGTCGCGAATACCGCCGCCCGCGGCGGGCAGACACACACGAACCGGCGCGGTAACCTCCCATGTATTCGTGTTCCAAACCGCGACCGCGTTTTGCGGTACGCCCAACGCGGTACCAAGCGCCGCAAGCGCCCCCGCCTTGATACCGGTTCCCATAGCGGTCATCCGTGCGTATTCCTCGCGGCAGACGTCGTAAACCTCATGAATTGAGGTGCCGGGCAGAATATCGTGGAACTGGTTGAGCAAAAGGATTTTCCAACCCTCTTCGAGGGCGTTTTCGTCATAGGGCAGACCCGCGAACAGCGCGGCGAAAACACTGAGCAGCTCGGCATCGCGGAACAAGAATTCCCCGAGGCGGTTATATTTTTTGACAAACGCCTGACTGGTATACGTTCCGCGGTGATTTTCGTAGTACAGCTCCCCGTCCCAGACGGGAAGCTCTGCTTTTAGAGGCTCCAAAGCAGCGAAAAATTCGGCAACCGTCCCCTCACGCGAGGGGGGCAGCCCGGAAATTTCAGAGAGGGCGCGTCCGTTTTCGACCATGGCGTAGGTGCAGCCTCCGCCGCCGTCGCCGTAGCCGAACATACCGAGCGCCGTGCCGGCGATGTCGGCCTGTCTGTCTCCCTTTAAGCTTTGCGCAATATCGGCGGCCGCATAATCGCCGCCGTAGCCGCGCGGTGTCAGATAGGCAAGGATTTCGTCGCCGCTGTGAGAGCGCCAGATAAACTTCGAATAGGGGAACGGGCTGGTGTCATTCCCGTTCAATTTGGAGGTTAAGAAATATTTCAGCCCCGATTTTTTAATAATCTGCGGCAGCGCCCACGAAAAGCCGAAGCAGTCGGGCAACCAGTAAACCTCCGAACAAATCCCGAATTCCCGCAGAAAAAAACAACGGCCATAGAGCAATTGGCGGATTAAGGATTCGCCGGAGGCGATATTGGTATCGGCCTCAACCCACGCGGTGCCGGTGATTTCCCACTGACCGCTTTTGACCTTCTCTTTGACCTGTTCAAAAATATCGGGGTAATGCTTTTTTATGAAATCGTACAGAACCGCCTGACTCTGGCAGAACTTAAAATCGGGATACCTGTCCATCAGCGCCAAATTGTTCGAGAAGGTACGCGCGGTTTTGCGGACAATCTCTTTAACAGTCCAGAGCCACGCGACGTCAAGATGACTGTGGCCGGTCATGATGACCTCACCGGTGTTGTTTTGCGGTACTTCGGAAAGCCGCCGCTTTAAAATCTCAAGCGCGCAGGGGACGCTTTTTAGAAAAGTTACCTTGCCCAT
>CAZEXA010000118.1:0-4934 GCA_964516565.1 uncultured Eubacteriales bacterium | reverse complement strand
TGAGGTTCTCCGTTTAAACTAAGATTTCGTGTGTGGCGTTTTGCTCATCTCTTTTTTTTTATCTTTCTACCGTTTGCAAAAGTCCAAAGTCTAATATCTAACATCTAAAATCTAATTTGACTTTGACTTTCTTTGACCTTTTGAAAACAGTATATCCCCGACCGCCGGAACGGTCAACGCGCCCGAAGGTCAGGGAAAGTCATTTATTCTGGTATATCTCCCGATATCTTACGATTTCTTCATATTCCTTAATTTTTCTTGATTTTTAAATGTCCTCTTCATCGTCGGTATATTCCTCATTATCGATAAAGCCAAAGCGATCAGTAAATTCCTCACCGAATTCGACATCCTCGCTGTCATCGTCAGGAAGCGGTCTTTTTTTAAAATTTAGAATCATAGTACATCCTTCCTTTCCGAAAGATATTTTACCCGCTTCTCTTTCGAATTATGCGCAAAATAATGTAACATATTTTTTGGCATTTCATAAAATGGAAAAGAACGAAAGGAGGAAAGATCAATGAACCTTTTCGGCAACAACAATATTGTTTGGATTATTCTCCTGGCGATTATCATTTTTTGCATTTTTATGAAAAATGACGACGATTGTATGTGCAAAAAGTGCACCTGCGCTTGCGGCTGCTGCTAATTCCGGATAGCGACAAGAAGGGGCTGTCACACGGCGTGTGACAGCCCAGCCATATATAATAAAGCCTGCGAGAGGCAATATACCCTTTGGCGCAGTTTTACTGTCAAGAGTAAAAATACAACCTGCCGTAAAAATGAGGCAGGTTGTAAAACGGATTGTTATCTCTTTGAAAACTGCGGAGCCCTGCGGGCACCCTTGAGACCGTATTTCTTTCTCTCTTTCATACGAGGGTCTCTGGTGAGGAAGCCCGACTTCTTGAGCACGGGGCGAAGCGCCTCGTCATACTGCAGGAGCGCTCTGGAAAGGCCGTGGCGGATGGCGCCGGCCTGACCCGTGACACCGCCGCCCGCAACGCGGCAAATGATGTCAAACTTATCGTTTGTCTCGGTGACGGCGAGAGGCTGGCGGACAATAAGCTTTAGCGTTTCAAGGCCAAAATAGTCGTCTATATCTCTGTCGTTGACAGTGATAACGCCTGTACCCGGGTACACGCGAACGCGCGCGACGGATTTCTTTCTTCTGCCGGTACCGTAAAAATAAGGTTTGCTGTCATACATACTGTTGTCCTCCCTCCGTTAAAACTCTCTGACGATGGGCTGCTGAGCGGTCTGCTTGTGCTCTGCGCCCTTGTACACGCGAAGACGCGTAAAGGCTTTGCGGCCGATGACCGTATCCGGGAGCATACCCTTAACGGCCTTTTCGACGGCGAATTCCGGCTTTTGCTGCATCAGCGTCCCGTATTTGACCGCCTTGAGATGCCCGATATACCCTGTGTGGCGGTAATAAATCTTGTTCTCGAGCTTTTTGCCGGTGAGAACGACCTTTTGTGCGTTGATGATGATGACGTTGTCGCCGCAGTCCGCATGAGGGGCGAACGTGGGCTTGTGCTTGCCGCGCAGGAGCGTTGCCGCCTCGACGGCGACCTCGCCGAGCGTCCGGCCGGCGGCGTCGAGCAGATACCACTGACGGGAAATATCTGCCGCTTTCGGCATGTATGTTGACATATCCGATTTCCTTCCTTTCGTTGAACCGTAAGCATATTACGATGCCCTTTGATTGCTGTGACATCATAACACAACATCAAAGGGCTGTCAACATTATTTTTTTGGAAATATGAATATATCTCGCGCGACCTCACGTTTACTCCGTTTTTCTCGCTCTAATATCGCTTTTTCTCACGCACGATTTTTATTTGGTGTAATCCGTAACGACCGTACTCCCCTCCTGCCGGGCACGTTTGGCGGCGTTTTTAAGTCTTTTGCGCCGCCCTGAAGAATAGACGAGAAGAGCGAATATGACCGTAGCGAAGGCAAACAGTCCGAGTATAGCGAGAAACGGCTTAGAATACAAAAAGCTTTTTATGCTCCCGATAACCGCCTCTTTTTCGCTGAAGGATACATCGTTTACGGCAACAAGGTTGATTTCAGCGACGAGTTCGCCCGCATAATAGACGCCGGCTTTTGAGACAATCTGCCCCTTTTTGACCGGAGCGGTAAGAGAGTCGGGCTTTGAGTCGGCGACAATCGAGAGTCCGGACGCCTCGGCGTTTACCGGAACGAGAGCGGTGATCTCCTTTTCGGGAGAAAGCGCTATATGGTCGGTATCCTTGCCGTATTTTACGGGAATCTCATCGACGATACGCGAGGCTTCGGCGACAATCTTCAGCCTCATGTTCTCGAACGCCCACCCCATCATCTCCTTTGTGGCGACATAGGCGGCGTTGCGCGCCTCGGGATTACTGCCTATAACCTTGTTTTCGCCCTTCATCGCTACGCATATATAGGTATAGCCGTTCTTTTGGGCAAAGGATAAAAGACAGTTCCCCGACAGCGGAGTCGAGCCGGTAATACCGCCGCGTGTATATTTATAATAGTAAGGAGAATAGGAGTTAACCTGGGGGTTGCGGCTGTACAGATTCCGAGCGGCGCATTTGTTCGTTGCGGGCATCGTATAACCGTATTTGCCGAGCATCTCCTTGAAAACCGTATTGCCCAGCGCGTGCTTGAAAATCAAATACATATCGTGCGCGGTTGTCACCTGTCCCTCGGCGTCAAGGCCGTGGGCATTGACAAAATGGGTGTCCGTACAGCCCATTGCCTTGGCAAAGTCGTTCATGAGGTTGATGAAGGTGGGGATATCCTTGCCGATGGTTTCGGCGATGACGTTGGCGGCGTCGTTGGCACCGGGGAGAAGCAGCGCGTACAACAAGTCGCGCATGGGCACCTTTTCCCCCGGGAGCAGATTGATAACCGTACTGCCCGTTCCTGAGAGCAGTCCGACGGCGTTCTGCGACACGGTAACTTTTTGAGTAAGGTTATCGAAAAATTCAAGCGCTAAAATCGCCGTAACTGCCTTGACGAATGATGCCGGAGCACAAGTCTGGTTCTCGTTCTTACAGAAAACGACGGTATCGGTATCCATATTCACTAAATAAAATATCTGCGGAGCATAAGAAGCAAGTTCCGTATTGTAGGCGGCGTTTGCCCTCACAGACAGTAGATTAGGCAAAATAACCAAAACGGAGCAGAAAAATATCAGCACTTTTTTCATAGACATTCTCCGTTCAATGATGTATTATAATAAGAACATGAAAAGAAAGCTTAAGTTTATAAGTAATTTTATCAATATTAATTATACCATTTGCCTGTCCAAAAATAAATAGCCTTCACAACATTTTTTACCGGAAGTGATTATTTTGCTCTACATTACGGGCGACACGCACGGCGATCCCGAAAGGCTCGCCAAAAGCGAGCTGAAAATGCTCGCGCCGGGTGACACGCTGATTATCTGCGGCGACTTCGGATTTCTCTGGAACGACGATAAAAAGGAACACAAGATCTTAAACAATCTGATGAAGCGCCGATACAACATCTGTTTTGTGGACGGAACGCACGAAAACTTTTCGCTGCTGAAAAAATACCCCGTCAGGACATGGAACGGGGGCAGCGTTCACGAGATACGACCAAATATTTACCACTTGATGCGCGGTCAGCTTTTTACGGTTGACGGACTGACCGTCTTTACCATGGGCGGCGGCGAAAGTCCGGATATCGACGAGCGCATCGATACCGCCTCCTGGGACAAGGAAGAGATTCCGACACAGGCCGAACTTCTTTCCGGCGCCGAAAAGCTTGACAGCGTCAGCTGCGCGGTGGACATCATTGTCACCCACGAGCCGCCGTTAAAGATTAAGGGCTTTTTAAAGCTCTCCGATACCAACCAGATTCGGGTCACGGCGCATGGTGCCTATTTTGACGAGCTCTCGGCAAGCTGCACATTCAAGCACTGGTTTTTCGGGAGTCTGCATATGGACAAATACATATCGACAACCCATATCGCGGTTTTCAAGAGCATCGTCAACGCACACACAGGCGAACGATGCGTCAATAAATAAGTATCATCTTTATCAAACAGATAAATATTAAGCCTGTGTAACCGGTCAAAATCTGAATAGGAAAGGATGTTCCTCAATGCCTTTTTATTTGGAACAGCTCTCTTGGAGCGCCATTATTCTGCGCCTTGTCATGTCGCTGGTCGCGGGGATGCTCATCGGTCTTGAGCGCAAAATATCCAACCACCCCGCCGGTATGAAGACACACGCCATCGTCTGTATCGGTGCGGCACTCTCCTCTCTGATCACAACAGAAATGGCGCATTCAGCCGTCCTTCTGGGACTGACAGGCGACGCGAGGGTGGATATCTCACGCATCGCCTCGGGCGTATTGACGGGTATCGGGTTTGTGGGCGCGGGTGCCATCATGAAATCACGGGACGGCGTCATTGTTACAGGACTGACCACAGCTGCGACACTTTGGGTCACAGCCTGCTTAGGGCTGTCCATCGGCATGGGCTATCTAAAGATGAGTCTTGTCGCATTGCTGACGGTCTTTATCGCCAACATTTTCCTGCGTTATCTTGAAATCAAACTGCGTCTGAGCACTAAGCATACAAAGGGCATCATTGTTTCAACCAGGGATAAAACGGCGACCATCGCCCTTCTTGACAAGCTGTTCATTGAAAACAAGGTCACTGTCGAGGAGTTTGAGTTGGCGGGCGATCATCGCGAAACGGATAAGGAATCCGGCATCTTCACGATGTATTACACGGTGAAGCTGTCACGAACGGCACGCTTCGATTTTTTGCTGAGAGAGATTGCTACCAACGAGCAAATTCTTCGCGTTGCGGAAACGGCACCGCTCTCAAAATGAATCGAGTAGGAGACTACCCATTAGTTGAGTAGCCGACCTCTCACACCACCGTGCGTACCGTTCGGTACACGGCGGTTCAA
>CAZEXA010000117.1:0-4953 GCA_964516565.1 uncultured Eubacteriales bacterium | reverse complement strand
GACGCCCTGCAGCTGAAGATAGATGAGAAAAATTCGCAGCTTACTACTACGACAGAACCGGCCGCCGGCACGTTGGGATTTTACCAGAAGCAAATTGATGAGGCGAACGAGAAGCTTAAATCATTCACGGCAGATCAGAGCGAAGATATCGCAAAATGGCAGGCAGACCTGGCCGCTGCGCAGGCCTCTTATACGGAGCTCTATAATATTCTATTCCCGGAAGAGGAGACGGAGCCCGCTCTGGCGGAGCAAATATCAAAGAATAAAGAACTCTACGAAGAGTATCAAAACTGGGTTGAGCAATACGGAAAAGAGTCTGCCGATGTAATGTATGCTTCGCTGCTTGCCAATGGTGAAAGTTATGAGAGTTACATAAAATCTGTTATTTCCGGCCTCGAGTCTAATTTGACAGCACTTACGGAAGATGAAAAAAACCTGCTCATCTCACTGCAGAATCAGTTAAGCGATATCGAGCAAGAGAAGGCTAACGAGGCGTTCACGGCCTGGGAGGATGGATTTAACGATCTTAAGAGCTCGGCAAAGGATTCAATTGATTATCTGGATAAACTCAGGCAGGCAAAAGCCGCTCTGTCTACATCAGGTCTCTCCGGGAAGGAGCTATCAAATGCCGGGGTAATGATCGATCAGGAAATGGCTTCTACTGAGAAAAGTATTCTTGACGACTTGCTGGATAAATTCCAAAGTACAGAGGAGAAACGTCTTGACCTGGTTCGAGAATATAGCGAATATGAGACATTCCTTCGTGAGAGAGGCTATTCTGCCCAGGCGGATGCGGCTGCGGAAGAATTACAGCAGCAACTTTCTGATCTAGATAAAGCAGCTGTTGAATCATCCGAGCTATGGGAACAGCTGACCGGTGACACTTCCGAAATGAGCGAAGATGCCCTCATGGGGATGGTCGCCCAGGTGCGCGGAATGATTGAGCAGGCTACAGATCTAACGGACCAGGCGAAAGAAGAGCTTCTGGCGCAGCTTGATGAGGTAGAAGAGGATATAAAAGCGCGCAAGTGGGATAAAGCGGTACAGACACTCACAGACATAGAGACGGTCCTTACGTCCGTTAATAATGCCCTGAAAGATACCGGCCTTATTGGAGATGAAGCATCGAAGACTCTGGATGATATTATTTCTGCAGTTGGCAACATTGGATCTATTGTGGCCGGCATTGCATCCGGGAATATTGTTGGCGTGATTACCGGGGCTATTGGCCTGCTGACAAATCTCTTTTCGCTGCTTGATTTCCATGGCCGGAAGGTTGATTCACAACAGAAGCTGATTAATAAGAATCTTAACGAGCTTAAGGACCTGTATAATCAGCTGGATCGTGCAGTAAGCAAGTCGATAGGTACTTCGACATACAATAAACAGCTTGAGCTGATCGAGAACCTCCGTCAGCAGCAGCAGTCGCTTAATGATCTGATTACCTCTGAGCAAACACGTAAAAATCCGGATGAAGATCTGATTGCTACCTACCAGGGCGAGATACAGGCAATTCAGAATAACATTGAGGATCTCTATGAGGCTATATCTGCAGAACTCCTGCAGACAAATGTTAAAACGCTAGCTGGATCGATTGCGGATATAATGTCTGATATGGCCACCACAACGCAGGACAAGCTTCTTTCAGTCAGGCAAACGGCTCAGGATGTTGTTAAGGATATGCTCAGGAATTGGCTGCAGCTTAGATTCCTTCAGACTCCTCTTCAGGCAGCTCTGGATGCGATGGAAGAAGAAATGCTCGCCAATGGCCCGACAAAAGAAATGGCTGAGAAATTCTATGCCGAGGCTGAACGGGTAGCTAAGCAGTATAACGACGCCTTTGGCACATACGCCGACTTGTTTCCCTCGTTGACACAGGTGTCTTCTAATCAGATAGCCTCGGCGTGGCGTTCCATGAGCGAAGAGGCCGGCAATGCTGCGGTAGGACAATTGACCCGGCAGACCATATCCCTTATTGCACAAGAATCATACGCTGAAAAGCAGCTTGAACAGACAGCAGCCATGCACTCGGTGTTGACTGATATGGCAGTAGACGTGCAGGCTATTCGTGTTAATACGGAGATTTTAAAGAGTATCGAAAAAATAATGAAAGACAAGAATAAAAGTATTGGACTATGACGCTATATGATCAGATTTACAAACAGGCTAAGGCACTACAGGCTTGTACGGACGTTGAAAAAGTTCGCGCATGTCACTCTATTGCCGACCTGGCAAAGATGTATTTTAACTACATCGACTTTTGTTTAGAGAATAATTTTCCATCGTCTAAAATTCTTGAACAGCATCGGCATGAATTAATCAATTATGGCATAATTCAATCTGCTGCCGATATGCCCTCGGTGGATCTGTGCCGCTATGCCGGATTGAATGACGCTCACATAATCGTACAGTCGCATGGTAAGCAGATTGTAAGTGTTTACGCAAAGGATAAATCATTTGTGAGCGTCTCGGCTTCCGATCGCTCGATAATCTCTGTTCGTTTGTGGGGTAATGCAGTAGTTAAGGCTAACGCCTTTGGTGACAGTCGCATAATTATCAGGCTATATGATAAAGCTGAAGTCATCACGGCAGATAAGTATAATGAAGCGAAAATAATAATAGTTAAATGACGTTTAAATGGATATTAACTGGTATATAGATGGTGTATGTTTGAACGAAGAGCTTGGTATTTTTTTCTCTTCGTCGGCCGGTGTGGTTGATTTGCTCAAACCAAAAAAAACGAACGTTGCGGACTACCCAAGCTTACATGGAGAAGAGCCAGACCTGTCTGATCGAGTGTACGAAAGTAGGGATCTCTCGTTTGAATGCGTATGTGACGCTCCGGATGGCCCGCTTGATCTTGAATATAAGCTTGCACGACTTGGTGAGCTTCTAGGTCAGAAACGTCTTGTAAGGCTTGAGATACGAATAGACTGTTGTGATCCTCTTGTGTATATGGTATATGCTCCGGAGGCTATTAAGGTTAAGAAGGATTATGAGGAGGATATCACGGCCACCTTTACGCTGCATCTTCGTGAACCAAACCCGGTTAAACGGCTGTATATAAATACTGCCAGTTCTATATCTATATCTGCGAATTCCGGAGAATACCCGCTGCTTATTTCCTATGATCCGCTTATTGCGCCGGTAAAGCTATTACCAACAGCTGATGATCCCATTGAGTATGAATTTGAAGATACTCAGCCTCATGTGATTGTTGTAGCTGGCCGGCTGGATATTGTTGAGTTGACTTGTGTAAACATGGTAGAGATATGCGCTTATTTGAACTGATAAAATCGGACGGTACTATCATTAATCTGCAGAATGCCGATCCCTGGCGTGAGGTTGTCTCAGCTAAGGAGTCGCCGGTATGGCAGGGGAATTGCGAGGTGACTATCAAGGTTGTATCGCGTGTTAAACTCGACGAATTGGTTACTATCAGCGACGTGCTAATGGTATACGGTGTTCCTTATATTCTCAATGATCTCCCTGAGTATACTTTTGACGGGGCAAAATACACTTACGAATTTCTTTTTGACGGAGCTCATCAGCTACTTAACAATGTGCAGTTCTATGACACGGCCATAGACCTTACCTATGTAGCCAAATCTCCTATAATATACAACAGCGCTGCCGGCTTCGCTCAGGTAATTGTTAATAATCTGAATCGTGTGTATGGCCCTGGAAAGTGGGTATTAGGGTATTGCATGGAGACCGACGGAAAGACAATAACATTCTCCGGATCGAGCTGTCTAAATGCCCTTGCGGAGGTGTGTTCCGCGTGGAATACTTATTATACTATTGATTACCTGGCTGGCGTATTCACGCTGAATATAGGTAAAGCGTTCTTGCCTTTCCCGATTAACTTCCGAGTGGGTGCCTTGAAAGGTTTATACACTCTTCGCCGTGAGAATGTATCACGTAACAATATTCGAAATATAATTACGGTGCTTGGAGGTAAAGACAACTTGCCATATGATTACGCCGGGATAGATAGCAGGCTTACCCTTTCGTCCGAATATCCGCGGAGTGAAATTCGCGATGAGCTGAGTATTGCCACCATTGGGCCCCGTGAAGGAAGGCTTGAGTACGATGAGATATTCCCAACATATACCGGTACAGTAAGCTCGATATATGAGGATCTTAATTCATTCTCAGACTCGGGAATTGATTTTGAGATCACGGACCGGGGCGCCGGTGTCTCAGTAATGTTTAAAACGGGCAACCTTGCAGGTATAGAACTAGAGGTGTCCGGATACGATCCTGTGACTAAAACATTCACGCTCTCTCCAACTACAGATAGTAGCGATATCACATTCCCAGGTACTGCTCCTTATGTAATTTCCGCCGGCGACACCTATGTCATGAAGGGAATCGTCGCACAGGCGTCTCATATGGCAGCTGCCGAGGCAGCCTTGCTTGAGGAGGCACAGAAAGATCTTCCTGGTATTATGAACGCCCAGGTAACTTATAAGCTGACGCTTGAGCCTAGTGGCCTTAAAAGAGAAGGTAGTATTCCTGCCCTAGGGCAACCGCTCAATATTGAAGACCCGGAGACGGGAGATATAAAATCTATAAGATTAATATCATTCTCACGCGACCTGCTTAAAACAGAATATGATATTGAAGATATAGAAATAGGTGACTTAACAACGAACGTTATTAAGAATAACACTCAGGCGTCAATTAACAAGCTGAATGAGGCTGTTAATTCTTTTGGAATACAGCCAACGGCTGGCAATCCATTCCAGGACCTTCAGACTCTACTTAATGCTATTGCTGAGAGGCTTGGTATTGTCGACTGGAAAACACTTAAAAACTCCGGACATAAGTTTAACCCAGATACTGGAAAACTCAAAGAGGAGTGGATGGAGTTTGATGCTACTTATACTTGGATTAAGTACGCTACCAGCGCAGCGGGTGCAGGCATGTCTGATGATCCAACAGGTAAGA
>CAZEXA010000116.1:0-5030 GCA_964516565.1 uncultured Eubacteriales bacterium | reverse complement strand
TATCCATATGATACTTTATTCTAAAAGTGTTCAATTTGTTATTGCAATTTAATAATATATGTGATATCTTCTATAACAGGTAGATAATCTACCGCTTGCCGGCGGATATATTTATATTTGGAGGCGATGAAAAATGAAGAAGAAGATTCTTATAAGTGTATTTTCCTGTCTTTTAATTGTTATAACAGTTTGCGTAATTTTCATAGTTTTCGGCAGCGCGGCAAGAAAAAGCAGCCTTATAGAGTATTTGGAGAACAAAGGATACTCCGAAGCCGAAATTCAAAAGGTTCAGGTAAAATACTTATTAAGTGATATTGTTGTTTGGGGAGGAAACGGATGGAAGGCTTCGGTCATATTCAAGGACGAGCCGACCGTCACATATTTATTTAGGTTTACTGGGAAAAATCAAATTTCGCTCGGCGAAATTTCAGGCGGAACCGCCGAAAATGATAAAGACGACTACAAACATTTTGACTAACGCCGCAAATAATAGACGGAGACAAGGTCGTTAACGGTCTTATCTCCGCTGTTTTATGTTATGGCTTAACTGTGTGTTAAGGCGTGAAAATCATCTCTGAACCAAATATCTTTTATTTCAAACGATTGTCCGTTGAGATAACTCAAAACACCGGCGTCGGTCTGAAAGTCGAAGGTTAATTTATAAGAGCACAAAAACTGCTTTTTGTAACCGCCGAATTTCTTGTTGTCGGCGTTTTTGCCATACTTGCCGTCGCCGAGCAGGGGGTGCCCTATGGAGGCGAAATGTGCGCGTATCTGATGGGTCCTTCCCGTGAGCAGCTCAACCTCCAAGAGCGACAGCCCGTTGCGATATTGCAATACCTTGTAGGCGGTGGTAATCTCTTTGGACGGCACGGTTTTATGTTTGGTTACGGTTACGAGGTTTTTATTTTCATCCTTTTCGAGATAGCCTTTAAGGATTCCAGATTCCCGGTCAAATTTCCCGATACAGACGCACAGATACAGCTTTTTCAGCTCCCTGTTTTTAATTTTCTCGTTGAGAATGCGCAGTGCCTCGGCATTTTTGGCGGCGATGACGATGCCGGAGGTGTTACGGTCGATGCGGTTGGCAAGTGACGGAACAAAAGAATTTTCCTTTTGAGGGTCATATTCGCCTTTTTCGTATAAATAGCGCGTAATTCGCGTAATCGCGGTATCGGTATATTCCGTTTCATCCGGGTGGGAGAGCAGACCCGGCTGCTTATTGAGCAGTAAAATGTTCTCGTCCTCAAAAAGTATATTAACCGCTTTTCCGGCGCGCAGGAAATCGTATGTATACGGTTTCTGTCCGTCCGCGAAGAATTCATCATTGATATACAGCTCAAGAATGTCGCCGTCAGAAAGGCGCGTATCAAACGCACAGCGGCGGCCGTTGAGCTTGATGCGCTTAGAGCGGATATACTTATACATAAGAGACGATGGCAGCAGCGGAACGCTTTTTGAGAGAAATTTGTCCAGGCGCTGACCACCGTCGTTTTGATTAATGTTCAGTGTTTTCATACTTTTCCTTAAGTTCTGCCGCTATTTTTTGCAGCTTCTTAAAACGTCTGCTGACAGCGCAGCGGGAAAGAGGAGGCGTCAGCATTTCTCCGATTTCCTGTAAAGTCGCTTCTCTGTTTTCAAGCCGCAATGCCGAAAGCTGTTTCAGATCTTCCTCTAAACCTTCGAAAAAGCCGAGGCGGCGAATTGTATAGATATCATCGAGCTGTGACATATTGGCCTCGATGGTGCGGCTGAGATTAGCCGCCTCAAAATTCATCTGCCGATTGATTTTATTACGCATGTTCTTGGAAGCACGAATATTCATCATCTGCAAAAACGATTTTGTAGCTCCCATAAAGCCGAGAATGTCCTCAACGCTTTCGCCGTCCTTGATATATAAGCCGTAGCCGCTTTTGCGGCGAATCTGCTTGGGCGTAATTTCAAGCTCCTCAATGATTCTTTTCAAGTCGAGTGAAAGCTTCTGATGCGCGGTCAGAAATTCTAAATGATAATCGCGTTCAGGGTCGGTAACGATGCCCGAAGAAAGAAAAGCCCCGCGCAAAAACGACGCCAGACAGCATTCGTTTTCGATATTGGCGTGATTGACGCGCAGCGCGATTTCTTTGCCGTTATAGCCGAACGCGGAAAGAATTTTCGCAATGTCCGCGGGCTTATCGATGCAGACGGTATACTTACCGGCACGCGAGCAGGTCGTCTTCGGACGGACGCCGAACAAGTCGGTGATAAGCTCGCTGTAGCGTTTGGCGACGTCGGGGGACTGAGTCAGCACCGAAATATCCGTCGATGAGAAGGAACGGCCGAAAAGTAGTAGACCGAAGCACTCGGCTTTTTGACAACAGAGCTCGCTCTCCAGTGAACACAATTCTTTTTTAATATTTTCTGAAAAAGACATAACGGTTATCCCAGCATTTTAATTTCCGTTTCTAAGCGGATGCCCTTATGCTCAAAAACGGTATCTTGAATATGACGGATAAGCGACAGCACGTCGGCGCAGGTCGCGTTGCCTTTATTGACGATAAAGCCGGCATGCTTTTCACTGACTGCCGCGCCGCCGACCGAAAAGCCCTTAAGGCCGCACTCTTCAATCAGAGCGCCGGCAAAGCCGTTTTCGGGGCGTTTGAAAACACTGCCGGCACTGGGCAGCTCGAGAGGTTGTTTTTCGCGGCGGCGGCTCATCAGTTCGTCCATTTGCGTTTTGATGGCGCTTTTTTTACTGCGCTTAAGCTCCAAGGTGACGCCGGTAACGATAAACCCGTTTTTTGCGTAGGCAGAGGTACGGTAGCCGAAGTCAAGCTCGTCAGCAAAGAGACTTCCCTCATTAAAACTACTGTTAATATGTGCACAGCAAAGGATAATATCCTTCATTTCACCGCCGTAAGCGCCCGCGTTCATATACGCCGCGCCGCCTACGCTCCCCGGGATGCCGTAAGCGAATTCCAGACCCGTCAGGGAGTGCTCATGCGCGAACTGACAGAGCTTTGCAAGGGATACGCCCGCTCCGCAGCGCAACACGGTTTCCCCGTTGAACGACAGATTTGTCAGAGCGTTTGTCTTAAAAACAACGCCGGGCAGCCCCTCATCGGGGGCAAGCACGTTGCTGCCGTTACCGAGAACGGTTACCGGAATATTAATCTCAGCGCATGTCTTCAACAACCCGGCAAACAGGGTAGGCGAGGAGGGGCTTAAAACAGCCTCGACAGGACCGCCTATTCTAAAGGTTGTCAGCTCACAAAGGCGCATATTTCGTTTGACCTCACAGCCCTTTTCGACTGCGAGGTCAATCAATGATGAAATGTTGTCCATAGCGGAATCCATTCCTTTCCGGGACGAAAGAAAACCTCCAACAATAGGAAAGCGGCTACTACACCCGATTGGAGCTATCTAATTAAAAGTCAAGCAGCGCGGAGCCGATAATACCGGCGTCGTTGCCGAGCGTGGCGCTGAGTATCTGGGTCTGTTTGGCGGCGTAGATGCTGTAACGCTCTCTTTCAATATGGCGGCGCAAAGGGGCAAGAATGGTTTCGCGCTCATGGCCGACACCTCCGCCGACGCAGATGATGTCGGGCTGAAGGGCGTTGATGATGTTAATGACGCCGCAGGCGACATAATAGATATATCTGTCAACGACCTGCTTCGCGGCAAAGTCGCCCTTTCTCATGGCGTCAAACGCCGTTCGGCCGCTCACTGTGTCAATGTTATTGTTGACAAGCTCCCACATCACACTGTCCTGACTGTGGCGCATGGCGTCCTTCGTCTGAGCGATGAGGGCGGTTGCGGAGGCGTAGCGCTCCCAACAGCCGCGGCGTCCGCAGTTGCACTGCTCGCCGTCGACGCAGATGACCATATGTCCCATTTCTCCTGCAGCGTAGTTGACGCCCGCGACAAGCTTTCCGTCAATGATGATACCGCTGCCCACGCCCGTACCCAGCGTGATGGCGACAAAATTCTTAACGCCGTTGCCGCAGCCCGCTACAGCCTCGCCGAGCGCCGCGCAATTGGCGTCGTTGTCAAGATATACGGGTTTGTGAAGCAGGTTTTCAAGCATGGATTTGGCGGGAACGTTCTCAAAGTCGAGATTGTTGGCGAACTCAATAACGCCGCTTCCCTTATTGACCGAACCGGGCGTTCCGACGCCGATGGAGAGAATGTCCTTGTAGTCAATACCGGCCTCTTCGACAGCCATATCAACCGCGGTTTTAATATCCGCGAAAATTTCGGCCGCCGGGCGCGGTATATTGGTCTTGATTTTCCCTCTGCCGATAATGTTGTGGTTGTCGTCAACCACCCCGGTTGCAATGTTGGTTCCGCCTAAATCTACGCCGACTCTGAACATGTTTGACCTCCTAATACTATATGTGACTTTCTTTGTTCTATACCTTTTTAATGCCAGACCTCAAGCTCGCGGTGAATCGGTTCGCCCTCATCCATACCGAGCTGCTGCATAAGCTCTTTGGCGGCATTGTAACCCAACTTCTTCTGACGGTTATTCATCGCCGCGATTTCTATAATGATGGCAAGGTTTCGTCCGGGTTTAACGGGTACGACGGTGACGGGCACTTTGATATCGAGAATCGTAATATACTCGTCGTCTATTCCCAACCGGTCATAAACCTTGTTTTTATCCCATTGCTCGAGCTGAACGACCATATCGATTTTTTCTGTCAGCTTGACGGCGCCCATACCGAAAATGTTGCGGGCGTTGACGACACCGATGCCGCGCAGCTCAATGAAGTGGCGGATATTGTCCGGCGCGGCGCCGACGAGTGTTTTTGAGGAAACCTTGCGTATTTCGACCGCGTCGTCCGCAATCAGGCGATGACCGCGTTTGATTAGTTCGACAGCCGTTTCGCTCTTTCCGACGCCGCTGTCGCCGAGCATCAAAACGCCTTCGCCTGAAACTTCAATCAGCACGCCGTGCCGCGTGACGCGCTGGGCAAGCTCGATGGCAAGATAACTGATGAGCGTCGCCATGATGGAAGAGGTCGGTTCCTCGCTTCGGAGGAGCGGTA
>CAZEXA010000115.1:0-5113 GCA_964516565.1 uncultured Eubacteriales bacterium | reverse complement strand
TAGAAGATATTGGTTATAATTTGTTAACCATCCTTTTCCGTAACATTCTTGACTACTTGTAGACGCAATATAACGTTTGTAAAAAACTGAATTGTAATGGAAATTGATAAACACAGGTGCCGCCTCTCCGTCTATACCAATTATATCATTATTAATATAGACGTCCGTTGAAAACTGATTCATATACATAGTGCCTGCTCGACCAGCCGGGAGAGCGAAGGTATCGCAGACGTTATCCATATTATTAACAAGCCTGTAACTAATTTCGAACACAGGGCAAAGTGATGTGTCGGTTGTGTATTCCGAAGTTAACACCAACGGCACGTCCTCGATACTTTCATCATAAGCTTTTAGCATTATTCCATGAAAACTGCTGATATTTTGAATATTAAAAAACGCTTTAGTAATATCAAAACTCATAACTGTATTCTCAGAGGCATTTGTTATATCATAATCATATAAAAGAGTATTAATGTTACTACTCATACTAATATCACTCAAATTTTGCATATAGCTATAAGTGATGGTATTTTCAGCCCATGTATGTGAAACCGGGTTAGCGCTGATCATTGTTTTATTTGTTGTATAACCGCCAACATAAAACTTTGCATTAACAACAGTTGTTGATTTTAAATTCAAATCCACATTACTGCTTAATCCGTAGTACATTCTACAAATATCTCCGGAATACTGACCGAGTAAACCCATACTATCCCCGCCGTAATTTACAGTTGGTTCTGAAGAAGCTACCATCGAATCGATTATCTTCGACTGTCCGACCGGCGTTTCAATGACCGGATCTAAGATAATCGGATATGCGCGCGCATCATCCGAAAGCCAAGATACAGAAGGTGTATAAGTCATGGTATATGAACTGTCAGTGCCGCTAAGCGATACTGCAACCTCATGCGATATCTCATTTTTTGTATCGTACATAAACGGTGCGGGCAAAATGAAAATCATGTTTCCTGACCCGTCTTTGAAATCGACGCTGTTGTCCTCGTTTAAAACCGGGATCAAACCGTTGGTACAGATTGAATATGTGTATGTAATACCCCCTTCTGGTTGTTCATTAAGAATAATATTCTCCTTTAAGCCTGTCGGATTGATAACATACTGGAGATCGGTGTTCTTCTCAACATTCTCGAAAAGTACTGCTGATTCTTTGGTGTCAAGTCCGGCGGCGGCATAGGCATTTGAGCTTTCCGGAACGTTAGCTTTTTGGGTTTCATCAATCTCCGTTTGAGTCTCCTGCGCCCCAACAGAATCCATAGGTTGCCGTATCTGGGCTTGAACAGTTTCGAGATTCCCCTGAAGCTGCTCGGATTGTAACCCAAACGAAAGTGTATATCCCTTGTTTTTAACAGAGATCATATTGTTGTTCGCAAGATCGGAGGGCAAACTGACAGTGAACGCCCCCTCCTTATTTTGCAGGATACTTTTACCATTAAGCGTCTTTTCTTCTAATGTGTTGTCAATATCAATCCATTCATTGTTTTTTACGTAATGTAGGGGCATACCAGAAAAAACCGCTGTTTCACTGCCGTCAGCCCGCAAAAACACTTTCGTATATTGATCTCTTTTGGATATAATCTCAGATACAATTGCCGACTGCTCAATGTCAGTTGTTTTCGCTTCAAGTCTGTTTAAAACTGCCGTATTTTTATTTGCCTCTTCTGCGAAGACATTCATAGGGAGTACACAGATAAATGTTGCTACTGCCAGAAAAACAGCCAGAATCTTTGAGCCCAATTTTAATGTTCTATTCATTTTCAATTCCTCCAATATGTTATTTCTATTCATTTTTTATCTATTTATATCATATTTATTATTATTTTGCTATATTTTCCATTATGTTTTTTATTGTTATAGTCCTTTTGTTTTATTTTAGGGTAAACATACATAATCAGGAAAATCATCCTAAAGCTTTGCCCAAACTGCCGTCACATGATCTTCAACAAGCTGTTCGTCGTCAGCATCCCGAAGGCGTAACTTCTTAAAACAGAAGGCGGCGTTTTGTCCCTCGCGCTTCAAAAGGCCTGTTAAATTTAGTTAGCACAACAGGACGGCAGCCCAATAAACGGTCTGCCGTCCTAATTTTTCGATATTTCTTTTTGACGGCTGAATTCTGCTTTACAGCCGTAGCGAAATTCCAATTCCTTATCTTTCTCTTTAGCTGGAGAGGAACTTTTCCGCTTCTTTTCCGCCAATCGTTCCTCTACGTCCTCCCAAATATCTTCCGCGTTTTTCGCGTATCCCATTACATTCTCTCCTTTCTTGTGCTGTGGGTGGTTGTGCTGTGTATATAGTCGATTTTAACAAAGAAATCCTGTGAACATACTGTAAATATTCTTTGAACTTTCCGTTAATAATTCAATCCACGTCCCCACGAACGTAACGGGACGATAGACCCGCCCCTTGCGCTTAAAAAATCTGCCTCGGACGCGTTTGGTGCGTTGACTTTCACCGCGCCATATGGTATAAAGCATATAATGGGGTGTTGTGTTTTACAGAGCGCCGCGGAGAGGATGATTTTATGCCCGTCAGCGAGGATTGGACCACTATGCAGATTAATTCGCTGCTCACCGTTTTGGGCGATTGGCAGAGGAACTCAAAGCCCGGAGAACTGCCCATCGGCAACGGGAGCGAGGAATCGCCTTTAGCCGGTGAGCTGCTCTCACTGCTTGCCGAAAAAAAAGTCTGTGAAGCGGAAAACCGGCTGTTTGACGCCGCCGAGGACGGTGATGTGAGCGCGTTTTCCGCGGCGCTGGCGTTTTACGCCGCCATTAACAAGCTTGACAATAACGAGCTGCACCAGTGCGATTTCTCCCGAGAGGAGATTCTTTCCGGCGTCCGCGACCTGTGCGCCGTGTTTCATATTAATTTAGAGGTCCGTTTTGAGGACCCCACCTCCACATAATCAGATAGTTCCTTTCAATCTAAAATCTAATGTCTAAAATCTAACGTCTGATAAGGGGTGAAGTTATGTCCGTATCTCCTATGCGTAACAAATGGGACGCCAAAATGACCGACCGCGAACGCTTTAACGCCCAGATGCACTACAAAGAGGTTGACCGCTGCTTTAACATGGAATTCGGCTATTGGGATGAAAATTATCATCAGTGGAAGATGTTTACGGACAACGGCATTAAAAACGAAGGTCAGGCAAACGCCTTTTTCAGCTTTGATAAAATCGCGGTCATCGGCGGCAACTCCTGGATGGCACCCGGCTTCCCTGAAATGGTTATCAGCGAAAACGATACCTATCAAATTCTGCAAAACGGCGACGGCCTTCTGGCAGAGGTCAAGAAGGACGGGCACAGCTCCATCCCCCATTACATAAAATCGAGTATCGTCACCCCCGACGACTGGGCTAAGGTTAAAAAAGAGCATTTCAAAATGAAGGGCGCGCAGAGAAAGCCTCCCGTCGAGTTGTTTTTAGCAATGCACGAGCCCCGCGCCAAGCGCGATTATCCGCTTGGTATCCACTGCGGCTCAATGATCGGCAAGATCCGCGATATGCTGACCTTCGAAGGCATCTGCTACGCGATATGCGATTATCCCGAAATGGTTGAGGACATGGTCGAAACCGTCTGTCAGCTCGTTGAAAATTATCTCGACATACTTCTGCCGGAATTTGATTTCGACTATGCCTCCGGTTGGGAGGATATCTGCTATAACGGCGGGCCGATTGTCGGCGTGGATTTTTTTAGGGACGTTGTCATGCCGCGTTATAAACGTATCCATAAAAAGCTCGCGGAATTCGGCATCGACCTGTGGTATACCGACTGTGACGGGGACGTCCGGCCGATTCTCCCCTTTCTTTTAGAAGGCGGCATCAACTGCCTGTTCCCGTATGAGGTCAATTCCTGCGCCCATCCGGGTGAGTTGTTTGCCGAATACGGCAAGGAGCTGCGCATCATGGGCGGTGTCGATAAGATGAAGCTCGGCGCAGGGCGCGGCGAGATTGACAAATATCTTGACACGCTGATTCCGCTCGTAGAGCGTGGCGGCTATATCCCGTTCTGCGATCACCGCTGTCCCCCCAACGTCCCCGAGGAGGATTACCTCTACTACCTTGACCGCAAAAAAACGCTGTTCGGTCAGCTGAAATAAGGTGAGTGTATGATTCGTATCGGGGATTTCGAAGGCGTGTTTCAGTCCACGGTCCTTCCTGCCGCGGAGATACCGTTCTCCGAAGCCGTCCGCAAGGCGTGCGAAGCCAATGTCTGCGGCCGCTACGGCAAGAGTTGGACGTGTCCCCCCGGCGTCGGAGAAACAGCGCTGTGGCAAGAAAAATTTTCCACTTACCGAAACGCACTTGTCTTTACGCACAAGGGCAATCTTGAGGATTCCTTTGACTATGAGGGGATGCAGCGCGTCGCCGCCGAGACCGATTTGATTCTTAACGCCGTCATCGACGCCATGAAAAAGGACGGCACGCCGTTTTTACCGTTGGGGCACGGCTCGTGCACCCTCTGCGAAACCTGTACATATCCCGACGCTCCCTGCCGCCTGCCCGATAAGGTAATCGTGTCTATCGAGGCCTGCGGAGTCAACGTAGTTGAGCTTGCCGCCAAATGCAAAATCAACTACCACAACGGCGCAAACACCGTCACCTATTTTTGTATTATTCTCTATTGACCCGTTTTGCCGTTACCATTACCGGGCACCAATTCTTTAAAATTTCTTAGATTGAAATTTAAATCTAAATGGGGGGTACATTCATGTCAACGTTAAGCGAAATCAACGAAATGCTGCAAAAGGGCAGGGCCAAAAATGTCGAGGAGCTTGTTAAGCAGGCTCTCGCCGAGGGGACCTCGGCAAAGGACATTCTGAACGGCGGTCTGATCAGCGCCATGATGGAGGTCGGCCAGAAGTTCAAGGAAAACAAAATCTACGTTCCCGAGGTGCTCATAGCCGCCAGAGCCATGAACGCGGGCGTCGCGGTTTTGAAGCCGGAGCTGACAAAGGAGGGCGTCGAGCCCGTCGGCAAGGCTATTGTCTGTACGGTCAAGGGCGATCTGCACGACATCGGCAAAAACCTCGTCAAGATGATGCTTGAGGGCGTCGGCATCGAGTGCATCGATTTGGGCGTTGACGTCACCGGCGA
>CAZEXA010000114.1:0-5128 GCA_964516565.1 uncultured Eubacteriales bacterium | reverse complement strand
CAACCATATTTACTCTTATTTTCGGACTAAATGTATTTGCTAAAACCATTAATCCCGTAAAAACATTTGTTATGCCCGATGGCAATACAATTCAATATTATCTTGATACAAATATGAATCCTTATGTATATGAAGATGGGGAAATTGTATATGTCGCTCTTGCTCTTGAAAACTTAAGAATTACAGATACTGAAATAATTGCAAAACTAAATGAAACAATAACCAATATATCCAACTCGGAAATTTCCGTTTACTCAGTACCAACATCTTACTTTAATATGAGCACTGGTAGCGCCACATCAAACTCTATCACATATACTAAAAACGTATCTTTTGCTTTGACAACAACTGTTACTACTTCAGTATTAAAATTACATACCAGTCATGCCGCCATGAGAGTAAAAATTACTAATGTCGTTAAAGAGCATTGGTATTCGGGGAAGAAAATTGATTTGAGATATTATTATTATTCTCCTGATCTCGACTCATGGTACAGTATATACTTTGATAGTGTAGACTGTACTATTGCCGATGGATATGCCTTCCAGCATTCCCCCAGCATATACCCTTATGGAAAATTCGACATAATTAAAGATTCTGGATTAAAATCATTTACATTTAATGCTTGGACAACATACACTTGGTAACTTCGAATAAATTAATTTTGATGTACCATCTTTATTTTTTGGAGGTATTATGAAGAAAAACAGATTTATCATAATTGCTGTAATATTTGCAGTAATCGTTCTTTTCGGCGTGGTCGGTGTATACAGCTATTACACCCCGGCAATAACACTCAATCTTGGAAGCCCCGTAGACGCAGACACCGATTTTTATACCGAAACCGTCAGTTTTGCTTATTCTACCAAATTCGGATTTCCCGTACCTGAAAAGCTGAAAGAAAACTTTACAGAATTCGCCGAAAAAAATGAAGAGGTTCAGAAAGAAATCGTTAAATTTGCCAAACCAACGAATATCCACGTTAAGGTTGAAATTAAAAATGACCAGACGCTTGTTACCTATTCCGGCACAGCGACTGCTCTTGACGGAAAAACAGTCAACTATAACAAGCAATTGACGTTTGATTTTATCCTTACCAAAAACATACCATCAAATTTACAGGATTAATAAAACACATTCCGAAAAGGACACCCGTCAGAATAACAGAACTCAAAATAGCGTAAGGGAACCGATCTCCTCATTCCCTTACGCTTATTTATTTGTCAGCTGTTTAGTGACAGGGTAGATGTCATTGAAAATAAATCGGATTACTTATCGCGGCGGCAAGCTCCATGCCGCCGATTTTTTTAACCGCCTTAAGATAGGCAAACCCCAAAGGCGGCGGCTCTTTAAGGAAAGCTTCTCCGCCTTTGGTTTTCAGGCGCTTTTCACCGTCGGCGGTCACGAGAATTAGCTTTGCGCCCCTTAAGTTTTCAGCCTTGATTTCGAGCGGTACCCCTTTCTCCGCTTTGACGGTGTCGCCCATGATCGCCTCCCCGTATTTCAAGGAAAGACGCGCTCCGCCCACAGAGCCGGTGACGAACGCGTGACCGGCGGCAATCGCTTTTACGATATCCTCTGCCCCGGGCGATGCGGTGTAGACGGCGGTGACCGGATGCCCTAAGAATACCGGCTGATAACGCTTGTGGAAGTCGCTGCCGCCGACGATGGGGAGATGCCTCCCCTGCCTTAAAAATTCGGTCCACCACGTTATAGCGCGCATATTGGCGGGACGCATCGGCCCGTTCCAGACCTCAACCATATCAAAGCTCTCGTTATCGTCCCAGAGGTACGGGCACAGCCCGCACTTCGGGTGGTTTATGGAAATCAGCGCTCCTAAGGATTTGGCGTGATCAATCAACGCTTTCATTTCCTCTTCGCTGTTGGCGATAAACGAGTTTTCAAACGGGGCTGCGACACCGAAAAAGTTCATATGTCCCTTATAGTGCGTCCACTCGACGACAGGGATAAACGTCAGCCCGTTTACATGCGGCAGATTGAAATTCTCGGCAAAATTGTTGTGATTGGCGGCGCCGAGAAAATCAAGCCCGATTTTCCGCGCCCGTTTTGCCAGCTCGGGAATATCAAATTCGCCGTCGGAGGCGTCGGAATGGACGTGCAAATCGCCGAAAAGCAGGCGTGTACCGCGCTCTTCAAACTCCACGGTATAGGTAACCTCGACACCGTCCGCCGCGACGTGATACGCACCGATGATAATGCCCCAATTTCCCGGCATTATCGGCTGTGAAAGATAGCCGTTCGACGAACCGAATTCTCCGACAAAGATGGTCTTGTGATTGCTTCCCGACCAACCGAGAAAACGTCCCTGCCCGTCTATTAACCCGATATCAATGATGTTGACAAACCCGTTCTTTTTGGACGGCTTGGCGGCACGGCGCGTATATTCATAGGTCACTGTCACCTTGATGACGTTTTCGGGAACACTAAAGCCGAGGGTATAGTAGGTACCCTGTGCTTCCTTTTTTACGATATGCTTTATCGTCAACGGTTTTATCATTTCAGCGCAAACTCCAGAAAACTCTTGACATGCCTGTTCCAGAACTCCCACTCGTGCGTACCGTCCTCAAAGACACAGTGAATAGCGATTCCCAGTTCGTCGGCACGTTCCTTAAAATTATAATTGGTAATCAGTAAATCATCCTGCAGGCCGCAGGCAAGATACATTTTTAAATCCTTGTCCTTTTCGGCGTCAAGCAGCGTGACGGGGTTTAGGGGTGAATGGTCAACGTCTTCGAGTGCCGAAATCAGAAACGGAAATTCGTTTTTTATATCCTTGTTGAGAACGAACACAAGAGGACCGATATCCAACACGCCCGAGAACATGCCGACGGCAAAATAGCGTTCCGGATAGCTAAGCCCCACCTTTGCCGCGCCCATGCCCCCCATTGAGAGCCCGGCGACAAAATTGTCCTCACGCTTGCGCGATAAGCCTAAAACAAGCTCTAAATACCGCGGCAGCTCCTCGGTGATATGGGTAAAATAGTTTTGCCCCAAAACATTGTCGCAGTACATACTGCGCCCGACGCTGGGCATAACGACAACCACCCCGAACTTTTCGGCGTACTGCTCGATTCTGGAGTGGCGCAGCCACGACGTGCCGTCGTCGGAGAGCCCGTGAAGCAGCCAGAGCACCTTGCGCTGTGACAGCGGCGTATCGCCGATGCGTACCGCGTCGGGCAGAGCTATAGAGACGAGTGTGTTCATTTTCAGCTGTTTGGAACAAAAATCCAATGTGAGTACAGCCATGCGGTTTACCTCCCTTTCAAGCTTGTTCAGAACTTGAAGCCGGTTTTACTTCAAAATCCCCGCCGTGCTCGGATTCGTCGAACTTCAAGAAATGCGAGAAAATGACGGCGACGATAAACAGTACGATTGGAAACAGCACCGTTAAGAAACGGGCCGCGGAATCCGGTGCGGCGCCTGTATTGTTGCCGTCCACAAAACCGTAAACCGCGTCGACAAGAAAGTATCCGAGGGCAGTGAAAAGACCGCTTGATTTGTTCAGCACACCAATGAGGCTTGAATAGGTTCCCTCGCGCTGGACGCCGTACTTCTTGGCGTCCTCGTCGAGAATACGGGCGGCGACGACGTCCATCGTCGCCGAAACGCCCGCCACGCCGAAACCAACCGGCAGAAGCGCGATAACAGAAGCTATCAATTTTTTTGTAAAATATAGGGGAACCATACCCACGGCGATGATTATGAACGAGAGCCTCCACGAGGGCATCAGCTTCAGCTTGCGGATGATTTTAACCCAAAACGGGATAAACACCACCACACTGAGTATAGCGGTTCCGAGCAGGATGGTTGTTTTGGAATCATCGACCTTAAGATAATACTTGACGTAAAACGGAACGCCCGCCTGAATCAGGGCAAAGGCGGCCGAGAACGCCGCGTTGGCAACGCCGTAAATCCAGAATTTCGGATTGATGAGCACCGCTTTCAGACTCCCGAGCATACTCGGCTTGGGCTTCTCCATTGCCGTAAAGTCCTCATGGGCACTAAGCGTCATGTACCAGATAACCGCAATGGCGATAACGCCGTAAATCATGGAGGTATAGCGATAACCGTAAGACGAATTGCCTGCCGAACCGAGCTTTCCGACAATAACCGGCGTCAGTGCAATACTCAAGACCATGGCAATAAATTGAAAGGCTTGCCGCATAGCATTGGTCTTGGCTCTGACCTGTCTGTCTTTAAACAGCTCGGGGAACAGCGCACCGTAATTCGAGTTGATAAGGGAATCGAGCGTACCGGTCAGAATATACATGACCATCATGTAATAATAGACCTTCTGCGCCGACAGTTGCGTCGGCGGACTGAAGAACAGGATAAAACACAGAACCAGCAGAACAGAGCCGCAGAGCAGCCAGGGACGGCGGCGTCCCCATTTGGTGCGTGTGCGGTCGGATAAAAATCCGTAGGTCGGATTGTCAACAGCATCGACAAACGTATAGATGAGCTGAATAAAAGCAAACTGCTTTGTCGTCACCTTGGCAAGAACATCAATATAATATTTTGCCGCAAAGGTTTTGAACATATTGATCGGTATCGACGTACCGAACATTCCGATAGCGTAGCTGATGGGCTTAGTGGGCTTCATAACCCATTGATTATTGTCGTCCATGGAGCGCCTCCCCGGTATGATTTGCATTCAGTATAGCATACTTTTTCTATTTCTGACTACTGTTTTTTAAAAAAGAATCCGGCGCACACTGTGCGCCGGTGTTCTTTGGATTCAGATATAGTTGATTTCCACCGAACCGAAGGATACGTTTCCGTTCAGGGTGAGGAGCGGCGTATCGGTTTCGGCAGCTCCTGAGCGTACATTCGAATTGGCAGCGCCGAAGCTTCCGCGAATGTTATTTTTAACCTGCCACTCCCGCGGAACATAGAGCTCAACCGCGCCGAAGCTGCAATCCACAGAAAGCTCAGCGCCTTCGGGGGCGAGCTGCGCCTGATCCAGATATACTTCTAAAGAACCGAAGGAAACGTTAAACTGACCCGCCTTGAGAGCGGTGGAGTGAAGGTATTTCGTGGAAGCGCCGAAGCTGACCTTTGCGTAGGGCTTGTTGTCGTCCACATCCTCACTGATCATCTGAAAACG
>CAZEXA010000113.1:0-5204 GCA_964516565.1 uncultured Eubacteriales bacterium | reverse complement strand
AACCTTAAAGCTTTCTGTTGTTTCCGGCTTCCATAATCTAATGTCTAACATCTAATATCTAAAATCTAAAAGGAGTTGACGGTATGCCCGGCATTATTAAGTTTATTTCCTTGTTTTTAGCCGCCGTGCTGATTATTCTTATCCCTAAGGGCGGGATTACTGTAGAGGAGCTGCTGAATTTGGAAACGACCGCACCGGCTGAGATTCAGCTGACCGATTCGGACGCCATTATCGCTAAGGCCGCCAACGCCGACACCTATGCGGCGACCGACGCTTTAGGCCGGACGCTTCCCGGTAATGCCGAGGTCGGCAATGTCCGGGAAGGCAAATATGTTGGGCTGTTCTACTGGACGTGGCACGTTGCGCACGCGAAGACAGTCGCCTCGCAGTCGCCGTATACGCCCATCAATGTCACCGAGACGATCATGAATAATCCCAGCGCGGTACACGACCTGAATTTCTCCGGCTGGGGTCCTATTGGGATGCCCCACCACTGGAACGAGCCGCTGTTCGGTTACTATGATACCGATGACCGCTGGGTGCTCCGTAAGCATGCCGAGATGCTCGCTAACGCCGGTGTGGACGTGATCTTCTTTGACAACACCAACGGGACGATGACCTGGAAGGAATCGTACGACGTGTTGTTCGAGGTCTTTAACGAGGCGCGGGCAGAGGGGGTCAATACCCCGAAAATCGCGTTCCTGTTAGGCTTCGGCGCGTCCGACGACGCCACTACGCAGCTGCGTACGCTCTACGACGATATCTATAAGAACAGCCGTTATCAGAACCTTTGGTTCTACTGGGAGGGCAAGCCCCTGATTTTGGCGTATCCCGACGGCCTTGACATCACGGATCAAACCGACCGCGACATCGCCGCCTTCTTCACCTTCCGCCCCTGTAACCCGTCCTATACCGAGCCGGGTTCCGTCGGAAAATGGGGCTGGTTGTCTGTCTATCCGCAGGCTGTTTACAACAATCCGGACGGCACGCCTGAGCAAATCACCGTCGGCGTCGCACAGAACCATTCCAAGGAAATGGGTCTGACCGCCATGAACGGTGAGAACGTCTTCGGCAGGACGTACACCTTAAACGGCTACGACACGAGAGATAACGCCAAATTATACGGCGCGAACTTCGCCGAGCAGTGGGAATACGCCTTACAGGTTGATCCCGAATTCGTTTTCATTACAGGCTTCAACGAGTGGGTCGCCGGGCGTTTTGCGGAGTGGCAGGGGGTGGTGAACGCTTTCCCCGACGAGTATGACGACACTTACAGCCGCGACATTGAGCCGTCCAAAGGAGATCTTGCTGACAATTACTACTATCAGATGTGTACTTACATCCGCAAGTTCAAGGGCGTGAACGCCGTAGAGACTGCGTCGGCGGCAAAGACTATTGATATTAATGCAGACGCCGCGCAGTGGGACGACGTTTCCCCCGCCTATTACGCCTACAAAGGCAACACCTTTGCTCGTGACGACATCGGATACGGCGGGATTCATTATACGGATACGACCGGGCGTAACGATATTACCCTTTGTAAAGTTGCCCGCGACAGCGAAAACATCTATTTTTTAGTACAGTGCGCCGAAAACATAACCCCCTGTACCGACCCCGCGTGGATGCGCCTATTTATCAGTACGGGTTCGGAAAAGAACTGGGAGGGTTTCGACTATGTCATCAACCGCGTGCCACCCGAAGACTACAAAGCGATAATCGAGCGCTCAAACGGCGGCAAACTCATTGAGGACACCGGTGTCAACCCGGCCGGCTGGAGCTTTGATGAAATCGGTAAAGCCGCCTATAATGTGTCGGGCAATACGCTGCAGATCAAGGTGTCCAAAGCGCTGCTCGGTATCGAGGAAGAACCCGTCAAAATCCATTTTAAGTGGTCTGACAATATGCAGCACGACGGCGACGTGATGGATTTTTATCGGTACGGAGACACCGCGCCTCTGGGAAGATTTACCTATCAATTTACGACTAACTAAAACAAGTGCACTCAATAGCTTGTTGTTCAATATGACGTTAGACGTTAGATTTAAAGGAACCTGCCGTTGGCGTTTTAATGTAAATAAAACACAAGGAGAAAAATTTATGCTCGGAGCAATTATCGGCGATATCGCGGGATCGCGTTTTGAATTTGATAACTATCTCAAAAAGGACTTTGTTTTTTTTACAGAGGATTGTTACCCGACCGACGACAGTATCATGACGATCGCTGTCGCCAAGGCAATCATGGAAACTGATAAACTGCTCGGTGAAAAAGCGCGTATGAGCGGTGCCTACCGCGATTTGCTTGCCGCGCAAGCCGTGTTGTATATGCGTGAAATCGGCCGCAATTATCCGGGCTGCGGCTACGGCGGTCTGTTCTCAAACTGGATGTTCAGCGACGAACCGACGCCCTATAAGAGCTTCGGCAACGGCGCGGCTATGCGCGTCAGCCCCGCCGGCTATGCCGCCCGCACCGAGCGGGAGGCTAAAGCACTCTCCGAGGCGGTGACATCCGTCACGCACAGCCACAGGGAGGGCATCCGGGGTGCCGAGGCGGTGTCGGTCGCCGTATTTATGGCGCGTATGGGTTATGCCAAAGAGGAAATCCGTGAAAAAATTAATAACGAGTATTACCCGATGGAGTTCACCATTGACGAGCTTCGTCCGGGTTTCTGGTTCGACGAAACGTGTCAGGGCACGGTGCCTCCTGCCATACAGTGCTTTTTGGAGTCGGAATCCTTTGAGGACGCCGTACGTATCGCCGTGTCCCTCGGTGGGGACAGCGACACAATCGCCTGCATCGCCGGGGCAATCGCCGGAGCGTTCTATGGCGTGCCCGACACGCTGCGCGATAAGGCGCTCTCCTTCCTCGACAGGGATTTGCGGGTCATCTATGCCGAGTGGATGTCCGTATATAAACTATGATTCGGCGGTGACCTTTAACAGTTTTTCTGTAAAAACGAACAGCTTGTGAGCTGACGCTTCCACCTATATGAGTAGGATTTAAATATGAATAAACCATTTATTATCGCTGTAAACGCCGTTTCCGGCGGCGGAAAAACCGCTGTGACAAAAGCGCTTTCAAAACGGCTGCCAAACGCGAAAGCACTATATTTTGACGACCGAGATTACGATGTTGCGAGTGGTATAGAGGATATATGCGATTTTATTCAAGACGGCGCGGATGTGAACCGATTTGATTTAAGCCTACTTGCCAAAGACATCAGGCGGCTCATCCGCGAAAAGCCCGATTTTATTTTACTGGATTATCCGTTCGATTATCGGCATCGGCAAATTGCCGGTTATATCGATTGCTCCGTTTTTATCGATACGCCGCTCGATATTGCGCAGGCGCGCCGTATTTTAAGGGACTATACTACTGCCTCCTCAAATGAAATATTAGAAGATATGAAGCATTATCTCGAGCGCGGTAGGGACGCTTACCTACATGGTCTTGAGGAAACAAAAGCCGCCGCGGACATTGTCGTCGACGGCAGCCTGCCGATTGAACCTGTTGTCCGGATGATCGCGAAAAAACTTATTGAAAGAAAAAACGGGACGCTTTGATATCAATAGGTTGGCATTTGCGGTCAAGAAATGATCTGTCGGATTTGTTATGCTGTATTCCGGGAGGTGAAAACGGTGGAGGATAAAACAGATGCCGTAAAAGCGGTAAGCAGGATGAAGGAATATATCGCCGGGCATCTTTTCGAGCCGATGACCGCGTGCGACGTCGCCCGGGCGGCGGGTTATTCTCCGTTTTATGCGGCGCGAATATTTAAGGTGCAAACGGGGATGACACCATTCGAATATATCCGCATGAAGCGTCTTTCCGGCGCGGCGCACGCGCTGCGCGGGGGAGAGGGACGCGTGCTCGATGTGGCACTCGACTTTGTCTTTGACAGTCATGAGGGCTTTACCCGGGCGTTCACAAAGGCTTTCGGTATCGGCCCGAAGCGGTTTGCAACGGTTAAACAGCCCGACGGCTGGTTGATCCCCTACCGTGGCAGACTCCTTAGAAATAAAACGGAGGTGCTTTGTATGGATGACAACACGGCGGTCATTTTTACCCAGATCGTGGAAAGACCAAGGAGAAAACTGCTGCTTCGTCGCGGCAAAACAGCCGAGGAATACTTTGCGTATTGTGAGGAGGTCGGCTGTGACGTATGGGATGTTTTATGCAGCATCAAGGAGGCTCTGTACGAGCCGGTCGGCTTGTGGCTGCCTGACGGTATGCGCCCAAAGGGAACAGGGGTTTACGCGCAGGGCGTCGAGCTGCCCCTAAGTTTTAACGGCGAAATTCCGAAAGATTACGAGGTCATAGAGCTTCCCGCGTGTAAAATGCTGGTGTTCCAGGGGGAACCGTTTGACGACGAGGCGTTCGGGGACGCCATTGACAGGCTGCAGCTTCGTATTGAAAAGTTCAATCCGGAGGTCTACGGGTATGTTTATGCCGACGAGCTTGCTCCCAAAATGCAGCTCGAACCGCAGGGCTGGCGCGGCTACATCGAAATGCGTCCGATAACGGAATTTAAAAGGCAATAAACCGTATCAAAAGTAATGTAACCGGCGGAAAGACACGAAAGTGCCTTTCCGCCGGTTATTCAAACTTCTTTTCGCCGCCTCATGTTCTCCAGTACCAAGAACCGTCCGCGGTGCGATCCATGTAGCCATACTCAATCAGGTATCGGCGCAAGGTGACGTAATCTTCAAAAATCTCGCGCAGGATGTCGTTGATCTCGGGTTCGGTGTAGCTTCTTTTCGGCTCAAACCGCTCGATGATTTTCCGCAGGATAACAATCTTTTTCTTCTCCTTCGGCGGGAAGGCTTTGAGCTTCAATGGCTCAAGGCTGTAAAATACGTTTTTGAGGATTTTATTATTTTCCTCCTCGGTGATAATATATCTTTCGTCCAATGTAACCATTCTTTCTTGAACAGGCAGGATTTCCGCCTGTTCTTTTTTATTTTCCTGCGCCTGTCCCCAGACGGCTAAAAACAGCCTTGCCGCCTTGGCGCGCTCACGGAACATGAATTTTTGATGCCGCACCGTCGAGGCCGACAGCCCGAGTCTTCTGGCAATGTCGCCGTCGCTCATACCGCTTTGAAAAAGGGTGAGCAGCTCCTTCTGCCGTTCGGTCAGCGACAATACGGGGGAGACGGCGAGCAGCAGCTCCGAAAACCGGTCGGGGTGTTCGGTTTCTAAATGAAAC
>CAZEXA010000112.1:0-5523 GCA_964516565.1 uncultured Eubacteriales bacterium | reverse complement strand
CAAAAGGGCTGGATGAACGATCCCAACGGACTAATCTTTTTCAGAGGCCGTTATCACGCGTTTTTTCAGCATTTTCCTTATGCTCCGATGTGGGGACCGATGCACTGGGGGCACGCGGTCAGCGACGACCTTCTTCACTGGGAGGAGCTGCCGATTGCCCTTTACCCCGACAAGCCCTATGATGAGGACGGGGGCTGCTGGTCCGGCAGCGCCGTTGTAAAGGACGATAAACTGTATCTGTTCTATACCTCCGTATGTGAGGAACACGGGCAGACGCAGTCTATGGCGGTAAGCGAGGACGGGATTCATTTTGATAAATTCAAGGATAATCCCATCATCGCGCATTATCCCGATGACGGCAGCGCCGATTTCCGCGACCCGAAGGTCGTAAAAATCGGCGATGTGTATTACATGGTCTGCGGCTCGGGAAAGGACGGCGTCGGTAAAATCCTGCTTTTTCAATCGCGCGAGCTGGAAAAATGGCAATATGTCGGCATTCTTTATGAAAATGCTGCCTACGGCAAGGTCTTTGAGTGCCCTGATTTTTTCCCGCTGGACGGCAAATATATCTTGATGTTTTCCCAGATGGGCGTCAAAACATATTCCACCGTCATGCTGTACGGCGACTTTGACGGCTTAAAATTCACCCCGATTTCAGAATACAGACCGGAGGCGGGTCCCCAGTTTTATGCCCCTCAGACCTTTTCTGACGAAAAAGGCCGCCGTATTATGATCGGCTGGCTGTACAACTGGGGGAAAAAGCTTGACGAGGGTGCCGACTACGCCGGAGCGCTGTCAATCCCGCGGGAAATTAAAATGACCGACGGAAGGCTCACCGTTTTTCCCGTAAGCGAGGCTGCTTCGCTTTTAAGCGACACGCATGAGCACGTCGCGGTTAAGGACAACACTGTCACCGTATTCAGAGGCGATGAGATTCTCTTTAGTAACACCTATGACGCTCTATCGGACGTGCGATTCTTAGGCGATACCAAAACCGTAGAGGGGTTCATTAACGGCGGCGAAAAAAGCTTTTCAGTATGGTTTAACAAATGAACATTTTGGCTTTCGGAGAAATTCTATGGGATATCTTCCCCGATAAGCGGATGATCGGGGGCGCGCCGTTCAATTTCAGCGCGCACTTAGCGAAGCTCGGCGCGGACGTCTCTCTTGTGACCGCCCTCGGAGAGGACGCGCTCGGAAAAGAGGCGCGTGAACGCCTTCTCGCTCTCGGCGTGGGAGACGCGTTTGTCGGTACTACCCCCTGCCTTACCGGCGTCTGCCAGGTATCGCTTAATAGCGAGGGCAAGCCCTCTTATGACCTGGTGCGCGGCGTCTCGTATGACGACATCCGGCTGACAGAAGCGGCACGGGAAAGGATAAAAAAAAAGCGCTTCGACGCGCTGTATTGCGGGACGCTTGCCTGCCGTGAAAAGGTGTCCCGCGATACGCTGTCGGAGCTTTTCTCTTTATGCCGCTTTAAGCATATTCTGTTTGACATCAATATCCGGCAGTCGTATTATACGCCGGAGATTTTAAGAGAAGGTCTCAACAGGGCGACAATCCTCAAGGTCAGCCGGGAGGAGTGCGGCGTTTTAGAGCGGTGCGGCCTGCTCGATATTGACAAAGCCGCGTTTTGCTCGGAAACGGACTTTATCGGCGCATTCTGCCGCGCTGTGGCGGATGCCTACGGCATCGATACCGTCCTGTTCACCCTCGATAAGGATGGTGCCGCCGTGTTTCAGGGCGGCGTGTTATACTTTTCCGAAAAACCGCAGAGCGAGGCGGTTTCGGCTGTCGGTGCCGGCGACAGCTTCTCTGCGGCGTATCTGTACTTTTTACAAAAAGGCGAACCGGTGCCGGAGTGTCTGAAAAAGGCGGTCGTCTTAAGCGACTTCGTCGTTGGGCATCTTGAGGCTATTCCCGCCTATTCCGACGAGCTGAAAACAGCACTTGGTATATACAATGCATTATAAGAAATACAAATCCATACTGTCGCCCAAAAACGGCATGAACCTCTACCGCGGCTGTACACACGGTTGTATCTACTGTGACAGCCGCAGCGCCTGCTATCAAATGAAACACGTCTTCGAGGATATTGAGGTCAAAACCGGTGCCGCCGCGCAGCTTGAGGAAGAGCTGAAACGCAAGCGTAAACCGTGCATGATCGGCACCGGTGCGATGACCGACCCGTATATGCCGCTCGAAGAAACGCTGAAAGTCACCCGAAACGCGCTTGAGGTTATCGACAAATACGGTTTCGGGCTGGCTATTCAAACAAAGTCCGATTTGATACTGCGCGACCTTGACCTTTTGAAAAGTATCAACGAAAAGGCAAAATGTGTCGTGCAGATGACGCTGACGACAGCCGACGAGGCGCTTTGTAAGATCATCGAGCCGAACGTCTGCACGACAGGGCGGCGCGCCGAGGTACTGCGTGTTCTACACGACAGCGGGATTTTTACCGTCGTGTGGTTGTGCCCCCTGCTCCCGTTTATAAACGATACCGAGGAAAACCTGCGGAGTATACTCGATTACTGTTCGGACGCCGATGTATGGGGTATCCTTAATTTCGGCATCGGCGTCACGCTGCGCGAGGGCGACCGCGACTATTTCTATGATGCGCTTGATCGTCATTTCCCGGGACTTAAGGATAAATATCATAAAAAGTACGGTAATCGGTACGAAGTTATAAGTGACAACAACGACCGCCTAATGGATATTTTTTACAAGGAGTGTCAAAAGCGAGGTATCGTCTGCGACAATAATGAAATCTTTCGGTATATGCATATCTTCCCCGAAAAGAGCGAACAACTCAACTGGTTCTGAAAAGGAAAGTTTTCAAAAACAAGCAGGTGCCTTTTGCTTAAAACAACGGCGTTCGCCTGCCAACAACGGAAAATACCCCTGCGCTGCGAAAGGAGATTATATGGAAGCCTGGAAAGCCAAATTAAAAGCCGACCCGACGGATTGGCTTCTCGAAGAATCGAATCCGTCTGTACGCTATTTTACACTGAAAGACCTTTTAAATTTACCCGAGGACGACCCAGACGTTTTAAGAGCAAGCCAAGCGATTATGCAGAGCGGGCTTGTCCCAATTATTCTTAAAAAGCAACGCGATGCCGCCTATATTGAAACCTATCCGCGTTTCTACAGGGACAAATACAAGGGACTTGTCTGGTCTCTGATTACGCTGGCGGAGCTTGGGGCTGAGCCGGTGCCTCAGATTTTAACACAGTGCGAATATATCTTAACCCATTCACAGGAAATTACGGACGGTGGGTTTTCATGTGATATGAGCAAAAAAACGGACAGCGGTCTTATGTACGAGGTTGTTCCTTGTCTAACCGGCAATATGGTCTTCAGCCTACTGCGTTTCGGATATGGCGGCGACGAACGGCTTATGAAAGGCATCGATTGGATCGTTCGTTTCATGCGATATAACGACGGCGAAGAGCTTGACCCGCAAATACCTCCATATAACCACTATAATATGTGCTGGGGAAGCCACACCTGCTTTATGGGCGCGGTCAAGGCGCTCAAAGCTTTGAGCGCCGTACCGTTAAAAGACAGGACGGAAGAAATCGACGAAGCCATAAAAAAAGCCGCCGAGTTTATGCTGATACACCATGTCCACAGGCGTAGCCACAATTATAATAAGATAGCGAAGCCCGGCTGGCTAAACTTCAGCTTTCCCCTCATGTACCAGACCGACGCCCTTGAAACACTCGATATTCTGACCTCTCTTGGATATAAAGACCCCCGTATGCAGGAGGCAGTGGACGCTGTTATAGCGAAGCAAGACGACATGGGGCGCTGGAAAACAGAAAATACGCTGATTACCGATAAACTGATTGTTCCTTTCGGGCATAAGGGCGAGCAAAGCAAGTGGATTACTTTAAGAGCGGTCAGAATTCTCAAACAATACCATACAAACGGGTAGCTATATGGATAAAAAATATATCAGCGGCGTTCGGTTTTCCGAGCCTTTGCCTTTAGACTCCTACCTCAAAACCCTGTTGGAGGATGATTTTGAACAAGACGACTGAACAGCCCGCAGCAGAAATGCTGCTTCTGTGGTACGATAAAAACCGCCGCGATTTTCCGTGGCGGCTTGACCCGACCCCCTATAAGGTTTGGGTCAGTGAAATTATGCTTCAGCAGACGCGCATCGAGGCTGCCCTTCCCTATTTTACCCGTTTTATTGAGACGCTGCCCGACATAGAGGCGCTTGCCGCGGTCGGCGAGGAGCGGCTGTTGAAGCTTTGGGAGGGGCTGGGCTATTACAGCCGGGCGCGGAATCTTCATAAGGCGGCGCGCATTGTTTGCGAAAAATTCGGCGGGCAATTACCGGCAGACTACAAGGAACTAAAAAAACTGCCCGGCATCGGCGAATATACCGCGGGGGCGATTGCCTCGGCGGCGTTTTGTATTCCCGTCACGGCGATCGACGGAAACGTTTTACGCGTCATGGCGCGGCTTCAAAACGACCATGGCGACGTACTGAGCGCGCCTGTCAAAGCAAAGCTTAAAAAGAAAACGGAGTCGATGCTTTCAAAGAGCCGTCCGGGTGATTTCAATCAGGCGCTCATGGAGCTGGGCGAACGCGTCTGCCTGCCGAACACCGTACCGCTGTGCAAAAAGTGTCCGCTGCAAAGCTTTTGCGCAGGATATGTAAATGGGCACCCGGAGGACCTGCCGTTACGCATAAAAAGAACCGAACGGCGCATAGAGCGCAGAACGGTCTGTATTGTTTTGTCTGAAAAAGGCGTGCTGCTGCATAAGCGCGGGCAAAAGGGATTGCTTGCCGGGCTGTGGGAGCTGCCGAATACCGAAGGGTTTTTAGAGCCGGAGGAAGCCGCGGCGTATGTCGCCGCTCTGACCGGTAATAAGCCGCTGTGCGCCGAGCCGCTAAAGGAAGCAAAGCATCTGTTTACCCACATCGAGTGGCGGATGAAAGGCGTAAAACTCACGGTTGTCGCGTTTGAGCCGCCGCCCGGGTACCTCTGGGTGAAGCCTTTAGAACTAAAAAGCGCCTATGCGCTGCCGAGCGCCTTCAAAGCTTTTATAAATCAAATCAGTTAAATAGGTTTTTTACGGATGACAAGTGCCTCTTGCCTCTCCTTATAATTTTTTGTCCTTTTCGACAACCGCATCGATCGCTTTGCCGACCGCGTCGGAAAAGCCGCTTTCCTGAAGGGACATGACTCCCTCAACCGTGATACCGCCCGGCGAACAGACCTTGTCGATAAGCTCCCAGGGGTGCTCCCCGCTCTCGCGCAGAGTACACATACTGCCCTCGATGACCTTCATGGCAATCTTCAGTGCGTCGGCGCGCGCCATGCCGTTTTTAACCGCCGCGCGCGTCAAGGCATCGGCAAACATAAAACAGAATGCCGGAGCCGCGCCGCCGATAGCGTCAAATACTGGAAACAGCTTTTCCTCAATCTCAATCACCTCTCCCGAACAGCGCAAAAGCTTCAGGGCGTGGGTCACCATATCGTCGGTGACAAACTCGTTCTTACA
>CAZEXA010000111.1:0-5631 GCA_964516565.1 uncultured Eubacteriales bacterium | reverse complement strand
ACGACCTCTCGGATGCGAACCGAACGCTCTCCCAACTGAGCTACAGGCCCAAGTATTCAATTAAAAATTGAAAATGGTAAGTTACAAATGAATACTACGTTAAACCTGCGGAATACACTTTATAACTGAATGTGTTCATTCGAAGCGCAAGAAAAATTATAAAGCCTTTCGGCGGTTTTGTCAAGATATTTTTTTGCCTCCAATATTCTGCGTTTCTCTTACGCTGCGTTTATCTTCACATTATAATTAAAGGCACGTTGACCGAAATCGACTGCGAAAATGTCGGGTTTACCATTCTTGAAAGCGGCGTCATGTGACAACGGAATAGTTTTGTGTCTCACACACTATTTGAATGATTCATACAAAAGCTTTCTGTGCGGCTCGCGACGGCAGTCGAAGAACGCTTCCATTCTTTCCAGATATTTATTCTCCGGTCGGAACTCGTTTCCGGCCGCTTTTTTTAACGCATCCATCAACTCCTCCGGCGTGCGTGTCAGCTCGCCGAAGCCCTCCTCAAGTGGCAGGTCAAGCGCGCAGTAGTTATGAAGCGCGCCGGAGAGAAACAGCTCGTAGTCCGGCATAAAATAGATAACCGGTCGACGCAGGTAGACAAAGTCGAACACGCACGACGAAAAGTCTGTGATTAATAGCGGATAGTCCGTCGGGCAGATATGAGCGCCGGTGAATGTGACTCGGCGGCTTTTGGGCTCGAAAAACCTGTCATAGCAGCTAAAAATTGGATGGCTTTTTACGTCGAGGTAGAGGTCGTTTTCTTCAAGAAAATTTGCCAGTGACTCGGAGCTTAGCCACTCGGAAACGGCCTTGTAAAACGTTGAGCTTTTAAACACCGTTTCGTCGGCGACGCGGGAATTGTTGACGAAGCCGCCGATATACGCCGCGCGCCAGGAAGGCATATAGAGCAGCCGCCGGAAGGGCGTTTGCTTGTCGTCGAGCAGCTCAAGTTCCGGCATACCGGATAATATCAGCTCGTCGTCGCGGTAGTGGTAGCCGTTTGTAAGCTTCGCCTTTTCAAAGGGTGAAGAAACGACAATTTTATCGGCGAGGCATTTCTCCCGCGCGTAAAGCTGCGGCAGGTCGGCGTGCATTACGCCGTGCTGGAGGTAGATGATTTCGCCGCCGAAGATGTCGCCGTAGCGGCGCATCGGCTCCTTGCCGAACGGGCAGACGATTTCCGGGCTGATGTAGGAGGCGAGAATTTTTTCGCTGCCTAAAAACAGCAGCTTGTGCCGCCGGCTGCCGTAAAGCGCGGCGGAGCGGCGTCGAAGAGCTTTGTTTTTAAGCACCTTTTTCGCGTTCGGATCGTTGACGATGTAATACCGCTTAACGCCGTCCTTCAAGGCGGCGTCGTGCATAAATTGCAGATAGCCGTTGCCGTAGACGCCTGCCGCGTCGCTGTAAAGCCAGACGCGCTTGTCGGGCATGAGCCGTTGTGCCGTGCGGTAAAGCCACGCGCGCGGGTCAAGGCGCAGGACGGCGGCGTCCTCGTTTTTACGCAGCTTAGACAGTGTCTTTTCGTCTGACTTGAAAATTGCAATCCGGCCTAAGTCTTCGTCTGCGCTAAGGACATATTGCCCGCAGGCCGCCGCCGTAAGCTCGCTGTTGACGCGGCAGAATGAGCCGAAGAAAAACGCCGTCTTCACCTTGCCCCGGTCGCCGAAGCGCACAGAAAAGTCTAGATATCCGCTGTCGCTTATCGGCAGCCGCAGATCAAAGCAGACTGAAGCGGGCTGCCCTATCCTGTGCCCATCCGATAAAAACACCGGCACCGGTTCACCGTTTAACAGCAGCGCCTGCGCCGTATCCTCCGGGACGAAGGTGCCGAGGCGTCCCGTTATAATCAGCGCGTCGTCGCGGATATTGAGCCGTGTAAAAAAAATGTCAGCGCGGTCAGCACAGTGGACAAGCTCTTTTTCACACAAAACAGAATATCCCGCGCCGCCCGTTACAAGCCGGCACCGTTCGCCCTTGAGCGCGAGGAAAAACAGCTTCATCTGCGCATCGGCGTAAAGGAAATTACAGACGGTCTTAACTGAAACGGGCTTTAAAAAGACACGCAGCGTTTCAAGACAGAGTGTTTCCTGCTCTTTCGTCAGCCCGTGAGCTACCAGCTTGTCGGACGTCACGCGCCAGCCGATATTGTAAAGAATGAGCGACTGGACATAAGGGTGCAGCTTGCCGCCCTGCGCGAAATCCTCCGTCAGGCGGCTGAAAAAGTATGTCAGACCGTCGAAGCAAAGGTACGGATGGCTTTTCAGCGACGAGGACGAAAACGGACTGCGGTTGTAGGTGTAAACTACCTGCGGTACGAAGCCAATCGAGTGTTTTTTCATTACGCGCGACGTGACAAAAAGCTGGTCCTCCGCTAGGTTTAAGTTCTCGTCAAACAGACCGCCGTCGTTTTTAACGCAGACGTTGATTGTCGTCTGGAGGATGTTCATGTTTTCATAGCCGTCGACGCTGTAGACACCGCGCTCCTTCAATATTTCAAAGCGCTTGTGCGGCGGGTTGATACGACCATTCTCGACATAATCAATGAGACAGGTAACAACCTCCGTTTCGTCGGCGTGTTCCTCAAAAAAGCGATACATTTCGTCAAGGGCGTTTGCCGACAGCGTGTCGTCGGCGTCGAGAAACATAAGGTATTTTCCGCACGCGTTTATGATGCCGAGGTTGCGCGCCACCGATACACCAGCGTTTTCCTCATGCAGAACGCGCACGTTTTCGTGGCTGTCCGCGAGCGTGCGGCAGACCTCGCCGCTGTCGTCCGTCGAGCCGTCGTCCACAAGAATCAGCTCGAAGTCTGCGGCGGACATCGTCTGCTTGAAGACGCTTCCGACGCTTTTACGCAGGGAAGCGCCGTTGTTGTAAACGGGCGTTATAACCGATATTTTAAGCGGATAATCGTTTTTCATTAGGAGTATCCTTTCCGAAAGTTCGCTGTTTGATGATAAAGTACAAGGTAATTTATTAGAGAGTATATTATGTTATATTATTGCCATGTTGAATGGTTTATTAATCAATCCAAAGTAAATTGCGTCGGCGTAAATCTCTCTTTTGTACGCAATATCTTGAACCTTATTATTACAATCAAGTATTAATAATTTTTCAAAAGAGGTCTTGACGTTTTAAATCATTTATGATATAGTATTCAAGCGTTCGGAAACGGTATGCGCTGGTGTAGCTCAGTTGGTAGAGCAGCTGATTTGTAATCAGCAGGTCGGGGGTTCAAGTCCGTCCACCAGCTCCACCGATTTTTTAATATGGGAGAGTTCCCGAGCGGCCAAAGGGAGCAGACTGTAAATCTGCCGTCACTGACTTCGGTGGTTCGAATCCACCCTCTCCCACCAGAAAAAAGCACTTCGTTAGAAGTGCTTTTTTCAGTTCTATTCGCCTGCGGCGAGTTATATGCGCTTTGCACGTGGTATTTGCTTCGCAAGTGTTATGCACTGCGGTACGTTTGGGGAGAATAGAATATCACTGCGACAACGCCACAATATCACTTTTGGCGTCACGTAAAATATCACTCCGTTCCTCAGCACGGAATATCACTTGAAAAGTGAATAATCTTTTGCTATACTGATTTCAGAGGTGAAAATAGGTGTCCGCAAGCAAAATCCTTAAACAATATTTTGGTTTCGACGAGTTTCGCGAGGGGCAGGCCGAGCTTATCGATGCGCTCACTCACGGCAGGGACACATTGGGCGTTATGCCCACGGGTGCGGGAAAATCGTTGTGTTATCAAGTCCCCGCCATGCTCCTGCCCGGTGTCACATTGGTTATCTCTCCGCTTATTTCCCTCATGCGTGACCAAGTGCAAGCCCTTAAAGCAAACGGCATACCGGCGGCGTTTATCAACAGTTCACTTACCGACGCACAATTGAATCGGGTGATGAATAATGCTCGTTGCGGTCAATATAAAATCATATATATTGCCCCGGAACGGTTGCTTGCGTCTTCAATGGTGGAGCTTGCGGCGGCTATACAAATATCCTTAGTTGCAGTGGACGAGGCGCATTGTATCTCTCAGTGGGGTCAGGATTTTCGCCCCAGTTATTTGGATATTCCAAAATTCGTAGACGGATTGCCCACACGTCCCGTGATGGCGGCATTTACCGCTACCGCGACTCCGCGAGTGCGGGAGGATATACTGGCAACGCTGGGGTTGAATTGCCCGCTAACGCTGGTGACCGGGTTTGACCGCCCCAATCTGTATTTTGAAGTAAAACAGCCGAAAGACAAGTATTCGGCACTCATTCAATATCTCAAAGGCAATGATGGCAGCGGCATCATTTATTGCTCCACCCGCAAGGAAGTGGAAAGCCTCACAGAGCGTCTGCAAGCCGACGGGTATTTGGCGGCGCGGTATCATGCGGGGCTGTCCGGCGATGAACGCAGCCTGTCCCAGGATAATTTTTTATATGACCGCGTGAAAATTATAGTAGCTACAAACGCTTTTGGTATGGGTATTGATAAGTCCAATGTGCGTTTCGTCATCCACTACAACATACCGCAGAATGTGGAGAGTTACTATCAGGAAGCAGGACGTGCGGGACGCGACGGACTTCCCGCAGACTGCATCTTATATTATGCTCGCAAAGACATAATGACCGCGTTGTTTCTCATAAACAAAAGTGAAAATACTATCGAGATTGTCCGAAACAAACAGTTACTCAATCAAATGGAGCGGTATTGCGAAACTGACGGATGTCTGCGGCGCTATATGCTCAGCTATTTCGGCGAGCCAACCATCGACGATTGCGGCAATTGCGGCAACTGCAACGGTAATTTTAATGAAACCGATGTAACGGTAGACGCGCAAAAACTCCTCTCTCATATCCTGCGGCTGAACAGAGCGGGTAAGAGGTTCATGTTTACCCATACCGCCGATATTATTCTTGGAAAGTCTGAAGACTTCACCGATTTGCCCACCTTTGGCGTTATGAAAGGCGCTACCCGCCACTATATCAGGCAGCTAATCAACCGTCTTACTGCTTTGGGATATATTTTTGATGACGGTTATTTAAGCACCACACCGAAGGCGAACGAAGTCCTGTTTGGCAGTATTACGGTCACTATTCGCGGGATAAATCCCAAAGCCTCGGCAACATCGGAACGGGCAAAAAAACGAACGGAAGAACCAAGATACGCGCTATCCGAGGGACTGTTCGCAAAACTAAAAGAACTCCGGCTGGAAATTGCGCGTGAAGAAAAGGTTCCTGCTTTTGTCGTTTTCTCCGATGCCACCTTGGTGGATATGTGCCGGAAGCACCCGCAAACCGAGGAAGAATTGCTCTGCGTCAGCGGCGTGGGACAAGTCAAGCTTGAGAGGTACGGCACACGATTTTTACGGTTGCTGCAAGAGGACGAACCGAATACCGAGCCGAAGGAAAAGCTGCCCGAACTCACACCGGAACTTTTCAGAGAGCAAATTGAAATTGACGATAACCCATTGCAAATCTCCCGCGTAGCGGACAATATCAACACGGTTCTCATTCGTTATGGCAAGGCAAAAGTCAGCGGACAGGGACTGAATAAAATGTTAATTGAGGCGGGTTACCTTAAGTCCGCCGACGGCGTAAAGCTGCCCACAGACAGAGGGCAGGCACTTGG
>CAZEXA010000110.1:0-5655 GCA_964516565.1 uncultured Eubacteriales bacterium | reverse complement strand
CTTGGGATCTGTGTCGCCGATAGCGGGCGTTACGCGGTGCTGTCCCATATCGCGTATGCCGGTGCCCGAAAGGCGTGTGTGGCTGAAGCCGAGAATGCCGGTGTCGCTGTAGGCATAACCCGCCGTCGCCCAGTTGCCGGACAGCGTTTTGCCTGTCAGCGGTACCGTGTCGGGGCCGAGCTTGACCGCGCCGAACGGCGCGCATGCGGCGGGAGACAAATTACCGCCCATCCACGGAATTCCGCCGGTGCCTACAAAGGGATTCACATACTGCCCGTATTGCCCTGCCTCAAGGTCGGGCATCGTCACTGTTTTCGGCAGGCTGCCGAGTGAAAACAGTGAGGAAAACAGGAGTATAAAGGTGAGGAGCAAACTTTGAACCTGATAGAAAGCAGTCATCATGAGTGTAACCCCCAATTCAGATGTCAGAAATCAGATGTCAGATGTCAGATGTCAGATGTAAAGAACCGTAGGCGGTTCTTCGCTATTATATATGCTTTAATAAACCTAAGAGTAAGAATATGAGAATTGAAGCGGCGGTTACTCCGGCGGGAAACCACGCGTAGTGAAACGGCGCGTAGCTCTTTTCATGGAAGGAACGAACTGCCTTGACCGTGAGATAAATGAGCATGAATAAGAACAGCGGAATGATGATTATAGACCCGAACGCGATGATATAAGTGCCTGTGAGCAAAACGGCGGGCGGATTGACCGTCTGTGCATCTGTCAAAAAATTTGACCAGACCGTACAGGCTATGGTGATAAGCATATAGACGACAAAAATGATGGCGGTAATAAAAGCGGCGATATCCGCTCGTGTTCGTTTTTTCATATTCATATTCTTCTCTAAAAAATCATCAGACGAGCGGGGACAGTGTCATGCTGTCGTCGGTTTGCATGAACTGGGGATAACGCGTGTCGGCGCCGATAGTCGGCTGACCGTCATAATCGATAAGCCAGAACAAAAACGACATACAGTCGGTGCCGTAATTGTAGGCGACGTGTCCGCCTCCCTTTAAGAACCATGTGCTGTCGGGGAACAGGCAGGTTGAAGCGTCAATACAGCCATCAGGCGACGCATGAGGGGAAGCGGCGAGAACGCTCTCATCGAGCGTTTTACCATAAGGGGCGCATGTCGCGCCGCCGGACATATACGCGGTTTCAAGACCGCCGTCGCCGGTTAGGTACGCGCTCTCGTAGACCGGAATAGCCGGGACGCCGTAGCTGCAGGAAACGGAAATTCTGACGCCGTGCGCCGCAGCGTCCTTTAAGAGCGCGTCGCGTCCGACCATCATAGCCTGCAGTGCATCGGTTTTTTCGATAAACGCAGCCATCTCGTCGAGCTTGTCGCCGAACATATAGCTGACGCATGCGTCGTAGTCCTCGGGCAGCACCAGCGACCAAATCGAGAGCATATGCCCGAAGGTGTCGAGAAGCACCTCATCGTAAACTTTCTCTTTATATTTATCAAAGAAGTCGTTGGCAAAATCCGAAACACCGTCAAAAACGCCGAACATATTCATAATTTTCAGGAATGCTTCGGCTTTTTCGTCGCCGTTTCCGAGATAGTAATCGGCAACGTTATATAAATTGTTTGCATCGGTCTTAAGCTTTCCTTGAAACAATTCGGACACTATCTGAAGACCGTAAAATGTCGAAGAAAGGAAAATGCAGTCGTTAAGCTTTGCGTACCCGTACTTGGTCATATACGCGACGGTCATCACGCCACCCATGCTGGCGTTGACGAGATTGACTTTTTCGGCTCCCGAGGCGGAAAGCGCGTTATTGATGACCTCGTTGATTTGGTCGGCAACGAGAAGGGGATCCATGCGCCAGTCGTAGGTGACAAGATAGACCTTATCCGCGCCGTACCGCTCGCAGGCGGTCTTGATGATGCCGAACTCGCAGCTGTCGCTCTGGACATAGTCCGGATAGGTGCCGATGGCGTTGGGGTACCAATCGTAGCCGAGGTCACTAACGGAGGCGCCCGTGTTATCACAGGCGAACATGCCGAACATATCGTCGGCATAGGCGATGAGCTCGTTGACCGCGGCGTCCGTGCTGAAGCCCGAAACCCCCGCGGCGGCGACTCCAAGCAGCGCCGCCGACACCCCCTCGGCGGTAAAGCCGTCGGCAAAGTTGCGCTGGGTATCCGTGCCGTAATCGAGGTACAGACCGTTGAAATCCAAACCTCTGACGACCACGAACGGAAGCGCGCCTTGTGTAATCTTATTGGCGGCATAGACGGTCGTAGCCGGCAGAAACGCCAGCAAAGACAAACAGAGAAGAACACTAAGTACGCGGCGTATCACAGCCGATTCCCCCATTATTACAGTTTTTTTCATCATATCATAATTTAATGGAAAATACAAGTATAGAGATTGCCGCCGCTACTTGAATTTTTCGGTTTTTTCTGTATAATAAAAAGGAATATTCAAGAAAGTAGGCTGACTATGATATCGAAACAGGAATGGAAATCCATCCGCGGCAGTAAGCCGATGCCCGACCATGTTATGCTGAGCATAAATGGTGACCCTGCAAGGACATTGACCGTTACATGGCGCGCGAGCGCCGACGTTACCGCGGGATATGCGCTCTGCCGCGAAATCGGGACAAAAACGTGGCAGCGCGCTGACGCCGAAACGGGACTGTTTGAAACCGACGTCGATGACAGCCGCTGTTTTTGGGCGCATATGGACGATTTAAAACCCGAAACACGATACGAATACACCTGCGGGGACGATGCACACCGCAGCGAAGTATTCACGTTTTTGACCGCGCCGGAAAATCCGGAAAGGTTTCAGTTTGTCATGCTGGCCGACGTTCAGACAGGCGCGCCCACGCCGCCTCCCGATTACTCGCTGCTCGGCGAGCTTGTACGGGATATATTGAAAAAGCACCCGGATATCGCATTTATTATGACCGCCGGAGACAACACCAACTGCGGTCAGACCGATCTCCAGTGGACGGGCTTTTTCGAGGGTTTAAAGGGCATTATCGAATCGGTGCCGCTGATGCTCTGCATGGGGAACCATGACGATATGGGCTTTGAGGATTACATGCTGGGCACCGGCAAATATTATTCGGAAAAGGCTACATATTTCAGCAATCAATTTAAGGGCTCTTATCCGTTAAACGGCCCGGAGGAATGGGAAACGACCAATTATTATTTTAATTACGGTAACACGCGTTTCTATGTCCTCGGAACGAGCGGCTTTGCTGATGTCAATGAGTGGCTGCTGGAGGAGGCCGAGGACTGCGATAAGACCTGGAAGCTCGGCGTACATCATTTTCCGCTCTGTTACGCCGGGTGCGACCTCGAGTGCGAGGACACCTATATGCTGATGGAAGGCTTCGAGCGGCTCGATCTCGTGTTCAGCGGCCACGAGCACTGCTTCTCGCGCAGCTTTCCGCGCCGGGGCGTGAATCTCGGCGACCGCCCGTCAGAGGGGACGATCCACTACAACTGCGGCAGCGGTCACCGCAATCCGCCGGGTACGCGCTCGATGGAAAAATTCTGGAATGCCGCCGTCCACCATCACGAGGAAGACGTATCCATGTTTGCCGTCGCCGAAATTGACGGCAAGAAACTGACGCTGACCTCGTATATTGAGGACGGCCGCGTCGCCGACCAGTGTACCGTTGACAAGGAAAGCGATGTTATCTATCCGCGTGCTCTCGCTCCGGTTTACAACCGCACCCGCCTGAAATACAAGGGTGCGGATTTAGGGCTCTGCGCGAGCGGCACGCCCTGCCATGAGTGGGACGGGAACTGGTATATCCCGGCGGCGGTGCTCATCCGCTATATCGGGGGTAGCGCCGTCGCCCAGCCGGGTAAGGTAACGCTGTCCGTCTACGGGCGCACCGCGACGTTTACCGAAAACAGCGACAGGGCGCAGACCGACAGGGGCGAGCGGACGCTGCTCGACACTGTCAGGCGCGGTGACCGCGGCCAGCTCTATGTGCCGGTTGATGACGTCTGCAAATACTTTAAAATGCACTGGAGCTATTATCCCCGGAATAACCTGATTTCGATTGAATCGCCGACCGAGGAGAAGCCGATACCGGAGCAGCCATGAGTACAGATTTAAAGCGCTGCCGATGGGCGGAAAACGTACCGGACAATTACCGCCGTTATCATGATGAGGAATGGGGCAGCCCCGTTTACGACGACGAAAAGCTCTTTGAAATGCTGCTTCTTGAGAGCTTTCAGGCGGGGCTTTCCTGGCTGACCATATTGAATAAGCGCGAGAACTTCCGCGCCGCCTTCGACGATTTTGATTATTGTAAAATCGCCGCCTACGGCAACGAAAAAACGGCGGCGCTGATGAGCGACGCCGGTATTATACGCAACCGCCGCAAGATTGCCGCCGCCATACAAAACGCGCGCGTGTTTCAGGAAATCCAAACGGAGAGCGGCAGCTTCTCGGCGTATCTTTGGGGTTTTACGGACGGTAAGGTCATCAAAAATTCCGACGGTACGTTTTATACGCACTCCCCGCTGTCCGACAGCGTTTCGGAGGATTTAATAAGGCGCGGCATGCGTTTTGTCGGCACTACAATCATCTACTCGTATTTACAGGCGGTCGGAGTAATTGATGACCATGAGCCCGATTGTTTCCACTTTTGACGGGATTGCGGAGTAAAATAAAGAGCAGGATGGCTTAGAAATCATCCTGCTCTGTTATGTATATCCTTATGGGTTGTAGTCGAAGATTGCCGCCGAGGCCTCTCTGTCGATATACGGCCTGTCAATCACAAACCGTTCGCGAAGCGTGAATTTATCCCGTTCGGCAATGGTGCGCCCGTAGGCGGGAAAAACGTATACGATAACCGCGGGATGGTTTACGACCTGCTCGAAATGGTCGAGGAATCTTTTAAGCACATCGTTTTCAAACGGATTAAAAAGGTAGAACACCGTACCGTCCGCAGGAATGTTTTCTACGGCGTCCCCGGCAATAATCTCCACCTGGGGATAGTCCTTAAAGCGGTCACGCGCCATGGCTGCCACCGTCTCGGACAGCTCTACGCCGACAAGCTTTCCCTTGAAATTCTTTTCCGTAATCAGGTAGCTGAGCACGCGCCCGAGCCCGCAGCCGATGTCTATGAACTCGTCGGAGTCCGACAAGGTGAAACGCTCGAATAGATTGTCGAGAATTCGGTAGTCTGTACTTTGCGTGTCGTGGGCACCCTGTTCCCCGTATTGTGTCGCAATGTCGTCCACAAGTGATTTCCCGCCGATTTTTTCATCCAGGGCGACGGCCTTTTTTGTCAGCTCTGTATAGTACAGCTTGGCTTTGACCTTATACAGAAGGTCCATAGTCACAGCTTCCTCTCTTTATTCTTTATCATACCGGAAAGTAGTGTGCTCAGAATGTGTTTATCTTTCTTTTGCCACTGCTGACCGGCAAAGAAGGTCTTTAGGACCTGAATATCCTTGATAGCCGTTTCGGCGACACTGTATGGATTCTTGTCAAGAAGGATCATATCGGCGATTTTGCCCGGTTCAAGACTGCCGCGCTTATCGTCGTCAAAGGTGCTGTAATAGCCGTTTTTTGTGCAGACGCGTATGGCATCGTCAAGGGCGACCCTGTGGGCGGTGTTCGGATTGTTGACCATCCAGTGAATCCACGACATGCCGTCGGGGAAGGTGAC
>CAZEXA010000109.1:0-5769 GCA_964516565.1 uncultured Eubacteriales bacterium | reverse complement strand
CGAAAAAAACTGTATATGAGGCACAATAAAGACAAAAAAATAATTAAAAAAAGTCTTTCTATTTTTTGGAAAAGCTGATATACTGTTATTGTACATAACCTTATGTGCAAAACTGAATGAAAGAGGTTGTTCTATGAAATGTGCAAACTGCGGCGCTGAGGTAGAGCCGGGCCAAGCCTGTGCCTCCTGCCAGACAACCGCTCCCATCAACTCGCAGAAGAGCAAGCTTACCGCCGCCCTGCTTTGTTTCTTCTTAGGGGCAATAGGCGTACACCGTTTCTATGTCGGTAAGATTGGCACCGGTATTGTTTGGATCATTACACTCGGCGGAGGTTTTGGTATCGGCACGCTTGTTGATTTCATCATGATCCTCTGCGGAAAATTCAAGGACAAACAAGGACTTTATCTCAAATAACACGAAAAACAAAAAACAGCACCCGCGCGGCAAACGCGCGGAGTTTTTTTATGATTTCCCATTTCCTAAGCAAATATTTGACATTGCGCCGTAAATGTGGTATAGTCATTGTGTATATACCGAAAATATACTATCTTTTGTTTGCCGAAAGGAGCAAGTCCCCTATGGATGACCCCGGACCTAGTTGCTTACCGGGCTTTATCGCCGGAGCGATACAAACCGGTCAGATTGACAAGAGTGCCCTCTTAATTCAAATTCCGTTGCTGTTTGTTTTAATTCTCATCAACGCCTTTTTTGCCATGTCGGAAATTGCCATCATCTCACTCAACGACGCCAAAATTGAGCGAATGGCCGAGGAGGGGCATAAGAAGGCAAAGCTCGTCATGAAGCTGACGGAAAACTCAAGCCGTTTTCTGTCCACCATTCAAATCGGTGTCACACTCGCCGGATTTCTGACGTCAGCCTCCGCAGCGACAAGCTTTGCCGGGGCGCTGACAGCGGTCATCGCGCCGCATCTGCCGGCTTCGTATGAGGGACTTATCCATGGCGTGTCGATCGTGCTCATCACACTGATCATATCCTACTTTTCCCTTGTGCTTGGCGAGCTTGCTCCCAAGCGCATTGCCATGCAGATGCCTGAAAAAATATCTTTCGCGGTCGCCGCTCCCCTGCTCTTTGTCGCCAAAGCGGCAAAGCCGTTCGTCCGGGTGCTTTCGCTCTCCACAAACGCGGTCGTACGCCTGTTCGGTTTTGACCCCAATGCCAATATCGAAAACGTCACCGAGGAAGAAATCCTGATGATGGTTGACGTAGGCGAGGAAAAGGGGGTTATTGAGAATGTCCAGAAGGAAATGATCAACAACGTCTTTGAGTTCAACGATCTCGATGCGGGCGACATCATGACTCACCGCACCGATATGACCGCCGTCGATGTCAGCGACACCACGTTTGAGGAGCTTATCGACTTAGCTATTGAAACAGGCTACTCCCGCGTCCCCGTCTATGAGGAGGATCAGGACAACATTATCGGCGTCGTCTATGTCAAAGACCTGCTCCGTTACGCCGGTAAGAAGCTGCCCGAGCAGAACGCGCTGCGCCTCATCATGCGCGATGCCTACTTCGTTCCCGAAACGAAGCCGTGCGGCGAACTCTTTGCGGAAATGAGCCAGAAACGCGTCCAAATGGCCGTCGTCGTTGACGAGTACGGCGGCACCGCGGGGATTTTAACCTTGGAGGACTTGGTCGAAGCCATCATGGGGAATATTCAGGACGAGTACGACAACGAGGGTGACGAAATCTCGAGAATTGACGACAACACCTTTACGGTAGACGGCGTCACCGATATCGACGAGGTTAACGAGCTCATTGGCGCCGACCTCCCGGAGGGTGACTACGACACGCTCGGCGGTTACATCATCAGCCGACTGCACTACCTGCCGAAGGACGGCGAGATGAACGTCGTCAAATTTGAAAACATCACCTTCACCGTACTCAATGTGGAGGACAAACGCATCGGCAAGATCCGCGTCGAAATTTCTCCCTTGGATAACGGCGATAAGCCGACTGAAAACGAATAAAACCGACAAAAACCGGACCTCACAAAATGAGGTTCATTTTTTTGTTAATTTTTACAACACGATTTATAATAATATCCTTTGACTTATTCCGGAATATATTGTATTATATATGCAGTATTTCCATTATTTGTTATTCGTTCGTTTATTTTAAACAAAGGGGATTATTATGTTTAAGAAATCGTTTTCGGTTATTCTGGTTTTGATTCTCGCCGTTACAGCCGTACCGGTCGTCGGGTTCACACACGCCTCTGCCGGAGAAATCGGGGCGCTGACCTATCAAAAAATCAATAACGGCACCGCCATCAAGATTACTGACTGTGAAACTGAAGTCAATGGTTCTTTAGAAATCCCGGCTCAAATAGAAGGATTGCCGGTAACCATCATTGGGGAATACGCGTTTTCCGACTGTAATGCCCTAACCGGCGTAACGATTCCGAACAGTGTAAAAACCATAGGTTCCTGCGCCTTTAATTCCTGCACGTCTCTGAAAAGCGTAACCATACCGGCCGGTACCACAAGTATCGGAAGCGAAGCATTTGCACACTGTACATCATTGACCGCTTTCAGCGTGGCAAGCGCCAATCCGAACTACAGCAGCAGCGGCGGTGTTTTGTTTAATAAAACCAAAACGATGCTGGTACAGTACCCGGGCGGTAAAAGCGGCACGTATACGGTTCCGGTCAGCGTAACAAGCATCGGGGAATACGCGTTTTGCGGCTGCTCGTCTTTAACGGGCGTGACACTCCCGGCGAATCTGAAAGCCATTGGTGCCCGTGCGTTTTTTGATTGTATCGCTCTGAAGGGCATTACTATTCCAAACGGCATGACAAAAATCGAGGTCTCCACATTTGAAGGCTGTTCCTCCTTAAAAACCGTATCGCTGCCGAAAAGTATAACAAGCATTGGGGGCAGCGCATTTTGTATGTGCGAATCCCTTACGTCCGTAAGCATTCCGAACGGCGTCACAAGATTAGAATGCTTCACATTTCATGGCTGCATCTCTTTAATAAGCGCAACGCTCCCCAGCGGCTTAAAGAGCATCGCGCAGCAGGTGTTTGACGGCTGCAAAGCCTTAAAGAGTATTGTTATTCCGAGTGGTGTAACCCATATCAGTTATGGCGTATTTTCTGATTGTAAAGCGCTGGGGAGCATAACCATTCCGGACAGTGTGACGAGCATCGGTGAGTTATCGTTCAGAAATACAGCTTATTACAACACCGCAACCAATTGGCAAGGCAAGGTATTATATATCGGCAAGCATCTGATTGAAGCAAAACCTGAAATCAGCGGGAAGTACGCAATCAAAACCAATACACTGTGTGTGGCAAATAGAGCCTTTATGAATTGCGCGAAGCTTACCGACGTCACGATTCCGGACACGGTAAGAACAATCGGTGACAATGCATTTAGCGGTTGCACCTCCTTAAAAACCGCAACGCTTCCGAACAAATTAAGTAGTATTGGAACTTTTGTGTTTTGTGGCTGCAACTCGCTTACGGGAATTACAATTCCGAGCAGCGTAAAAAGCATCGGAATCAGCACATTTCAAGGCTGTACATCCTTATTGAGTATAACCATTCCGAAAGGCCTGACAAGCATCGGTGGATTAGTGTTTGCAGATTGTACTTCCCTTAAAACCATAACGCTATCGGATACTCTGACAAGCATCGGCTGGTCGGTGTTTGGAAATACCGCCTATTACAATAAAACTGATAACTGGAAAAACAGCGTTCTGTATATCGGTAAATATCTAATTAAAGCAAAAGAAAGCATTAGCGGAAACTACACGGTCACGACAGGTACCCTCGGTTTTGCAGACGGTGCTTTCGGCGGATGTGAGAAGCTTACCGGCGTCACCATTCCAAGCAGTGTGAACCAAATTGGTCAATCGGCATTTTCGGAGTGTTGCTCCTTAAAAGCCGTAACGCTTCCGACCAATCTGAAAAACGTCGGTGGTTGGACATTTTTTAAATGCACGACGCTCACGAGCATTACAATCCCCGCCAGTGTAATCGGCATTGGGGAAAGCGCGTTTAACGGGTGCTCGTCACTGAAAAGTATATCGATTCCAAACAGCGTCAGAAAAATCGCGACAAACGCGTTTCATAGCTGCACTTCTTTGAAAAGCGTCACAGTTCCCGCCGAGGTTACAAGTATCGGCGGCTGCACATTCGGTTTTTGCAGAGGCACAAACGACAACAGTACCGTGCGCATGAACGGTTTCACAATGAAATGCTACGCGTACAGCACCGCGGAGAAGTATGCGAAAGCCAATAGTATCGCCTATTCAAGCTTTACGCTAAAAAGTATCGCCGTAAAATCAACCCCGGCTAAAACAACTTACCGTCCCGGCGAATCGCTGAACACAACGGGACTGACGCTGACTGCCGCCTACAGCGACAATACAAAGCATACGATTTATTCCGGCTTTACTTGCTCACCGGCAAAGCTTTCCGCTATAGGCACACAAAAGATCACCGTTACCTATGGCAATAAAACGACTTCATTTACCGTCAAGGTCATCCCTGCAACCCCGGCTTCCTTTACGGCGGCAAAGGCGAGCAGTACGAGCATTAAGACATCTTGGAATGCCGTTTCCGGCGCGACCGGTTATGAGGTCTGGATGGCGACATCGAGCAGCGGCACCTATTCAAAGCTGACAACGACAACGAAAACAGCATATACCAAAACCGGTCTTACAAAAAACAAAACGTATTACTTCAAGGTGAGAGCGTACAAAACAATCAACGGCACGAAAATCTACAGTTCCTTTACATCCATAAAAAGCGCCAAGCCTTATTGATGCCTATCTGACTTTGCCGTCTGAAATCTGGCATCTGATGTCTGACGTCTGAATTGACAAATCCAAAATTATCCTGTATGATGAATTCATCAGCTTAACGCTTGAAATCTGACACGAATTACCGGAGAATAATAAAATGTACATTAAAAAAACGCTTTCCGTTTTACTCGTTCTGGCTCTTGCCGTTACAGCGGTGCCCGCGTTGGGCTTTACAACCGCTTTCGCCGAGGATAGCCCTTTTACCTATGAAATAGACGCCGAGAGAACGGCGGTGACGATCACCGGCTGTGACCCTTTGGCAAGCGGCAATCTGGAGATACCGGAGACGATTGAGGACCTGCCGGTTACGGGCATCGGGAGCATGGCGTTTGCCGGCTGCGCATCCATAACGGGAATTACGCTGCCCGACGGCATAACGCGTATCAGCAACAAGGCCTTTTTAGGCTGTGACGCGCTGACAAGTATTCTTATCCCTGAAAACACCGCGGAGATCGGATATTTTGCTTTAGGCTACAAAGAAATCAACGTACCACAGGAGGATTTCATTCTGTTCTGCTTTGAGGGCGGCAAGGGCGAGGATTATGCCGACGCCAACGCCCTTAGCTATGAAATCGTTCCGCTGACAAATGTTACGGTCAAAACACTGCCGCTCAAGACGGAATACACCGTCGGGGAGAGCTTTGACCCCAGCGGACTGGAGCTCACCGTTATTGACCATGCCGGTAATGAAAAAACAGCCGTGTCCGGTTACAACTTTGCGCCCGCAACTTTTTCGGAAGTTGGGGAGCAGACTGTTGTTATCACCTACGGTGACCGGACAGTACCTGTTAACGTGATCGTGACGCCTACCTGGGCGGGAATTATCGTCGCTATTCCTCCTACAAAAACGGATTATTTTGCCGGTGACACGCTGAATACGGAAGGGCTTTATCTTGTTCTCGAATACAATGGATCTTTCAAGCCGAAAGTCATTT
>CAZEXA010000108.1:0-5866 GCA_964516565.1 uncultured Eubacteriales bacterium | reverse complement strand
TCATTGGTATGCTTCAGGAGAAGGACTTTACCTTCTGCACGTTTGCGGCCGCCGCCGAAAAAATCAATAGGCAGTGAGGGGGAGTTATGCAGTTTGAAGTACTGATGAGTTGTTATGAACATGATGACCCGCAGTTTCTGCGCGAGGCCATCGTGAGCGCTTATGACAACCAGACCAGAAAACCAGACAGCTTCCGAATCATGGTCGACGGGCCGATCAATGAAAACCTGAATGCGGTACTGACCGAATATGAGACGAAGTATCCCGGGACATTTGCCGTCACGCGGTTGCCTGAAAACAAGGGGCTCGGCAATGCTCTGGGCGAAGGCGTCGCCTTAAGTGAATTTGACTGCATTCTGCGGATGGACTCCGACGACATCTGCGCGCCGGACCGGTTTGAAAAACAGCTACACTATGCCGAAACACACCCCGAATGCGACGTCGTCGGCACCTTTACCGCGGAGTTTTTCGGGACTCCCGACAACGTTTTGTCGGTCAGGACCTTAAAGTGTACGCAGGAGGAGATTGAAAAACAGGCGAGGTCTCGCAGCCCCGTCTCCCATGTTTCTGTCCTGCTCAGACGCAGCGCGGTGATAAAGGCGGGCAATTATCAGCATTTCCCCCTGTACGAGGATTATTACCTTTGGATCCGTATGCTGCGGCAGGGCTCGAAGTTCGCCAATTTTCCCGAGGTTCTCGTCTTTGTCCGCACCGATGAAAATCGGTACCAGCGCAAGGGCAGTCGGGCGTATATCGAGAGTACGAGCAAATTCCAAAAATATCTTTTGGAAATCGGGTTTATAAGCCGCAGCGAATATTTAAGAAACCGGTACGGTCGTCTACTTGTAGCGCGTATGCCCGTCGGCTGCCGCAAGCTTGTCTACGAAAAGCTCCTGAGAAAAAGACCGGAGGATGCAGTACATGGATAAAAAATATTACCAAGAAGCCGTCAAGGGTCTGTTTTCCCTCAGCTTCGTAAAAGCCGCCGAATCGAGTCTGGGCTATTATATCCATGAACACGTCACATGGCGCTATAAAATGCGGTACGGAGAGAACTTGCGTGTACACGCCTCCGCGTCGATCCGCAATCCTCAGAACATAACCGTCGGGAACAACTCCCACATTAACTATAACTGCTGTATCTGGTGCGGGGAAAACTCGCACATCATTTTAGGGGACAACCTGCTCATGGGTCCGGGCGTTAAAATGTTTTCGACCAATCACGGGACGAAAAAGGATGCACCTATGACGTTTCAGGACTTTACCGAAGCGGATATCGTCGTAGGCAACGATTGTTGGCTGGGTGCCAATGTCGTGCTGCTCAAAGGTGTGCATATCCCCGACGGCTGTATTGTTGCCGCCGGTGCCGTCGTATCTAAATCTTTGACCGAGCCGTACACCATCTACGGCGGCATACCGGCCAAACCGATTGGCACGCGAAAGGATTAATACTCTATGTGGGACGCAAAATATACGGATGAACTGGTCCGCAGACGGAATCTGAGCCAAAGCGGCGGCGGGGAAAAGCGCGTCGAGCGCCAGCATCAGGCTGGGAAGCTGAGCGCCAAAGAGCGGCTTGAGATTCTGTTCGACGAAGGGATGTTTACCGAGATCGGCGCACTGATTGAATCGCGGATTGACGATTTCGGCATGGACGGCAAGCGCGTGCCGGGAGACGGGGTCATCACCGGATACGGTCGGATCAACGGCCGCCTTGTTTTTGCTTCTTCTGAGGATTTCACCGTCATCGGCGGTACGCTCGGCGAATATCACTCGCTTAAAATTTGCCGCGCCATAGACATGGCTATGGATATGCGCGTACCGTTCATCTCCATCAATGACAGCGGTGGAGCGCGTATCGAGGAGGGCATTTGCTCCTTAAGCGGCTACAGCGGTATTTTTTTGCGCAACACAAAGGCATCCGGTGTCATCCCTCAGATCGCGGTCATTTTAGGACCCTGTGCAGGCGGAGCTTGCTATTCTCCGGCTATTTGTGACTTCATCTTTATGTCTGAACAGACAAGCCAGATGTTCATTACCGGTCCGCAGGTTGTTAAGGCGGTCACCGGGGAGATGGTCACCGCCGACGAACTCGGCGGCGCGGCTGTCCTCACCGAAAAGTCAGGCGTGGCGCATTTTAAGTATCCGGATGACGAAACTTGCCTGCGTAAAGTGCGGGAGTTGCTCTCCTTCCTGCCGCAGAACAATACCGAAACGCCCCCAGTCATACAGGGCATACCGATTGACCGCTCGGGGGATTTTATGGACATTGTCCCGGATATCCAACGCCGCGGTTACGACGTCCACCAGGTAATCGACTCGTTCATTGATGAAAATAGCTTCTTTGAGGTGCAAAAGGATTTCGCAAAAAACATTGTCGTCGGCTTTTGCCGTCTCGACGGCGAGACCCTTGGTATCGTCGCCAACCAGCCGTCCTGTATGGCCGGCTCTCTCAACACCGACGCCTCCGACAAGGCCGCGCGTTTTATCCGCTTCTGCGACTGCTTTAATATTCCCATCCTCTCGCTTATTGACGTGACCGGGTATATGCCGGGACGTACGCAGGAGCACGCGGGCATCATACGCCACGGTGCCAAGCTCCTGTTTGCCTATGCGGAGGCAACCGTGCCAAAGGTCAGCCTGATCATGCGCAAGGCTTTCGGTGGAGCGTATATTGCCATGAACAGCAAAAATATGGGCGCGGATATCGTCTACGCCTGGCCTATCGCGCAAATCGCGGTCATGGGTGCGGAGGGTGCCGTCCGGATCGTTTTCAAGAGAGAAATCGACGGCGCGCCTGACCCGAAGTCAGCCGAGGAAAGGCTGATAGGGGACTATGAGGCTAAATTTATGAATCCGTATATCGCCGCCGCACGAGGGTATGTGGACGAAGTGATTCTACCCGAGGAAACACGCGCGCGCATCAGCGCGGCGTTTTCCATGCTTAAGACAAAACGGGGCGCCAACCCTATTAAAAAACACGGAAATATTCCGCTGTAGTACCGCACAAAGGATGAGCTATGCACAAGGTATTGTATATCGGTCGGTTTGAGCTTCCCGACAGGGAGGCGACGGCACACCGCGTCACGGCCAACGCAAAGCTTCTGCGCGAGCTGGGCTGTGAAGTGACGCTCGCAGGCTGGTCACAGGACGTGAAAAGAACCGATGGCTGGAAAAGGGGGAACTATTTCGGCTTTTCGTGCTTTGAAAAGCATAAGGCAGAGACCTCCTTCGAAAAGTTTTTGATGTTTGCCGATGCCTCGCCGGAGCTTTCACTCTTGAGGAGCGGTACATACGACATGGTGATCGCGTATGATTTTCCGGCAATAGCGCTCAAAAAAATTTTACATCACTGCCGTGCGTGTGGCGTTTTATGCATCGGCGACGTATCCGAATGGTACACCAACAGCAATAAAAACCCTCTTTTTCGGCTCGTGCGCGCTTATGATTCTCACCTGCGCATGAAGGTACTCCATCCGAAAATGGACGGTCTTTTTGTCATCAGCAAATACTTACAATCCTTCTACACTGACTGCCGCACGCTCCTGCTGCCTCCACTGATTGATAAGGAGGATCCGAAGTGGCTCAAAGAGCCAAAACCGTCCGGCGGCACGCCCTCTTTGGTCTACGCCGGCTGGCCGAGTAAGAGCAAGGAGCGCCTTGATTTGCTTGTTGACTCGATTGCTGTTCTTTCTCAGAAGCAGCCGGTAAGGCTCGATATTGTGGGCGTCACCAAAGAAGCGTACGCCGCCCTTTATGGGCTGTCCGACGAAAAGCTCCGCGCGCTCGGGGACGCAGTATGTTTTCATGGGCGGCTCAGCCATACCGAAACGCTGACCTACGTGAAAAACGCCGCCTACGCGGTGATTGCGCGGGAATCCTGCCGAAAAAACGACGCCGGATTTCCCTCAAAGCTCGTCGAGAGCATTTCCTGCGGCACACCGGTGCTCACCACGCCCATTAGCAACGTCACCGACTATGTCGGCGAGGGTAACAATGGATATATCTTGTCGCTCGGAGATATGGCAAAAGGCATCGAAACGGCGCTCGGCAACATCGATCGCGTGACCGTCGATGCCGACCGGTTTGACTACAGGCAATATACGGATACCGTTAAGTTGTTTTTAGAAGGTTGTAAGTAGAGTGCTTAAAACAAAGACGAAAAATAAGATGACGCTCTTGACCGTAATCACGGTAATTGTTGTTCTTATAAACAGCGGTTATTACCGGACAACGGTCAGTAATTCGTACATCCCGCTGGCGCTGGCAATCGCTGTCGCCGCCGTCTACTTGTTTTTCCCCGCGAATTACAAGCACCGTTTTCCGTTGAATTTCTATTTGATTATCCTCATTGCCGGCATCGGTTTGTCGCTCTTGTGGAATTTTAGCTTCTCAAACCTTCTTTCGGGCGGCAGGGTGGCGGTCACACTGGTTTGCGCCTACATCATAGCGGTAAGAATTGATTTCCACGCGTTTATGCGTGGGTATAACACAGCGGTCAGCATCATCGTTGTGTTTACCGCCGTGCTGTATGCCGCGTTGGCGATCTTCGGGGATTTGTCGCTGCCTACGCTTATCGGAGACGGCGGCGTATACTATGATTTGATTATTGTTACACAGAATATCGGAACAAACCGCGCCTGCGGTATCTTCTGGGAACCCGGCGTTTTGGCAACCATCCTCGTCATTGCTTTTATATTTGAAATATATTTCAGGGAGCGGGTATCGCTTTTAAACCTCTTTCTCTATATGGTCGGTATCTATCTGACGAAATCCACGGCAGGTTACCTCATTTTGTTCCTTCTTCTGGTTGGATACGTTTGGAAAAGAACGATGCTTAGCCGCTTCAAGATAGCCAACGTGGTATTCGTAGTGGCGCTGACAGTGTTCTCGCTGTATTATAAAACCTTTTTCTATTGGCTTAGCGGCCTCATCCCCGATGTCTTCAACAAGCTTGTTGAAACCGGTTCTTTGACCACGATGACCCGCATCAATGCGCCGTACATCAACTTCAACATGTTCCTCTCCCGTCCGCTTTTCGGGTGGGGATTCACTGGGGCGGCTTCGCTGTTCAAGCTGAGGCTATCGTCCTTTATCAACCCGCAGGTCGTTGCACAGACCTCCACAAGCACGCAGATGCTCGCTTCCATCGGCATCGCGGGGGCTGCCTATACAATCGGTTTTATTTCGCTTCTCTGGAACAAAGTATTTGAAGGCCGCCTCTTTTTTGTAGATAAATTCATCGTCATTGTTTGTCTTCTGTTGTTGGTTAATAAAGAGCCTCACATATACTTCCTGATTACATGGATGGTTTTCTTTTATTTTTCAACGCCTCATAGTAACGAAAATTTGCGCCGACGCTCCCTTTTTGTCAGAGGCTCGAGGAAAAACGAGGAAGAAGAGGACGACGATGACGCTTTGGAAAGCCAAGAAACGGGGGAGAATATGCAATGAGTGACGAGCGTTACCCCATCCCCGTTGTGCTTTTTATTTTTAAACGCACCGATACGGTACTACAAATTATTGAGCGCTTGGCTCAGGTATGTCCGAAACGCCTCTATCTTTTAGGCGACGAGGGGCGAAACGAAGAGGAAAAGCGTCTTGTAGCGCAGTGCCGCCGCGAGGTGGAACAAGCCGTCAATTGGGACTGCGAGATTATCCGGAATTACGCCGAAGAGAATCGCGGGGTGCATGACAATATTGGCCTTGGCGCACGGTGGGTTTTTGAGCGTGAAAAGGCCGCCGTTTTTCTTGAGGATGACAATTTGCCGGAGCTCACCTTTTTCCCGTACTGCGCCGAGCTTCTTACAAAGTACGAGAACAACGACGACATACTCTGGATTTGCGGAACCAATTATCTCGGCTC
>CAZEXA010000107.1:0-6366 GCA_964516565.1 uncultured Eubacteriales bacterium | reverse complement strand
TATCGTGCGAAAACTCAAAGACTCCGCCAAAACCGGAAAACCGGTCGTTCTGGCGTTCTTCGGCGACAGTGTAACGGCGGGCTGTTTCGAGGACGGCGCCGCCGATGAAAAAGCCGTCTATCACACCGTTCTCGGTGAAATGCTGCGCGAGCGCGCCGGCGCGGCAGTCAAAACGCTCAATTTCGGCATCGGGGGCGACAACGCCGCGGCAGGACTTAAACGAATTGGGGCGGTCATTGAGGCTAAACCGGATTTGTGCGTGGTCGCCTTCGGGCTGAACGACGCTCCGGCGGGCGAAGAACACCTGAGCGATTATGAGGAAGCCATGTCGGCTATTTTGTCCGGCTTGTCGGCGGCGGGGATTGAGGCACTCGTGTTGACGCCCAATATGATGAACGCCCGTCCGGCAGCCCTCAGCTGTCCACATTATCAGTTTTCGCTGGTAACCGCCAAAACTGTGACGAGCGGGCTGCAGGAACGCTACAGCGAAACGGCGAAAGCGGTTGCCGCAAGGCATGGCGCGCCGGTCGCGGACTGCTTTTCGGTCTGGAAAAAGCTTTGGAAAAGCGGCGTTGACACCGATGCGATGCTCAGTAACGGCGTCAACCACCCGACACGCGAGGCGCACGGGCTTTTTGCGGAGGAGCTTTTCAAAATACTAATGGGGGAGTCAATATGAAAAATCTTCCCGAAAACAACAAAATCACATTGAGCGAGTACATAGGCTACGGCATCGGCCCTGTCGGTAAAAACCTGATGTCTTCGCTCGTCAACGGCGAGTACTTGCCGAATTTCTTTCGCACACAGCTCGGGATAAACAACGGCTTTCTCGCGGTGATGCTATTCGCCTCAAAAATCTGGGACGGCGCCAACGACCTGATGATGGGCGCCATCATCGACCACACCGATTCCAAATGGGGCAAATTCCGTCCGTGGATTTTTTTCGGAGCCATCTTCAACGCCCTGACATCGGTACTCATCTACTTCAACCCCGGTTTTGCGGGCATCGGGATTTATCTCTATGTAACCTTTCTGTATCTCATGTGCGACGCCACGTTTACCATGATTGATGTCGGCTACTGGTCGATGATACCCGCGATGACGCTTGACGCCAAGGAGCGCGACAAGCTCTCCATCCTGCCCAGAGTCACGGGCGCGCTCGGGGGGCTTGTCAGTGCGTTCACTTTGAACATCGTGGGCGCTTTGGGCAAAGAGGATACCGGAAAAGGGTATCTTCGCTTCGCTCTGATAGCCGCCGCGGTGTATATCACCACTTCCACAGTCTGCGCGGCAATGACGAAAGAGCGGGTGGTGCTCGCTCCGGCGCAAAAAGAGCCTTTCTCGTTCGTGCGTGCCGCCAAAATACTTTTCAGAAACGATCAGGCCCTGATTGTCGTTGGTGTCATGGTGTTGTTCAATGCCGCCGCGTGTATGCACGGCGGGACGATGCTGTACTTTTTTACGAACGTATTGCTGAAACCCAAGTCCTACGGAGTTTACTCTATTCTGTCGGGTGCCATCAACGGCATCGGGCTGTTCGGCGTACCGCTGGCATCGAAGAGGTTTGAGAGGAATAAAGTCTACCTTTCGGCGTATCTGCTCCCCTGTCTCGGTTATGCGTTTATGGCGATAGGGAATTTTACCGCGCCGACGAACTTCATTGCCTTTGCGCTGTCAAGCGTTATCCCCAACATCAGCTACGGCGCGATGAGCATGATGCAGAGCGTCATGCTGTCGGACGCCGTCGACTACGGCGAATGGAAATACGGGGAGCGCAACGAAGGCATCATCTTTTCGATGCTCACCTTCCTAAGCAAAATTTCGAACGGTATCAGCTATCTGATCCGGTATTCCTGCTTTGCCGCGGTCAAATTCAACACGCAGGTCGGCGTAGCGACGACGGCGGCGGCTGTCCGGATGATCAAAACCCTACTCTTCTTTGTCCCGCCCGTTTTTCTTATCGGCGCTTTTCTCCTGCACAAGACGAAATTCCGGCTGAAGCCGGAGTTCATGGAAAACGTTCATGAGGAAATCAAAGAGCGCCGGGCGGCGCTGTCAACCGATAGGGAAAGCGAATAAAATCGGCGCCGATGCGTCCGGGCCTCCATCCGGGCTTGCATTTTCCCTTTTTATCCTATATAATTGTTTTTATTGTAATAAAGATTGAAGGATTACGCATATGGTTTGTCTTAAAAATATGAAGCGGATTGTCATCAAGGTCGGTACCTCAACGCTTACGCACGAAACGGGGAAAACGAACCTTAAACGGATGCGGGAACTCGTGCGCACGCTGTGTGATTTGTCCAACAGCGGCCTAGAGATCGCGCTTGTCACCTCGGGGGCCATCGGCGTCGGCGTCGGAAAGCTCGGGCTAAAGGGCAAGCCCGACGATACGCCGTCGCGGCAGGCTGCCGCCTGCGTCGGGCAGTGCGAGCTGATGTTTATGTACGACAAGTTCTTTCAGGAGTTCGGCAACACCATCGGACAGCTGCTTGTTACCAAGAGCGACATTGAGAACGGCGAACGCCGGGAAAATCTGATTAACGCTTTTGAAAAGGTGTTTTCGTTCGGGGCTATTCCGATTATCAATGAAAATGACTGCGTCGCCGTCGAGGAAATCGTCTACGGCGACAACGATAATCTGTCCGCACAGGTAGCAAGGCTTATCGGGGCGGATTTGCTGATTATCCTTTCTGACATCGACGGTCTGTTTGACAAGGATCCGCGCACCCATGAGGACGCGGCGCTGATTCCGGTCGTCGAAACGATAGACGACAGTATCTTCGCGCTCGCCGGAGGGCGCGGCAGCAGCCGCGGGACGGGCGGTATGCTCACCAAGGTACAGGCGGCGCGCTTCGCCGCCGAGGGCGGTATTCCGACGGTCATTATGAGCGGCGAAAATCCCGAGGATTTATACAAGCTTTACAGCGGCCGACAAGTCGGGACGCTGTTTTTGGGGGAATAGTTTTGGATATCGAACAGATAGGCATAAGAGCCAAAGAGGCGAAAATCCTGCTTGCCACCGCAAAGGCGGCGGTTAAAAATAAGGCGCTGAAAGCAATTGCAGACGCTCTGGTGCAAAACGCCGCCTACCTCATCGCCGAAAATCAAAAGGATATCACGGCGGGGCGGGAAAACGGGTTGCCCGAATCGCTGCTCGACCGGCTTCTGCTGACGGAGAGCCGGATTGCGGACATGGCGAAGGGCGCCTTGGAGATCATGGCTGAAGCCGACCCGGTCGGACGGGTGCTGTCGGGCAATACGCTTGTCAGCGGTCTGCGTATGAAAAAGGTCACCGTGCCCCTTGGGGTCATCGGGGTCATCTATGAAGCGCGCCCGAACGTAACCGCGGACGCGGCGGCGCTGTGCCTTAAGGCCGGAAACGCCGTCATTCTGCGCGGCGGCAAGGAGGCCATAAACTCCAACAAGGCAATTGTAAAAATCATGCGGGACTCCGTCGCAGCGGCAGGATTGCCTGCGGACGTCATCAATTTGATTGAGGACACGTCACGCGAGAGCGCAGAGGCGCTCATGCGCATGAATGATTATGTCGATGTGCTCATCCCCCGCGGCGGGGCGGGACTGATAAAGTCCTGCGTCAAGAACGCGACGGTGCCGGTCATCGAAACCGGCACGGGCAACTGCCATGTCTATGTGGATGAGAGCGCCGATATCGCTATGGCGGTCAGCATTATTGTCAACGCTAAAACCTCGCGCGTGTCCGTCTGCAACGCCTGCGAAAGCCTCGTTATCCATGAAAATATCCTTGAAAAGGCGCTGCTCTCCATTGCCGCGGCGCTGCGTGAAAAAAATGTGGAAATCCGTTGTGATGAAAAAGCGCTTGCGGTACTGCCCGACGCCGTATCGGCCACAGACGAGGATTTTTATACCGAATATTTAGACTATATCATTTCCGTAAAGACGGTCGCAAACACCGACGAGGCAATCCGTCATATCAATCAACACGGTACGGGGCACAGCGAGGCGATCATCACCAAAAGTCTCGACGATGCCGAGAAATTCACGCAGGGTATCGACGCGGCTGCCGTTTATGTCAACGCCAGCACCCGCTTTACAGACGGCGGCGAATTCGGCTTCGGGGCGGAGATCGGCATCTCGACTCAGAAGCTCCACGCCCGCGGACCGCTCGGACTTACGGAGCTGACATCGGTAAAGTATATACTGAACGGCGACGGTCAAATCCGTTAATTGAGGTGAACCATTATGAGCAGCTTTGACCTTGTTGTAATCGGCGGCGGTTTTACAGGTGTCGCGGCAGCGGTCGCGGGAGCGCGTCAGGGGCTGTCCGTGCTGCTCGTCGAGAACGCCGGGTGCTTAGGGGGCGCGGCGGCAAACAATCTCGTTTATCCGTTTATGCCGTGGTGGACGACGCTCGAAAGGAATGGGAAAAAAGAGCGCGTACCGCTGACAAAAGGGATTTTTGAGGAGATAACCAAGCGGTATCTTGAGCTTGTTCCCGACGGGTCACCGCAATCTTTCAACATTGAATATATGAAAATCGTCCTCGACCGGCTTGTCACGGAAAACGGTGTCAGAATGCTGTTTGACACGACGCTCACCAGCGCAGAGGTTGACGGCGGCAAGATTACGCAAGTCACCCTCTCGGTCAAGGGGCAAGTTTTAAACGTCGCCGCCAAATACTATATCGACGCTACCGGCGACGCCGAGCTCTCCTTCATGGCAGGTTGCCCGTGCCGTTTGGGCAGAGAGCCAAGGAATAGCCTCTGTCAGCCGATGACGCTTTGTTTTCGTGTTGCCAATGTCGATATTTCGGCGTTTATCGAAGAAAAGCCGCGGATGCAGGAACTGTATAAGGAATTCCAATCGGCGGGAAAAATTAAAAATCCGCGCGAAAACATCCTGACCTTTTTGGGACTCTGCGAAGGCGTGGTACATTTCAACTCCACACGCGTTGTGCGCCTGAATCCGACTGACCCGTTCGAGCTGTCACAGGCGGAAATGTGCGCGCGCGAGCAAATGCTTGAGCTTTTTTTGTTCCTCAAAGAGAATTTCTCATGCTTTAAGGACAGCGAACTGCTGACCTCGGCGCAGCGCATCGGCATTCGGGAGAGCCGCATGATCGAAGGAGAATATGTGCTGACCGAGGAAGATTTGAAGGCTTGTACCAAATTCCCGGACGCTGTCGCCGCCGGGAACTACGATATCGACATCCACAATCCCGAAGGGTCGGGAACGAGTCACTACTATTTCCCGGGCGGCGCATACTACACGATTCCGTACCGCAGCTTAGTGCCGCGCGGGGTGAATAACCTGCTTACGGCGGGGCGGTGTATTTCGGCGACGCACGAGGCGCAGGCATCGGTGCGCATCATGCCCATCTGCTGTTCCTTAGGGGAAGCAGCAGGAGTCGGCGCGGCGGTCGCCATGAGTGAGAAAGTCAGCGTTAAAAACGCGGATACAGATAAAATCCGCGCGCTTCTCAAAGTGAGCGGCGCGGTCATTGATTAGGGGAAAAACCATGGAAGACGATTTTTTGAAAGAATTTGAGGAAACGGATCTCTCCGAAAACTTGGAGGAGACCCCGCCTGATAAAGACGAAACACAAAAAACACCTAAAGAAAAGCCTAAAAAGCGCAAGCGGAAGTATCCGTGGGCGTTCCCGCTCGGGGTCGCCATGCTGATTCTCACGCTGGTGGGCTTAGGCTCGATTATTTCGGCGGTCGTCAACTATATAATCGAAAAGCCGGACAACACCAAGGAGCTTGAGTATTATAATCAATACCTCACTTGGGTCGTCGCCAACGACCCCGATTCGTTTGACGACATCTCCAAAGCAAACAAAAGTCAGCTCCTTGACATCACTATCCTGTCGCTGCTCTACGACGACCGGAGCACCGCCGACTTTGAACTGACCGACGAGGGACTGCGCGTTCCGGCAGCGGATGTCGAAGTGTTTTATACAAAGCTGTTCGGCACCGAGCTGCCCCTTGTCCACACGACGGTATCCGGAACAGCCTATACATTCACCTACGATGAAGGGAATGCCTGTTATTATGTCCCTGTTTCCGGCTATACCCCCCCGTTCACGCCCCAAGTGGTCAGTGTCAAGAAATCGCGCGAGTCGGTAGTCGTCACCGTCGGTTATATCGGCACCGACCAGCTTTCCGTCGCCGCCGACGGGTCGATTGTCTCCGCCGAGCCGGACAAATACATGAACATTACCTTGCGCAAATCGGGCGGCAGCTTCTGTATCTATGCCATACAGGCAGCGAGCGCGCCAGAGACTGGAAGTTGAAAATTGCAAATTGCGAATTGCAAATTTCAGGCGGGGCGAAGCCCCGCGCCCTGATTTAAAATGCGTCGCAGACCCTTGATTTGCCATTT
>CAZEXA010000106.1:0-6376 GCA_964516565.1 uncultured Eubacteriales bacterium | reverse complement strand
CTGTCGGCGCTCAGCGCGATTTTTTCATCATGCGTGATGATGATGACAGTCTGACCGAGCTTTTTGTTCAGACCCCGGAGAAGTTCGACAATTTCCCTCGTATTCTTGCTGTCCAGATTGCCGGTAGGTTCGTCGGCGAGGACGACGGCGGGATTGTTCATCAGCGCCCTGCCGATGGACACGCGCTGCTGCTGTCCTCCGGACAGCTCGCTGGGAAGATGGGTGAGCCTGTCGCCTAAACCGAGCGCTCCCACAAGCTTTCCGAAATGCTCCTTATCCGCTTTTTTCCCGTCGAGCAGGAGCGGCAGAGTCATGTTTTCCTCAACGGTCAGAATCGGGATTAAATTGTAAAACTGGTAAATCAGCCCGATCTGCCGTCTGCGAAAAATCGCCAGCGCCGTTTCGTCAAGAGTCGTAATATCCGTGCCGTCGATAAGAACCTTGCCCACCGTCGGGACATCGACGCCGCCCAAGATGTGCAGCAGCGTCGATTTGCCGGAGCCCGACGGACCGACGATTGCCACGAACTGTCCCATAGGCACAGAGAATGACACATCATCGAGTGCTTTGACCTCGGTATCGCCCTTGCCGTAAATCTTATAAAGACTTTCCACTTTGATAATATCCATATTGAAACCTCCTTGACGCCTATCGTACACGGCATAGGTGACGATCCGGTGACTTTTATAATGACAATTTCGTCACAAAACCGTTTTTTGAAAATGAATCCGAAACTCTGCGCCTTTTCCCGGCTCACTTTTAACCTCTATCCTCGCGTTCTCGCGGTTAAAAACGGACTTACTGAGGGCAAGCCCGATCCCCACGCTGTCGGGCGCACTGTTTTTGCCCTTATAAAACCGTTCGAAAATATGCGGCAGGTCCTCTTTTTCGATCCCCGTTCCCGTATCCCTAATTAAAAGCTCGGTGTACAGCGGGTTCTCCGCGCAGAGAAGCGTCAGCTTTCCGCCCGTGTGCATATGCTCTATGCAGTTTTTTACGATATTTTCAACCGCCTCGACGGTCCATTCGTAATCTCCGGTAAAATACGCGTCGGTCAATTGTGTGTCAAGGAGTATCCCCTTTAGCTCCAGCTGCACCAAAAACGGTCTCAACGCCGCTTCGGCGACCGATTTCAGATTGATGAGCTCCTTTTTAAGGGCGATTGTCCCGGCATCGAACCGCGAGAGCTTGAGCAGCGTCACGACAAGGCGCTGCATCTTCTCGGTCTGGCGGGCGATGTTTGTCAGAAACTCATGGCGTTTGTCCTCGCTGACATCTCCTGCCAGCAGCAGATCGGTCATCATCAGAATCGAGGTCACCGGCGTTTTAAGTTGGTGCGAAATATCTGCGAGCGCGCCGGACAGCCACAGCTTGTCCTTGTTCAGAAGCTCCGCCTGCGAGCGCAGCATCAGCGTGGTCTTGCGGATATTGTTTTTTAATATGCTCAACTCGCCCTCCTCGTTATCTTCCACCTCGAGGGCATCTATCCCGTTAAGTACCTTATATAAATACTCCGAAAGCTTTGCCAGCTCCCTCTCCCGCTTCAGCGTGTAGACGATAAAGAGCGCCGTGAGCGTCAGCCCCGTAAGGGCGGTGAGCAGTCCGCCCGCCGCCGAAAAGAAAAAGGCTGTTCCCGCAAGCACTGCCGTAATCGCCGCCATGACGCCGGCGCGCAGATACAGCTTTCCGTTCTTCATTACATCACCTTATAACCGAGCCCGCGCACCGTGACAATAATCTGCGGGTCGTCCGGGTCGTTTTCAATCTTTTCGCGGAGCCGTTTGATATAGACAGTCAGGGTATTGTCGTTGACAAAATCGCCCGCTGCATCCCAGATTTCCTCAAGCAGCCGGTTTCGGCTGAGCACCGTGCCGCGGTTCTGCAGAAGAGCCAAAAACAGCTTGTACTCCAGAGCGGTCAAAAACAGTTCCTTCCCGTCTTTCTGAACCTTCGCCTCGGCAGGTTTCACAATCACGTCCCCGACCGCAATCATGTCGCTCTGCACGCCGTTATACCGGCGCAGTACGCTCTTAATCCGCGCCAAAAGCTCCCGCAGGCGAAAGGGCTTCGCGATATAGTCGTCGGCGCCGAGCTCCAGTCCCGCGACGACGTTGACCTCGTCGTCGTAGGCGGTCAGAAAAATGACCGGCACGTCAAACCGGCTCTTGACGAGGCGGCAGACGTCATACCCCAGCCCGTCGGGCAGCGTTAAATCAAGCAGATACAACCCGAAATCCCCGTCTTCGATTTTCTCCTTCGCCTCTTCCACCGTCGCGCAGAGCGTCGCCTCAAACCCTTCCTGCGTGAGGGAATACAGAAGCCCGTTTCCGATGACGGCGTCGTCCTCAAGAATTAAAATTCGCATTGTTTTACTCCCGTCGAAAGTTCATTTCTTTATACAAACCGGACGATAACCGGTCTTAAATTATTAAACACAGAATACCGCATACAGCGGTACCGATTTGATATTGTTTTCAAAACCGAAGTTTTTGCCGGATACCCGGATGGCATACGGCGGCTGATACCTGCTTACAAACACCTGCAGGCTCTTAGATGCGACGTTGTCCGCCGATTTGACCTCTATTGGAATGATGTTTCCCGCCTTATCCTGAACGACAAAATCAACTTCCGCCTTTCCGGCGCTTTCCCAGTAAAACGGTGTGTATCCGTTTGCGCAAAGCGCTGCGCAAACATAATTTTCAGTCAGTGCGCCCTTAAAGAAATTCAAGCTGCCGTCCGCACTCAGCACTATGTGCGCGGGAAGTGAAAACTTTGAACAGAGCAAGCCGGTATCCGTCATATACAGCTTGAAAAAATCGTTTTGTGCAAATACCGGGAGGGGTAGGCGTCCCTCGGTCACCTTCGTGCACTTACAGACGACGCCCGACGCTTTCAGCCACTCGACGGGATATTCGTATTCATGCGCTCTCGCGCCGGTTTTAATAATCTTATACTGAAACTTCCGGTTATCCTTGGCGAGCTGAGCCGGAACACTATTAAAGGCCGCCATAATTTTAACCGTTTCGTCCGGCGTCGCATACTTGGCCATATCGGCGATATAAGAATCGTTTATGGTTTTCTGCGAGGAAAGCACGACATCACAATCCCCCGACTCGATATAGTCGAGAACCGGGCGCGGCATACCACCCACCGCAAGATAGGCACGGTACAAATCCATCGCCATATCGTGCAGGGAAAAAGGCGTGTCGCTGACAAAACACTCCCGAATCATCGCGGCAAGCTCCGTTTTGCCGAGCGCCGTCAAAAATTCCTCAAAATCCATCGGATAAAGCGTTATCCTATCGACCTTTCCGACCGGAAACGAATATCTTCCGCGGTTGACGGCAATCCCCGGCAAACTCCCCGTCGCGATAATATGATACTCCGGCGCGTTTTCGCAAAAGTATTTGAGTGAGGTCAGCGCCCGTTCACAGGCTTGTATCTCGTCTAAAACAATCAGCGTGTCCCCCGGAAAAATGCTTTGCCCGACGGCAGCCGACAGTTCGCGGACGATGCGCGCCGCGTCTAAATCACGCTCAAAAATCTCCTGAAACCGTAAGGAATCCTCTAAATTGATATAGACGGTATTTTTATAATACCGCTTGCCGAAGGTAAGCGTTATATATGTTTTGCCGACCTGCCGTGCGCCGCTGAGAATTAGCGGCTTGCGATGGCGGCTTTCTTTCCATTTTAACAAATATTCAACGATTCTTCGTTCCATTTATTGTTGTCACCTCACACTTATTATAACCATAAAAACAATAATGTCAACTGAAATCAACAAAAAAGAGAATGAATTGATTTTCTCTCTCAAACACGCTATACTTTGTTTTGCAGGAAAAATATTACAGTCAAAGGCGTGATGACGGTTGAAGAAGGTTTTGTGTATCGGAAGCGTTACCGCCGATGTCATTGTATCGCCGGCGGACAGCATCCCCCCGCCGGGCACGCTGCGCTGGGTCGGTTCCATCACCACCCATGTGGGCGGCTGTGCCGCCAACGCCGCCATCGATTTGGCAAAGCTCGGCGTGCCGGCCGCATTGTCGTGCAAGGTGGGAGAAGATGCCTTCGGCGATTTTGTCATACAGACCGCCGAAAAGCACGGCGTGGACAGTCAGTTCATCGTGCGGGAGAAAGGCCTTTCCACCACGGTTTGTGTCGTCTGCGTCGGGTCGGACGGTGAGCGTAGCTTTCTGTACAACCCCGGCTCGACGTCCGCGTTCAAAAAAGAGGACATCCCCGTAAAAGCGCCGGAGGACAGCGACATCGTCTTCGTTGCCGGTGCGATGCTGCTGACCGCGTTTGACGGCGCCCCGTGCGCTGCGCTGTTGCGGGAGGCGAAAGGCAAGGGCAAAATCACCGTCATGGACACCGCGTGGGATTCGGAGAACATCTGGCTGCCGAAAATTAAAGAGACGCTACCCTTTCTCGACTGGTTCATGCCGAGCGTCGAGGAGGCCTCGCGCTGTACCGGCGAAACGGACCCCATAAAAATAGCCGACAATCTCTTTGCCATGGGCGTTAAAAATGTCATCATCAAGCTGGGCAAGGACGGCGCCTTGATTTGCCCGTCGGGGTGCGCCCCGACACTGCTGCCTACCTATCAGACCGTTAAAGCCGTGGATACGACCGGCGCGGGTGACGCGTTCTGCGCGGGCTTCCTCGCCGGACTCTCGCAGGGCTGGGACACTTTAAGAAGCGGACGCTTCGCCAACGCCGTGGGAACGCACTGCGTCATGACGGTCGGCGCGTCAGACGGGGTCATATCCATCAAGGAAACACTGCAATTTATGGATACTCATTCGATTTAAGGAGGAAGTTCATTGACAAGAGAAACCTGCGAAAAAGCGCGTGAGCGGGCGCTCGTCCTTTTTGAAAAAGCGCATATTGTGCTGACGCCCGAAGAAAAAGCAGGGTTAGAGATCGTCGATTTCGGTTTGGGTGATCTTGAAAACACGGGGCTCCAGCTCGTCACCTATATCAACACCGATGCTTACTGCGCCAAGGAAATGGCGTTGTTTCCCGGTCAGACCTGTCCGGAGCATACGCACACGCCGTTTGACGGCTACATCGGCAAACAGGAAACCTTCCGCTGCCGGTATGGTCTTGTCTATCTATACGTGGAGGGCGAGCCGTCGGAAGATCCCCACGCAGAGCCGCCCGAAGGACGCTATACGGCGCGGCACGAAATAACGCTTTATCCCGGCGAGCAGTACACGATCTATCCAAACACAAAACACTGGTTTAAAGCAGGCAGCGAGGGCGCGGTCATCTCCGAGTTCAGCACAAAGAGCTATGACGAATACGACCTCTTTACCGACCCCGCCGTAAAGCGAATCCCCAAAATTGAAGAATAACGGAGAACCATTATGCTTGTCACACTGAATGAGGTATTAAAGGACGCACAGAAAAACGCCTACGCGGTCGGTATGTTCAACACGGTCAATCTCGAGATGGCTAAGGGCGTTTTGCAAGCGGCCGAGGAAGCCCATTCGCCGGTTATCATCGGCACTGCGGAAATCCTGCTGCCCTATGCGTCCTTTGAGGAGCTGGCGCCCCTGCTTCTGCCGATGGCGAAAAACGCGGCGGTGCCCGTCGTGCTGCACTTCGACCACGGGCTGACGCTTGAGCGCGTCAACAAGGCCATAGAACTCGGCTTTTCGTCGGTCATGTACGACTACTCAACAAAAGGTTACGCCGAAAACCTCGCCGAGGTTAAGGCCTTGACGGACTTTGCGCACAGCCGGGACGTTTCGGTCGAAGCGGAGCTTGGACATGTCGGCGCCAACGACGGCAGCGCAGAGGGTGAGGGCGAAGCCGCGGACGACCGCAGCGTTTACACCGAACCCGCCCAGGCAAAGGCGTTTGCCGAAGCGTCGGGTATCGATGCCTTGGCCGTCGCCATCGGCACGGCGCACGGCGCGTATAAATGCGCACCGCAGCTCAGCTTTGACAGACTGAGTGAAATCCGCCTTGCGGTCGATACGCCGCTCGTTTTACACGGCGGCTCCGGCCTCTCCGACGACGATTTCCACACGGCAATCAAAAACGGCATCGCCAAAATCAACATATTCACCGACATCAACAACGCCTGCGCCAAGGCCGCCCACGACCTTTACAAAGAGGGGCTCGGCGCAACCGATATCATGCCCGGCGTCGTAAAGGCCGCAAAACGTGCGGCGCTGATAAAAATGCGGCTTTTCAGAAGCATCGGCCGCACGGGAGGACATTGAGCAGAACAAAGCGCGCCGGGCAAAATCCGACGCGCTTATTTTTAATGGTAATAACCAAGCATACGGTATCCGTTATACAACCGCACTCTCGGCGGGGATACTCTCAACAAGCTTTTTATACTTGTCGTGTCTGATTTTCCACA
>CAZEXA010000105.1:0-6395 GCA_964516565.1 uncultured Eubacteriales bacterium | reverse complement strand
GCAGGCGCTGCTGAGCGCCCCGAGGAAATCGTCCGCCTCATAGCCTTCCTGCTCAAGCACAGTATAACCCAGCGCACGCAGCAGCTCTTTAAGCGGGGCAAACTGCTCGATAAGCTCAGGCGGCGGCGCGTGGCGTCCCGCCTTATAATCGCAATACAGCTCGTGCCGAAAGGTCGGTGCTTTCAGGTCGAAGGCGACGCAGACCGCATCAGGCTTTACGGAATCAAGCAGATTGATGAGAATATTCATAAATCCCGTGATACCATTCGTGAATCGCCCATCCTTTGTGGAGAGCAGCCTGATGCCGTAATACGCCCTGTTGAGCAATGAGTTGCCGTCGATAGCGAGAAGCCTCATACCGTAATCCTTCCTGTTTCTGTTTTTAATATTGTAACACAAATACCGATGAATTCAAAGAAAAAGCGTGACTTTTTTTGAGAATATGGTAAAATATTTTCGGTTTGAAAGGATAGGTTCATTTGATGATTGGCAAGTTTTCGGTTGAGGGCAAAGCGGCGCTTGCGCCGCTCGCGGGGGTGGCGGACCGGGCGTTCCGCACGCTGTGCCGCGCCTATGGGGCGGCGTATACGGTGTCTGAAATGACGAGCGCCAAGGGCGTCAGCCTCGGCGACAGAAAAAGCGCCGGGTTGCTGCTGTTGACTGACGACGAACGCCCGGCGGGCGTTCAGCTCTTCGGCGACGCACCGGAGGCGATGGCGGCGGCTACCGAAAAAGCACTTCAGTCTGCACCCGATTTCATCGATATCAATATGGGCTGCCCTGCCCCTAAGGTCGTTTGCGGCGGGAGCGGCGCGGCGATGATGAAAAACCCCGAAAACGCCGCCAAAGTAACCGCTGCGGTCGTCAAAGCGGCAGGCACGGTTCCGGTGACAGTTAAAATGCGCGCTGGGTGGGAGAAAGACAGCATAAATGCCGTCGAACTGGCAAAAATGTGTGAAGCGGCGGGGGCGGCGGCAATCACTGTCCACGGACGCACACGCGCCCAAATGTACGCACCCCCGGTTAATTTCGGGATTATCCGCGCCGTCCGCGAGGCGGTGAGGATACCGGTCATCGGCAACGGCGACGTTACGGACGGATTGTCGGCGGCGCGGCTGCTTGAGGAAACCGGCTGTGCCATGGTGCTTGTCGGGCGCGGGAGCTTAGGCAGGCCGTGGGTGTTTTCACAGATTAACGCCTACCTCGACCACGGCGCGCTTCTTCCCGAGCCGCCGGTATCCGAGTGCATGCGCGTTATGCTCTCTCATGTACAGAAAATCTGCGAGTACAAAGGCGAGAATATCGGTATACGCGAGGCGCGCAAACATGCCGCGTGGTATGTTCGGGACATGAACGGCGCGGCGAAATTTAGGGCGCGCTTAAGCGTCGTGTGCAGTCTTGAGGAACTTACCGGAATCGCCTATGAAATTGTTTCAAACGAAGCCGTAACGAATAGTTAATTTGACTTTTAAGCACACCTGTGATATATTGATTTGTGGGAAAAAACAAGCCGCAGGGCAGCGGCTAAAAAGGAGCATTATGGATCTCTCCGTCATCGTCCCCTGTTATAACGAACAGCAGAACGTCGGGCTGTTTTACCGCGCGGCGGTTGATGCATTTGACGCGCTCGGGTGCTCTTATGAGATGCTTTTCATTAACGACGGCAGCAGAGACGACACGCAAAGCGAGTTAAAAAAGCTCTGTGCCTCCGACGGCAGGCACACCGTTAAAATTATCGCTTTTGCGCGTAATTTCGGTAAAGAAGCCGCGATATTCGCCGGTCTTTCCGCCTGCAGGGGCGATTGTGCCGTGCTCATCGACGCCGATCTCCAACAGCGTCCCGAGGTCGCCTGCGAAATGTACAACATCCTTAAAGCGCATCCGGAATACGACTGTGTCACCGCCTATCAGAAGGAGCGTGAGGAGGGAAAGCTGCTTACGCTCTTCAAGAATGCTTTCTATCGCGTCATCAACCGGATAACCGATATAAAATTCATCTCCGGCGCCAGCGATTTCAGAATGCTCCGGCGCGTCATGATTGACGCGGTACTCAAGATGACCGAATACCACCGCTTTTCCAAGGGCATCTTTTCATGGGTCGGCTTCAATACCTTTTTTATGGAATACAAGGCCGAACAACGCGCCCATGGCAAGTCAACGTGGTCGTTTCGTAAACTCGTCGGCTATGCCGTTGAGGGCATTGTCGGCTTTACCACCGCACCGCTCAAGATTGCCATGTTCGCCGGACTCATTTCGGCGTTTGTCTCCGCGATATATGCCATAGTCGTCATCATTCAGAAGCTTGCCTACGGCATCGCCGTCCCCGGCTATGCAACGATTGTTGTGCTCCTTCTGTTTCTCGGCGGTATGCAGCTGTTCTGCCTCGGGCTTCTCGGTGAATATATCGCTAAAATCTACATTCAAGTTAAAAACCGCCCCGTCTACATCATCAAAGAGGTCATAGAGAATGACGCGAAAAATTAAGAAGCTCCTGCTGATTGACCGGTTTTCGGAGCTGTTCAGCATAAAAAAAATTGCGGAACTCTGCGTTTATTATAAAGAAATCCTGCTGTACATTGTTTTCGGAGTCGTGACGACGCTCGTCAACTGGCTCGTCTACTCGCTGATGGTGAGCCTTCTCGATGTTAACCTGAGCGGCTTTTCGACAGATACGGTCGTCACCGCGCTCTTCGGCAACGGTGACTTTCATGCGTTTGCCGCCGAAAATTCCAAACAGCTCGGCGCGCTGTTCGTCGCCAATTTTGTTGCGTGGACGGCCGGCGTTATCGTCGCCTTTATCACCAATAAGATCTGGGTCTTCAACAGCCGTGTCAAGACAGCCGGCGGCGTTATAAAGGAGCTTCTGCTCTTTACGGCGTCAAGGCTGATAACCGGCGTCATCGAATGGTTCGGGCTGCCGCTCGTCATCCTTTTCGGACTAAACCAAACCGTTTTTGGCGTCGAGGGATTCCTCGCAAAAATTATTATCAGCGTCATTGTCGTGATACTGAATTATGTCTTCAGCAAATTATTAGTATTTAAAAGAAAAAAGGAACCGTTAGCATGAATTACGATGTTATTATTGTCGGCGCCGGCCCCGCGGGCATTTTCACAGCGCTTGAACTGATTCGCAAGGGACACGGCGAGAAAATCGCCATTGTCGAAAAAGGAAAGCCCATCGAAAAACGGAGCTGTCCGAAAACAAAAACGCAGCAATGCGTCAACTGTAAGCCGCACTGCCATATCACGACCGGCTTTGCCGGAGCCGGCGCATTTTCCGACGGGAAGCTGTCGCTGAGCTCTGAAGTCGGCGGCGATCTGCCGTCGCTGCTCGGCGATGCGTTCGTACAGGACTTGATTGAGTACGCCGACGGTATTTATCTGGAATTCGGCGCGGACGGCCATATCGAGGGCGTGAACAACAGCGAAAGGGTCAAGGAAATCCGCAAAAACGCCATTCAGGCGGGCTTAAAGCTTGTTGACTGCCCCATCCGTCATCTCGGTACCGAAAAGACGCAGGATTTATATTTTTCTATTGAACAGTACTTAATCCAAAACGGCGTGGATATCTATTTCGAGTACGAGTGCTCAAATATCATTTTGGACGGCGCTGCGTGTCTCGGCATCTACATCCGTAACGGAAAAGAGGAGCTGGAGCTGCGCGCGGCGCATACGGTCATCGCCACGGGACGGCGCGGCGCAGAGTGGCTCGAGGGAATCTGTGCAGAACACAACATTGCCCACCAGCCCGGCACCGTGGATATCGGCGTGCGCGTCGAGGTCAGAAACGAGATCATGGAGGTCGTCAATGAAACGCTCTATGAATCGAAGCTCATCGGATATCCGAAACCGTTCAAAAACAAGGTGCGCACCTTCTGCCAGAATCCCGGCGGCTTTGTCAGTCAGGAAAACTACGACAACGATCTGGCGGTCGTCAACGGTCACTCCTATAAAGACTTCAAATCCAACAACACCAATCTTGCCATTCTCTGCTCCCACAACTTCAATCAGCCTTTCAATCAGCCGATTGAGTACGCTCAGAAAATCGGCGAGCTGACCAATATGCTCGGCGCGGGGCACATTCTCGTCCAGCGCTACGGTGACATACTCGACGGCAAGCGCACATGGCCAAAGGAGCTGTCGCAGTCCAACCTGAAACCCACCCTGCCCGATGCCGTCCCCGGCGACATCACCGCGGCGATGCCGTACCGGGCGATGCTCAACATCATCAACTTCATCGCCGCCGTTGACCATGTCGTCCCCGGCTTCGCCTCGACCGAAACGCTTCTTTACTCCCCGGAACTGAAATTTTACAGCAACCGCATTAAAATGGATACCGACTTAAACACCAGCGTCAAGGGGCTGCACTGCCTCGGCGATTCGTCCGGCTGGACGCGCGGACTCATGATGGCTTCGGTCATGGGCGTGGTGATGGGCAGAAAAATTGCCGGAGAAAACAGTCTATGATAAAAAACATCGTATTTGACATGGGCGGTGTGCTGGTTGATTTTGATCCGGAACGCACCGCACGGGAATGCTTTCCGGAGGACTGTCAGGACATCGTGCTGACGACGTTGTTCGGCAATCCCCTGTGGCGCGATATGGACAAGGGCATCATCACCTCTAAGGAAGCCATGCCGGGATTTCTGTCCGCACTGCCGTCGAAGATTCACCCGCAGGTCGAGGCGATGGTTAACGACTTTTACCCCTATATGCCGCCGTTTCAGGAGGGCTTTGAAGTTGTCAAAGCCGTTAAGGAAGCAGGGTTTAAGACGTATTTACTGTCAAACGCCACCCCGAGGTTTTACGACTACGAGCGTAAAATCCCCGTGATGGCGCTGATGGATGGTATCTTTATTTCCGCCGACTACAAGCTCTTAAAGCCGGAGGTAGCCATATTTGAAAAGTTTTGCGAGGTCTTTTCGCTGAAAGCCGCAGAGTGCTTTTTTATCGACGATCTCCCTCAGAACGTTGAGGGCGCCAAGGCTGCCGGCATGGATGGCTACGCCTTTACCGACAAGGACTTCCCCCGTCTCTTAGAGACGCTGAATTCTCTCAACCGGCGCTAAACCTTCTTGACCAACACGCTGAAACCGGCCGCCTTTAATTTGGCGGCGTAGGTTTCGGCGTTTTTCTTTGAGGAAAATGCTCCGGTCTGCACAACATATGCTGCTTTCTCTTCGGCGTTGGCATCTGCCGATACATTTTCCCGGTACTTGACATCGACGATTGCGCAGAGCGCTGCAGCAATAGCTTTAGCCAGTGTGTCAAGTTTTTTATCAAAGATCGTGTTGTCCGCGGCGTTGGTGATAAAGCCGAGCTCCACAAGCGCCGAAGACATATCCGTATCACGGTTGACGCCGTAATCGTTATAACACGCCGCGCCTCTCTTTAAGCCCCGCTCTTTAAAGCCTGTCGTTTTGATGACCGCGTCATAAACGGTCTGCGCCTTCCTCTGGGTCTCTTTACTCGCGCCGGAGTAGATGTAGATACCCGCACCGTTGGCGGAAACGTCGTCAAAGGCATCGCGGTGAATGCTCAGATAATAGTCGCACTTCTTCCCGTTCGCCAAGGCGCAGCGGTCGGGGATGGATACATACTTATCCGTTGTTCTTGTCATGACGACCGTGACGCCCTGCGCTTTGAGCAAATCGCGGATCTTGATTCCTATTTTCAGTGTCTCATCCTTTTCTTTCCGTCCTAAACCGGTGCCGCCGCTGTCGGTGCCGCCGTGTCCGGGATCGATACAAATGATAGCCATTTTTTACTCCTCCGTCAGTCTGACATCCTTTTCCGTGCCGTAGGTCAGCGCCCGCGCGCTGTCCGAAATTCCCGATGTTGTCGGATCGACAACCACTCCGAGCAGGGCTAAAATATTAATGACAATACCAATCACTTCGATAACGCTGTTCTGTGAAATATCCGGAACCTTGTCGCACAGCAGCGCTACCAGCTGATATATAAATGAAACAAGTAATCCCGCTAATGATAATAAGAACGTTTTATTTTTCAACCGTTCCTTCCAATTGATTTTCATGCTCTGTACACCGCCTCTTCAATATTGCCCAGCCGCTCGTCAACGCCTTTAACGCGCTCCTCGAGAGCCGGAATTTTTCTGCCGTAACCGTTGTGCTCATCGACCTTCTGCTCCAGCTTTAATAGCCGGAAGTTTGTAAGCCTCGCCGACGCAACGACACCGGACAACGAACCTATCAGCGTCCCAAAAAGGGACAGCAGCCCTACAAATACCTCTTTTTCCATATGTATGCCTCTCTTTTGCCCTTCATTCTGCGTACCTGAAAGCTTATCCGCCACAGAACCGCCGGAACAAGCCGGTTAAATTTCTCCGAGGTACCGCTTGACGAGCGTCAATGCCGCCGCTGCCATTGTGGTAT
>CAZEXA010000104.1:1547-6420 GCA_964516565.1 uncultured Eubacteriales bacterium | reverse complement strand
CCTATATTATAACATGTTTCAGATAAATACGCAAGGTTTATTTAGCTGGTCAATAATAGTATATCAATCCTTTACCACGCAATCGGCATTCAATATCAGAAGATCAGAAGCAGAAGATAATAATTCCGCATATGATCAGAATCAGTCCCCATATTTTTCGCTTGTTCGGTCGTTCTCCCAGCATGAAATAACCGAGGACAACAACAAATATCTGCCCCGCCGCCGTCCAGACAGGACCCATTGAAAGCGGCAGCACACGGTAGGCAATGAGGGAACAGACCGTAGACAGTGCAAACAGACCATATGAAAATATGACCCTAAAATTTAAGTACTGCCGTATCCAGCCTTTATATTCCTTTCCGGACGCCCTTTTTAGGATAATCTGCGAAAAGCCCGCAATCAGAACGCCAAACAGCATGACCCCGATACAAATCCATAAGTTATTAAAAATTTTATCCATCGGCGGTCACCACAAAATATACGCCGATGATAATAACTGCCGCGCCTGCAATCATTGTCCATGTGATAGTCTCGTGAAAAAGCAGATAGCCCCAAATTACACTCCAAACAGTAGCTACGGCACGGTTTCCGTAAGCGGTGTTCAGCGGCACCCTGCGCAAAATTTGCTGCCAGATGACAGCGTAAACGCCTAAGACAAAGAAAGAACAGCCGTAAAAGAAGAAAAAGCGAAAGGATAGAAGCGCTTGGGTCGCCGCAAGCTTTGAAAGAACGCTTGAAAATGAAAAAAACAAGATTGAGGCGTGAAGCACTATAAGTGTTGTGAGCGAGTGCCTTTTAACTGCCTTTTCCGCCATGACCATCCTCCTCAATGTTGATGGTTTCACGTATGACATATTGGGGAGAGCTGTTGATGCTGATATATATACGACCGATATACTCCCCGACCAAGCCCAGCATCAGCATCAGCAATCCGCCGATGAAGAAAATTGTTGCAATCAATGAGCTGTAGCCCGCCGTCATACTCGGATGAATAATCCGGTTGATAATGAAATAGAGACCCAGCAAAAACCCCCCAATTGCGCAGAGCACACCGGTAAACGAAGCAATTCTGAGCGGCTTAACGGAAAAAGCGGTCAGTCCGTTCATCCATAACGAAACCATTTTTCCGAATGAAAAACCGGTTTTACCCTCAAGACGGTTATGCTCCTCCATCGGTACGTTGACGATTCGCGAGGTTGAACGCAGAAGGAGCCCTGTAAGGTAAGGGTATGGGTTTTTATATCGGACAATTTCATCTATTATGTAGCGTTTAATTGCGCCGAAATTGGTAAAAATCAAATCTTTGGGCTTTTCAAGCGCCCATTCGGTCATTGTGCGGTTGACCCTGCTTCCGAAATTCTTGAAGGCGCTTTGCTTTTTGACGGGATATCTCGCGAGCGCCACATCGTAACCATGATAAAGAGGATCAATTAAATCCCAAAGCTTCTCCATCGGACATTGACCGTCATCGTCCAGTTCAACAATGATGTCTCCGTTTACGTGTGAAAACGCCGCCATTTGAGCGGAGGGCTTGTTCATGTTTTTTGAAAGATTTATAGCCTTAATCTTCTTGTTTGTGTTGGCAAGCCTTGAAAGAACCGACCATACATCGTCCGGCGAGCAGTCGTTTACCGCGACGATTTCATAATCGAATTCTTCTCGCTGCGCAACCTTCTGTATAATTTGATCAACAACCCTCTCAATGGTATGCTCGCTCCTGTAACAGGGTATCACAAAGCTGAGCAATGTTTTTTCCATATAGGATATCCCCCTCCCTGTTTGTACCGCTTTATTAAAGACAGTCGCCGCATTCAAAACTTTCAAAACGGTTTGAGTTCATTTCCTCTTTGTAATCCTTTAGATAGTTGAGGTAACCGTATGCCGGATGATAATCAAGCTCCTGTACCGCGTTTGTAATATCCATAACATATTCCATCGCGTTGGGCATATCGGGTCGGTAAATCAGCTCCGACCTCTTTCCTTCGGGGCAAAACACCTCCGCGATGCCGAAAATCTGATCTTCTAAAGAGGTTCCGGCGCCGGTACCGACGTTGTAAACAACGCTTTGGACGTCCGCAGTAAGTGACTTGCAGACCATCTGGCAAAAATCTTTTACATACACCATGTCGCGTACCTTTTTAGGATTGCCCCAAATCTCAAGAGGCTCGCCTCTTAACGCTCTGTCAATCAGATACCTGTAGGAAATCAAACGCTTCACGCCGTCCACATAGTAGTATTTTGCGGGCGTATAAACATAGACGTTAGGCAGACGGAAAATGATGTTGCGAATCCCGTAGACCTGATGATAATGCTCAGCTAAATCGACCGCCATATTTTTTGAGATAATATAGAACGCGTGGTCGTTTGTGTAGTTCATCTTGCGCGGAAGATCGGGCGACAGAACCTTGCGCTCACCGATATACCCGCCGATATCGGCGTATGACTGGGCATAGATAAACCTGTCCGCACCTGTTTCGCGGCAATACTCTAAAATATTGAACGCGCCAGTAACGTTAACGTCGATATAAAGCTTGGGGCGGTATTCGAGCATACCGGCGGGCAGAATGCCGGCAAAATCAATTACAGCATAAATATCATCTTTCGGAAGGACACTGAAGCTGTCACTTTGCGTGACATCCGCCTGATAATATTTGATGCCATACCGCGTGAAATAATCCGTAGCACGTCGTCCGACAGCAACAACCTCATATTCGGAGGCATCAAGATGCATCCGGCAAAATTCAGCGACGTATAGCCCCATACTGCCCGTTGCGCCGAAAATAATAACTTTTTTCATGCAGATTCCCCCCCGTAATCATGAACGATAGAAAGCTAATTATTCTGTAATAATGTAATAACCGAACCTCGTAGAGCTGTCCTTAACGGCTCCGGGTACAATCGGTTCAATGTCGCTGATACGGAAAACGCTGTCCGGGTTTTCGGCTTTTATTCTGTCAAGCTCTTTCAAGTCGTCCTCGGAGAAAATGAAGCGGATTTCGGCGCTCTTTGCTTTATTAACGGGCGTAAAATCCGGCGCGTCTCCGCAGGCTATATCAATCACCATGCGCATAAAATCATAGCCGGTTGAAAGACGAACGAGGTCGGAGCCGATGCAGTCGCCGCCCATGCGCGCGCCGATTTCGATGATGCGCGCGTGACCGTCCTTGCCCAGCTTAAATTCAGAGTGGCTTGCGCCGTTGCGGATGCCAAGCGCGTCCAGAGCCTTAAAAATATCGGTTTTGATATCTTCCTGACATTCAGCCGGAATATCCGAGGGCTGTACATGCCCGGTTTCAATAAAGCTCGGTGACCCGGTGGTGTGTTTTTTTGTAAGCGCCAGAAAATAATGCTTCCCGTTATATGAGATGCACTCGCAGCTGTATTCGTCTCCGTCTATATATTCCTCGATGATACAGGCCTTTTCAAAGGAACTGCCGACCGCGTTCTCGACTGCCGGTGCAATTTCCTCAAATCTGAACACTTTTGTGATAGATCGGCTTCCGGAACGGTCTGTAGGCTTAACTATCATCGGATATGTCATGCCCTCAAGCTCATCGGGACAGGGCGGGGCGGAAACCCTGCGAAATTTCGGCACCGCGACGCCCGCCGCCGAAAAGGCTTTACGCATTTCGTACTTGTTGGTGCAGGCAGGGTTTAGTGCGCAGGGGTTACAGTTAAGCCCCAGAGCTTCCGCAACAAAGTTGACTGTTAGCACAGCCAAGTCCGATGCTATGGAGCAGACGCCGTCCGGCTGAATTTCACGGCATTTATTTAAAATTTCCTCTTTTTCAACAATACTGACAGGATAAAAATAATCCGCGGTATCTTTCCCTACGGCACCATCCTCCCAAGCAAAGACATGAGTTTCGTATCCCATGTCTTTTGCTTTCAGAATCAGCTGATTCTGAAAATCGTTTGCGCCGATAATCACAATCTTTTTCATACAGTTATTCCGCCATCCCGAAGAATTCATATATACCGGAAACGACCTTCTGAATCTCGCTTTCTGTCAGACCGTAATACATCGGCAACCTAAGCAACCGTTCGCTTCCCGAGGTCGTGTATCTGTCTTCGCCATGAAAACGCCCGAACCGCTTTCCCCCTGCTGCCGAATGAAGCGGAACATAGTGAAATACCGATCCGATTCCGTGCTCCTTTAAGAACGCGATGCACCTTGTGCGCTCGTCCAAATCCTTTACCTTGATATAATACATATGCCCGTTATGCAGGCATTCGTCAGGTATGTACGGTGTCTCTATGTGTCCTTTTTCAGCAAGCCCCCGCAGACCCTCGTCGTAAAGATTCCAGCTTGAAAGCCGGTCATTGTTCACCTTTTCCGCTTCCTCCAGTTGTGCGCAGAGGTATGCGGCGTTCAGCTCACCGGGTAAGAAGGAAGAACCCACATCAATCCAGGAATACTTATCTATCTGGCCGCGGAAGAACTGGCTCCTGTTCGTGCCCTTTTCGCGCATAATCTCCGCTCGCTCTACGTTTGACTGATGATTAATCAGGATAGCGCCACCCTCGCCCATGCTGTAGTTCTTTGTTTCGTGAAAGCTGAAGCAGCCGAAATCGCCGATAGAACCCAAAGCCCGTCCTTTATAAAACGCGTTAACACCCTGCGCGGCGTCCTCAACAACCTTGAGCTGATGCTTTTTCGCGATATCAAGAATTGTATCCATCTCACAGCCGACACCGGCGTAATGCACCGGTACAATAGCTTTTGTTTTCTTAGTAATCGCGTCCTCAATCAGCTTTTCATCAAGATTCATCGTGTCGGGACGGATATCCGTAAACACGATACGGGCACCTCGCAGCACAAAGGCGTTTGCCGTGGACACAAATGTATACGACGGCATAATCACCTCGTCGC
>CAZEXA010000104.1:0-1447 GCA_964516565.1 uncultured Eubacteriales bacterium | reverse complement strand
ACAAAGGCGTTTGCCGTGGACACAAATGTATACGACGGCATAATCACCTCGTCGCCCTCTTGAATATTTATCAGCAGTGCCGCCATTTCAAGAGCATCCGTACCGGAGGTGGTCAGAAGAACCTTTTTTGTTTCTGTCATGTCCTCCAGAATTCTTTGACATTTTCTGGAATAAAAACCATCGCCGCAAATTTTTCGGCTTGCTATTACTTCATCTATGTATTCCTTTTCCTTTCCGACAAACGGAGGCACGTTAAATGGAATCATTCACTATATCTCCCTCAAACCATTTTTCAGAATTTCATGCTTTAACCTTTACCCCATGTGGGATTTGTGCCTCTTTTTGTATCCGCGTACAGAATTTTTCCCTCGGCAACATTCAGTAGATGCTGTCCGTATAGGGATTTCCCATATCTGTTTGCCGACTCCAGCAGTTGTTCCTTATTAATCCACTGCATATTGTATGCAATTTCCTCCAGAGCCGAAATTTGAATGTTTTGAAGATGTTCAATCGTCCTGATAAAATTCGAGGCATCCAACAGTGAATCGAACAGTCCAGTATCAAGCCATGCAAAGCCGCGTCCTAAAAGCTTGATGTCCAGTTCGCCGTTTTCCAGATAAATTCTGTTAATATCTGTTATTTCCAGCTCGCCGCGCGCGGAAGGCTTCAGAGATTTTGCATATTGGACGACACGGTTGTCGTAAAAGTACAAGCCTGTAACGGCATAATTGGATTTTGGAGCCTTCGGCTTTTCCTCAATAGAAATCGCCTTGCCGTTATCGTCGAACTCTACAACGCCGAATGCCTGAGGGTTGTCCACATTGTAGCCGAAAACCGTCGCTTTTTGATTTTGTGATGCGGCTTCCCGCAGCAACGCGCCGAGTCCGTTCCCGTAAAAAATGTTGTCGCCTAAAATCATCGCCACACTGTCGTCACCAATGAAGCTCTCACCTATGATAAACGCCTGAGCCAGTCCGTCGGGACTCGGCTGCACGGCATAGGAAAGGCTCAAGCCGAATTGCGAACCGTCTCCGAGAAGACGCTTAATATTCGGCGTATCGATGGGTGTAGAAATAATTTGAATATCACGGATTCCTGCCAGCATCAGCGTTGAAAGAGGGTAATAGATCATCGGTTTGTCGTATACCGGCAAAAGCTGCTTGCTGGTAACCATTGTAAGCGGATATAGCCTTGTGCCAGAACCGCCCGCAAGGATTATTCCTTTCATTATACCACCTCATTACTAATAATTAATAATACATTTAATTTTAACTTTTGTCAACATTATTTTCCAGTCTGTATTTCACTTCGACAAGATATGGCTATATAATGGTCTGCCGGTTTTGACTGGGTTGATTGCTAAAACACATATAAAGACAATCGTTGTATCATGAATAAAAAGAAAAAATCAACAAATCTAATTGTGCGCCGTCGCAATGGTTAAGAA
>CAZEXA010000103.1:0-6570 GCA_964516565.1 uncultured Eubacteriales bacterium | reverse complement strand
CATATCTTAGAGGAAATGGGTCTTGAAACGTGCGGTACGCACGGAACGACCGCCGCCTTAGCGCTGCTTAACGATGCCGTCAAAAAGGGCGGGGTTATGGCTTCCTCGCATGTCGGGGGATTGTCCGGCGCGTTTATACCGGTCAGCGAGGACGCCGGCATGATTGACGCGGCGCGCGCGGGAGTACTGACAATTGAAAAATTGGAAGCGATGACCGCGGTCTGTTCGGTCGGACTGGATATGATTGTCATCCCCGGCGACACGCCTGCGGAAACCATCGCCGCCATCATCGCGGACGAAGCGGCCATCGGCATGGTCAACAGTAAAACCACGGCGGTCAGGGTTATTCCGGCTGTCGGGAAAAGCGTCGGCGAGGAGCTGTCGTTCGGCGGATTGTTCGGCAGCGGTCCCGTGATGCCTGTGAGCAAGCTGTCCTCAGAAGGGTTTATCCATAGGGGCGGGCGCATTCCGGCGCCGATGCAGAGTTTAAAAAATTAATTTTTCAAACGAAAAGTTTAATCCTTTCGCGCAATAAGTATGGCGCGAATCCGGCTTTGCCGGACCGGACTAAACTTCCTCCTCGCAACGAAAGGATGTATAAAAATGAACATCGCGTTTGCGGGCTTTCGCCACAGCCATGTTTTTTCGGTTCTGAAAACCGTTTTGACCCTTTCGGACGTTTCCATTATTGCCGCCTGGGAAACTTATGCGGATTCCGTCGCCGCCGCGCGTGAGCACGGCGTCACGGTCACGCATTCCGACTATGACGAAATGCTCCGTCTGCCAACGCTCGATGCGGTTGTCGTCGGGGATTATTACGCGGCACGCGGCGAAAAAATCATCAAGGCGCTTTCAGCCGGCAAGCACGTTTATGCCGACAAGCCGATTTGCACCTCGCTTTCTGAGCTTGAGAAAATAGAGCGTCTGGCAAAGGAAAAGAAGCTTTCGGTCGGCTGTATGCTCGACCTGCGCTGCTCCGGGGCGGCGGCAGCCGCCAAGACCGTGGTTGACAGCGGCGCGCTCGGCGAAATCCACAATATTTCGTTCGGCGGGCAGCATCCCTTAAACTACGGCAGCCGCCCGGGCTGGTATTTCGAAACGGGCAAGCACGGCGGCACGATCAACGATATCGCCATTCACGGAATCGATCTGGTGCGTTTCATTACAGGCAAGGGTGTACAGAGCGTTCAGGCGGCGCGTTGCTGGAACGCTTACGCGAAGAAGGTGCCGGAGTTTTGCGACAGCGCACAGTTTATGGTGACGCTCGACGGCGGCGCGGGGCTTATCGCCGACGTGTCCTATGCCATGCCATACCCGATGGTCTGTAAAAGTCCGCTCGGCTGGCGTTTCACGATGTGGGGCGAAAACGGTGTCATGGAGTTCCAGGGCGGTGCGGACAGCGTGACGCTTTACTTAAAGAATGCCGCCGCTCCCGAAATCGTCACGGGCACGCCGCTCACAGCCGATCCGTTTTATGATTTTCTCGCCGATGCTTCGGGAAAGCCGTCCGCGTTTACAACCGATGAGGTGCTGCACTCGGCGCGCGATACGCTGAAAATACAAAATGAAACGCTTCTGTAAGAAAAATACGGAAAAAGCCAAAAACCTCTTGACAAAACTTACTTTTAAGAGTAGACTCTTTATAATTCTCATATTTAAATGCGTTGACGGAGAAGCGTGTTCAAAAATGTTTCAAGAGAGCCGGCGGTTGCTGTGAGCCGGTACATTCGCGGACATAAGTGCCATCCCTCCCGAGCAGGACCGGCGAACACGTTGTCAGTAATCGGTTCCGGAGCGCCCCGTTATCATGGCGCAGGACTTTTTTAGAGTCCGTGAGAGACCCCTGTCGGGGTAATGTGGGTGGTACCGCGGTAAACTTGTTTATCGTCCCTCAGGGCTTTAAGCCTTGGGGGATTATTTATTTTAGAAAAAGGAGAAATCATTATGGAGATCGCCATTCAAAAAACTACGGCCCCGAAAGCAAAACCGGCACCGGGAGAGGCTCTCGGCTTCGGCAAAAAGTTCACGGACCATATGTTTCTCATGAATTATACAGAGGGCAGGGGCTGGCACGACGCCAGAATCGAGCCGTTTCACAACCTGGAGGTTTCGCCGGCCTGTATGGTTTTCCATTACGGTCAGGAGATTTTTGAGGGACTCAAGGCGTATAAGGGTGTTGACGGGGAGACATATCTGTTTCGCCCCGATATGAACGCCAAGAGAACCAACGCTTCAAGCAAGCGTTTGGTTATTCCGGAGCTTCCCGAGGAGGACTTCGTCGAGGCGGTCAAAGCACTCGTTAAGATAGACGAGGACTGGATTCCGACCGCGCCCGGCACGTCGCTCTATATCCGCCCGTTCATCATCGCCACCGATGAGTTTTTGGGCGTCGCACCGTCGAAGACCTATCTGTTCATGGTCATCCTTTCCCCGAGCGGCGCGTATTATGAGAGCGGTCTCGCGCCGGTGGGTATCTGGATTGAGGACGAGTATGTCCGCGCCGTCAAGGGCGGTATGGGGTATACCAAGACCGGCGGCAACTATGCCGCGAGCCTGATAGCGCAGGTTAAAGCGCACGATGAGGGTTTCGCGCAGGTTCTGTGGCTTGACGGCGTCGAGCGTAAGTACGTTGAGGAAGTCGGCGCGATGAATATCTTTTTCAAAATCAACGGCAAGGTCGTCACCCCCATGCTCAACGGCTCGATCCTGCCCGGCATCACACGCGACTCGGTTATTGCGGTTTTAAAGGACTGGGGTGTTCCCGTCGAGGAGCGCCGCGTTTCGGTCGAGGAGCTGCTTATCGCGCAGCGTAACGGCACCCTCGAGGAAGTCTTCGGCACCGGCACGGCGGCGGTCATCTCTCCGGTCGGAAAGCTTCGCTACAGAAACGACGTCATGACCATCGGCGACGGCGGCATCGGCGCGTTCAGCCAAAAGCTGTACGACACGATTACGGGTATTCAGCTCGGGAAGCTTGAGGATAAATTCGGCTGGAGAGTCCCGGTTTTATGAACAGTAAGCGCGTAACGGTTTTTGCCGGTCATTACGGCAGCGGAAAAACCAATATCGCCGTCAACTACGCGCTGTATTTGCGCAAAACGCGGAGCGCAGTGGCAATCGCTGACCTCGATATCGTCAATCCGTATTTTCGCACCAAGGACAGCGAGAGCGTACTCAGAGAGCACGGCATCCGGCTGATTTCGTCGGCATATGCCAATACCAACGTCGATGTGCCCGCCCTGCCGGGCGAGGCATACGCGGTACTCGACGACCGACGGCTGACGGCTGTGCTCGACGTCGGCGGCGACGACCGCGGCGCGCTGGCGCTTGGGCGGTATACCGAGGCGATACGCGCCGAAAACGATTATGAAATGCTGTTTGTCATTAATAAATACCGTCCGCTGACGCGTGACGCGCAGAGTACCATCGATATCCTGAGAGAAATTGAAAGCGCCGGGAGTCTGCCGTTTACCGCCATTGTCAACAACAGCAATCTCGGTGAGGAGACGACCGCAAAGGATATTCTCGGAGCCGTAGAGTACGCGAATGAGGTATCCGCCCTAACGGGGCTTCCCATAAAGATGACAACGGTTAAAAAAGAACTTGCCGGAGAGCTTGCAATAGAAAATCTATTTCCGCTCACGCTGTACGTCCGGCAGAGCTGGCAAAGATACGGGGAGGAACATCATGGCTAAAGTAACAGTAAAAAGCGACCTGTGCAAGGGGTGCGGGCTGTGCGTCAACGTCTGCCCGAAAAAGATTATTGTTTTGAGCGGCGAAACGCTCAACAAAAAGGGCTATCATCCCGCCGAGGTGACCGACCAGGCGCTGTGTATCGGCTGCGCGTTCTGCGCGACGATGTGCCCGGACTGTGTCATCACGGTCGAGAAATAACCTGCCTTAGGGGTTAAAAAGGGAAGGAAAGAACGGTATGTCTGAAAAAGTACTTATGAAGGGGAACGAGGCGCTGGCGGAGGCTGCCATTATGGCGGGCTGTCGTCACTACTTCGGCTACCCCATTACCCCGCAGACCGAGGTTGCGGCGTATATGTCCCGGAGAATGCCGAAAATCGGCGGAGTGTTTTTACAGGCGGAGAGTGAGATAGCCGCCATCAATATGGTTATCGGTGCCGCTTCCGCCGGCAAACGCGCTATGACCTCAAGCTCCAGTCCGGGAATCGCGCTTAAAAGCGAAGGGCTGTCGTATCTTGCCGGCTGCGATTTGCCGGCACTGGTCGTCAATGTCCAGAGAGGCGGTCCGGGGCTCGGCGGTATCCAGCCCTCGCAGGCGGACTATTTCCACGCCACAAGAGGAGCGGGACACGGGGATTTCCATATGCTCGTTCTCGCGCCGTCCTCGGTGCAGGAGATGGTTTCTCTAACCTTTAAGGGTTTTGAGCTTGCTGACAAATACCGCATCACGACGATGATTTTGTCCGACGGCACGATGGGACAGATGATGGAGCCGGTCAGCCTTGACATGGGCGAGGTCACGGTCTATGACAAGCCGTGGGCGGTCACGGGTACCAAGGGACAAAGAAGCCCGAATATCATCAACTCCTTATTCTTGAATCCGGAGGAGCTTGAGCAATATAATTTTGACCGGTACAAAAAATACGCGGAGATTGAAGCAAACGAAACGATGATTGACGAGTACCGCATGGAGGACGCCGAGATTTGTATCGTCGCCTTCGGCGTGACCGCGCGTGTTTCTAAAAACGCCGTCGACGAGGCGAGAAAAGCGGGCGTCAAGGTGGGAATGATTCGTCCGATCACGCTGTGGCCGTTCCCCAAGAAGGCGCTTTTTGATGCCGCGGACAAGGTGAAGGCTTTCATCAGCGTAGAGCTGTCGATGGGACAGCTTGTCGAGGATATTGAGCTTGCCATACGCTGCAAAAGGCCGGTGCTGCTGTGCAATCGCGCCGGCGGCATGATTACCTCGGTGGAGGACGTTTTAAACAAAATCAATGAAGCAAATGCGATGGGAGGTGCGCTGTAATGGTTGTTTTCAGTAAACCCAAGGCGCTGACGGATGCGGAGATGCACTATTGCCCGGGTTGTACGCACGGCATCATCCATCGGCTTGTTGCCGAAGTGCTCGATGAGCTAGACGCTGCCGGGAAAACCATCGGCGTCGCGCCGGTCGGCTGCTCGGTGTTTGCCTACAATTACTTTAACTGCGATATGGTGCAGGCCGCCCACGGCCGCGCTCCGGCCGTTGCCACGGGACTGAAGAGATCGGACCCGAATAATCTGATTTTTACCTATCAGGGAGACGGCGATCTTGCGGCCATCGGCACCGCCGAAACCGTCCACGCGGCGGCAAGAGGCGAAAATATAACGATTATTTTCGTCAATAACGCGATTTATGGTATGACCGGCGGTCAAATGGCGCCGACCACGCTGCCCGGTCAGATTACCCAGACCTCGCCCTACGGGCGTGATGTCAACACCGTCGGCTATCCTGTCAAAATCTGCGAAATGCTGTCACAGGTGGACGGCGCGGCGTATCTTGAGCGTGTAACCGTCGATAATCCGAAGCATGTCAATGCCGCCAAAAAGGCCATTAAAAAAGCGTTCACCTATCAGTCCGAGGGCAAGGGATTTTCGCTGATTGAGGTCATTTCGACCTGCCCGACCAACTGGGGACTGTCTCCGGTCAAGGCGCTCGACTGGCTTAGGGACAATATGCTGCCGTATTATCCGCTGGGCGTTTATAAGGATAAATACGCACAGGAGGGGGACAAATAAAGTGGCTGTTGAAATACTGATTGCCGGTTTTGGCGGACAGGGGATTTTGTTCTCCGGAAAATACTTAGCATATGACGCGCTGCTGCAAGGCAAAGAGGTCAGCTGGCTTCCGTCCTATGGTCCCGAAATGCGTGGGGGTACCGCCAGCTGTAGTATCATTGTCAGCGACACACCCATAGGCTCTCCGATCATTGACTGCCCCGACGTATTAATCGCCATGAATCTGCCCTCGCTCGATAAATACGAAGACACGGTGAAAAAGGGCGGCAGGATTATCGTTGACAGCTCGCTTATCGAGCGTAAGGTAAAGCGCACCGACGTTATCGCCGACTATATCCCCGCGAGTATGCTCGCGTCCGACAACAATCTCACGGGTCTTGCCAACATGGTTATACTGGGGTTCTTTATTCAAAGAACAGGGCTTGTTCTCTATGACAACGTGCAAAAAACCTTGGAAAAAGTCGTTCCGGCGAAAAAGCAGGAGCTGCGTGAGTTAAACCTCAAAGCTGTTTCGCTCGGGTACGGTTTTGAGTAAACCGCTGTAAAAGCGGCCTATGAAAGGACGGTTTGGTGTGATGAATACGCAACTTAAGGAAATCGGTATGCGATTACAGGCGCTGCGCGAGATTTGCGACATATCCTCGGAGGATATGGCGCAAAGGCTCGGCATGGACGTGGATGACTATTTGCAATACGAGCGCGGTGAGGCGGATTTCTCTTTCAGCTTTCTCTACAACGCAGCCGGGATTCTCGGCGTCGACGTCCTCGACATCATGAGCGGCGAATCCCCGAAGCTCTCGACCTGTACGGTCGTCAAAA